>JBAUDS010000045.1:0-67619 GCA_049678185.1 Thermoanaerobaculia bacterium
GTGTAGCAGGATCCATGCCGGGTCCCTGGGGACCCCAAATGGGCTCCGAATGGGGCCGCGATCAGGGGAGGGACTGTGTAGAGGCGTCCATCGCGGGTGCCATATTGGGCAACAGGATGCCACCCGAGATCACCAAACGGATGCCCTCCTCGATGGAGATCGGCAGCTCGATGGTCTCTTGCCGCGGCACCAGGAGGAGAAAACCGCTGGTGGGATTGGGGGTGGTGGGGACAAAGACCAGCACGGTGTCGGCCAGCTTCTCGTGGATCGTCGGCCACGAGGCCCAGCCGGTGACAAAGGCCAGAGCGAAGATGTTTGCCTTGGGGTACTCGATGAGCACGACCCGTTTGAAGGCTTCGGTCTGTTTGAACGAAACGGCCTCTAGAATTCCCTTGGTGGCCGAGTAGATGGACTTGGCTACGGGGATCCGACAGATGAGGCGCTCAGTGGCCTGGATAACGCTGCGACCGACCACATTGGTGGACAGCCAGCCCAACACCAACACCACGATGATCGTCATCAGCAGACCGAGCCCAGGGATGTGGGCGCCGGGAAGATAGATGCCGATCGCCCGGTCGATCACCGGGGTGAAAATGCTGTCCATAAAGCCGAAGAGCTTGACCAGGATAAAGATGGTCAGGGTGACCGGCACCAAGATGACAAGACCGGCCACCAGGGCGCGGCGTAGGCGGATCTTCCATCCGAGTCGATGGTGGGGGATTTCGACAGCTTGGGTGGGGTCGATCTTCGAATCGCTCACGGCGCAAGCCTATCAAGCGACCGAGCCGTATGAGGTAGAGTGACTTCCCTCGAGGACGATCTGATGACAGATACCGATGCCCCAGGTCGCACCGCGCCGTCGGACTCATCGCCCCTGCCCCCACCCAACCGAGCCACTGTCCACGAGGAGATCCACGACCGGGCCGACACCGTTTGGACCCGGGGTGTGGGCCAAGCTCCCAACATCGCCAAAGTCGTCAGCCAGAGCGTGCGCGGAGTGGGTGGCAGGGTAGCCATTGTCGACGGCTGCCGCACGCCCTTCTCGAAGTCCGGTACCGACCTCCAGGATATGGATGTCGTGGATCTGGCCGGCGTGGCGGCGGCCGAGCTGGTAGCCCGGACCGCCATCGATCCCGACGAGATCGACCTTTCCATCTTCGGGGTGGTGGTCCAGGCCCTGCACGCCCCCAATCTGGGCAGGGAAGTGGTCTTTCGGGTGTCGCTGCCGAAGACGATACCGGGCACTACCGTCAACCTCGCCTGCGCCTCCTCCAACCGGGCCATCACCTCTGGGGCCGAGGCCATCCTGAGCGGTGAATGTGATGTCGTTCTGGCCGGTGGCGCCGAGTCCCTGAGCAACGTCCCCATCCAGTACTCGAAGGCGGCCGCTCGCCTGCTGATGGAATTCAGCAAGGCCAGATCGATGGGGCAGAAGCTCTCGATTCTCGCCAAGCTTCGACCGCGCGACCTGGTGCCGGTGCCGCCGGCGATTGCCGAGTACTCCACCGGCATGACCATGGGGCTGGCCTGCGAGAAGATGGCCAAGGAGAATCAGATCTCGCGTCGATCCCAGGATGAGATCGCTCTGCTGTCTCATCAGCGGGCGGCTGCCGCGGCCGCCGCGGGACGGTTTGCCGACCAGATCGTCACCACCTTTCCGACCCCGGGCTACGACGTGGCGGTGGCCGACGACAATGGCGTTCGTAGTGACACGTCGATGGAAGCCCTGGCCAAGCTGAGACCCGTATTCGACCGCAAGTACGGGACCCTGACGGCCGGCAACTCGAGCCCGCTCACCGACGGGGCCTCGGCGGTTTTGCTGATGAGCGAAGACAAGGCCAAGGCCCTGGGCTACGAGCCGCTCGGCTTTATCAGGTCGTTTGCCTACGCCGCCCTCGACCCGGGGAGCCAACTGCTCCAGGGACCCGCCTATGCGGCGCCGCTGGCGCTCGACCAGGCCGGTCTCGAGCTCTCCGACGTCGATCTGGTAGAGATGCACGAAGCCTTCGCCGCCCAGATTGTCTCCAATATGAAGGCGTTTGCCTCGCGGAAATTCGCCGTCGAGGAGCTTGGCCGCAGCCAGCCGTTGGGCGAAGTCGACCTCGAGCGCTTCAACGTCAACGGCGGCTCGATCGCCATCGGACATCCGTTTGGGGCGACCGGTGGCCGGGTGACCATTCAGCTGCTGCGGGAGCTCGAGCGGCGGAGCCTGAATCTCGGGCTCATCACCGTCTGCGCCGCCGGTGGCGTCGGCTTTGCGATGGTGGTCGAGCGGTCCTGACGCGGCTACATCCGTGACATAACCACCAACGTCAAATCATCCGTCAGCAGCTCCGGTCCCACGTGCTGGTCGAAGGCGAGCAGAATACGGTCGTGGATCACCTCGGGAGAGCCGATTGCACCCAGCAGCTCCCTGATCCGAACAAAGCCAAAGGCCTCGCCGTCCTGGCCGTTGACAGCCTCCGGTAGACCGTCGGTAAAGAGGACGAGGAGGTCGCCGGGCTCGATGGTGACCGTGCGCGTGGAGACCTCGATCGACTTACGCAGACCGAGCGGCAGGGTTCCTTCGCCCAGCTCCTCGATCTCGCCACCGGCCCGGCGGAGCAGCGGGAAGGGATGGCCGGTGCAGATGTAGTGCAAATGCCCGGTCTCGGGCTCGAGGAGCCCGTAGAAGAGGGTCATAAAGGCCCGGCGGTCTCCGGTGCGGTAGAGGGCGCCGTTGAGCAGCGTGGCGACGGCGCGGGGCTCGGGGTCCAGATCCAGAGCCGTCTTGAGCGTGGCGTTGGCGATCGCCATCAGCAACCCCGCGGCGATTCCATGGCCGCTGGCATCGCCGATCAACAGCGCCAAGCGGCCATCGGGCAGCCGTTGGAAGTCGTAGTAATCCCCACCCACCTCGTTGGCCGTACGGTAGGAGTGAGCAAAATGGTAGGGCTCGATGTCCGGAGAGCTTTCGGGCAGCAGATCGCTCTGCAGCTTGCGTGCGACCTCGAGCTCGTCGCGGACGCGAACCCGGTCGACCAGCTCCATGATGAGCAGCCACAGCAGGGCACCGATGCTGAGCAGGAACCAGAGCGGAGAGAACTCCACGTGTATGTGGGTGAGCGGTGTCCCGAAGTCGATGTCGGGGGCGTTGGCCAGACCCAGGATGGCGAAGAGCAGGGCGGCGAGAAAGAGGATTCTCCGAGCCGGGCTGAGCTTGTACGAGAGGCCGAGAAAGACGATCTTGGCGCGATAGAAGAAACGGCGGTTGCTCTCCGTGGGCTCCAGCTGTGGATCGTAGTCCCTGATCAGGATCTTGTAGGCGTGGGTGGCGTCCTCGTCGAACATCCGGCGCAGGTCCCGGACGTTGAGGCCGTGGGTGTATTCCCGCACGAACTGCCGGGCCTGGGTGACAGCTTTCTGGGCCTTTTCCTGGACCTGACGGCCTTGAGCGGATGCTGGCATGAGCTAGTTGGATCTCCCCCCTCCAGTCTATCTACGTTGGTGATGGGCGGAGGTTCTGGGCTCCCGGGTCACCGGCCCCTTGACCCTGGAGAGGGGGGTGGGTAGATTGGCTCCTCGTGAAGAGGCTCCGAGTGGAAGACCATAAACAAGTGCTGGCACTGGTTGTTGCCGCAGCGATGCTGAGCGGTTGTTCGTTGCGCACCATGGCGATCAACACGGTCGCCGACTCGTTGGTCGCCGCCGGCGATGTCTATGCCTCGGACGACGATCCGGAGTTGATCCGGCAGGCCCTGCCCTTTGCGCTGAAAACCATCGAATCACTGCTCGCCGAGCAACCCGAGAACCGGAAGTTGCTGCTGGCAGCGTGTCGGGGCTTTGCCCAGTACTCGTACGCGTTTGTCGACACCCATGCCGATAGTCTGGAAAGCGTCGATTACAGGGCGTCGCTGGCGGAACGTGAACGGGCCCTCAAGCTCTATTTGCGGGCGCGTGACTACGGTCTGCGCTCGCTGGAGCTCGAGTCGCCGGGGATCGGGCGTCGACTGGAGGTGGCACCCGAGACGGCGCTGGCGGCATTCGGAGTCGACGAGGTGCCGCTCCTCTACTGGACGGGTGCCGCCTGGGGCGGAGCCATCTCGCTGGGCAAGGACCGGCCGGAGCTGTCGGCAGACCTACCCGCTGTGAGGGCGTTGATCGAGCGCAGCCTGGAGTTGGATCCGGACTACAACCTGGGCGCGGCGCACTCGGTGATGATCGTTCTGGAGGCCCTGCCGGAGGCCATGGGAGGCTCACCGGAGCGGGCCCGCGATCACTTCGAGCAAGCGGTGGCGCTCTCTCGGGGCCTGAGCGCCGGGCCGTACGTGACTCTGGCCAAACAGGTGTCGGTGCCGGCCCAGGACTGGCGTGAGTTCCAGCAGCTCCTGGAGCAAGCCCTCGACATCGATCCCGATCGCGAGCCCTCGCTGCGTTTGATGAATATCATTGTCCAGGATCAGGCGCGCACGATGCTGGGACAGATAGCGGAGCTGTTTCTGGACTATCCCGAAGAGCCCACAGAGGAGAGCCAATGAAGAGGTTTGCAGTGCTGGTGGGGTTGTTGCTCTTGACTCTGGGGCTCGCGACCCGAGGGGTGGAGGCCGCGACGGTGATCAAGTTGGCGACCTTGGTGCCCGACGGCTCGGTCTGGGACAAAGCTCTCAAGGAGATGGGCGCCGATTGGAAAGAGAGCTCCGACGGTCGGGTCACCCTCAGGATCTATCCGGGGGGAGTTGCCGGCGACGAGCCGGACGTGGTGCGCAAGATGAGGATCGGCCAGATCCAGGCGGCCTCGCTGACGGTGACCGGCCTCTCCGAGATCGATCCGGCCTTCAAGGTCTTTACCATTCCTCTGTTTTACGATTCGTACGAGGAGCTCCTGTTCGTGCTCGAAGCGATGGAGCCCTATCTCGCGGCAAAGCTCGAGGCGCGGGGATTTGTCTTTGTACACTGGGGACACGCCGGCTGGGTTCACCTCTTCTCGAAGGATCCGATCCGCCAGATTGACGACCTCAAGCAGCAGAAGCTCTTTGTCTGGGCGGGGCAGGACGACATGGTCCAGTGGTGGATGCGCAGCGGCTTCAAGCCCGTAGCCCTGGCGGCCACCGACATCATGACCGGTCTGCAGACCGGGATGATCGAGGTGCTGCCGACGACCCCACTGGCGGCGCTCAACCTGCAGTGGTTTCGCCAGACCCCCTACATGCACGAGCTGGGTCTGGCTCCCCTGGTCGGCGCCACGGTGGTCACCGAGAAGGCGTGGAAGAAGATCTCGGCGGCAGATCAGAAGGCGCTGTTGGCGGCCGCCCGGCGGACCGAGGAGCAGCTCGAGAAGGGAATCCCGCAGCAGGATCGTGAAGCGGTGGAAGCGATG
This sequence comes from Thermoanaerobaculia bacterium, assembly GCA_049678185.1. Lineage (GTDB taxonomy): Bacteria > Acidobacteriota > Thermoanaerobaculia > Multivoradales > JAHEKO01 > M0029. The sequence goes on from JBAUDS010000045.1 coordinate 5,357, forward strand.
ACCAAGAGGGGGCTCGAAGTCGTCGCGGTGACCGACGAAACCGAGTGGCGGGAAGCGGCGGCCGAGTTCGCTGATACCATGCGTGAGGCGATCGTTCCTGCCGAAGCCTTCGATCGGGCCCTGGCCGAGCGCAACCGTTTTCGCAGCGACCGGGCCGACAAGGTCTCACCCTGAAGAAGATCCCACAGCTCGCCGAGAATGGAGTGGCTGCGGCCGCTCTGGTCTCTATGGCGTTGCTGCCATTGGCCGAGGCGGTCTCTCGTGTTCTCTTTGGTCGCGGCATTCCGGGCTCCGGACCCTTTGTCCAGCACCTCACCCTCTGGGTTGCCTTTCTGGGGGCCGCTCTGGCGGCTCGCGAAGGCAAACTGCTGGGGTTGTCCACCGGGCAGTTTCTCCCGGAGGGCAAATGGCGAGATCTCGCCCAGGTGATCTCGAGCACCGTCGGCGCCCTGGCGGCGGCGCTGCTCTGTCGAGCGGCGGTCGACCTGATCCGGATCGAGCGCTCGGCGGGTACCGAGGTGGCAGCGGGACTACCGGTCTGGGTGGCGCAGCTGGCGATGCCCATCGGCTTCGCGCTTATCGCACTGCGGCTGGTCTGGCGCGCCTCGGACCGCTGGCCGGGGCGGGCGGTGGCGGTCCTCGGGGTGGTGATCGGCGCGCTGCTGGGTCAGTTCCCCCAGTGGCTGGAGGGCTGGCCGGTCTGGCCGGGTCTGCTTCTGGTAATCGTGGCGACGGCTCTGGGCGGACCCATCTTCGCGGCGCTGGGCGGCGCGGCGGTCTATTTGTTCATGATCGAGGCGGTGCCGGTGGCCGCGGTGCCGGCGGAGACCTATCGCCTGGCCGTCTCGCCGCTGCTCCCGGCCATCCCGCTGTTTACGCTGGCCGGTTTTCTGCTGGCGCAGGGCAATGCATCACAGCGATTGGTGCGTGTCTTTCGTTCACTATTCGGCTGGATACCGGGCGGCACGGCCGTGGTCACCACCATCGTCTGCGCTTTCTTCACCGTGCTGACCGGCGGTTCGGGGGTCACCATCCTGGCGTTGGGGGGCCTGCTCTTCGGGGCACTCCAGGCCGACCGCTATCGGGAGGAGTTCTCCCTCGGTCTGCTCACCGCATCGGGGTCGCTTGGCCTGCTCTTTCCTCCGGCTCTGCCGTTGATCCTCTACGGCATCGTCGCCCAGGTACCGATCCGGGATCTGTTTATCGGTGGTCTGATCCCGGGCATCCTGCTGGTGGCGCTGGTGGCTGCCTGGGGTGTGCGGGAGGGAATCAAGAGCGGCGCGGGTCGACAGGCCTTTTCGGTGCCGGAGGCCCTCGGCGCCGTGTGGGCGGCCAAGTGGGAGCTATTGCTGCCCTTTGTGGTGCTGGTGGCGATCTTTGGCGGCTTTGTCACCCTGGTCGAGGCGGCGGCTCTCACCGTCCTCTATGCCTTTATCGCCCAGGTCTTCGTCCACAAGGATCTGTCGCTGCGAGGCGATCTGTTTCGGGTGCTGACCGAGACCATGGTGCTGATCGGTGGGGTGCTCATCATCCTGGCGGTGGCGATGGGTCTGACCAGCTACATGGTGGATGCACAAATTCCAAGCAGGATGCTGGATTGGGTCCAGACTTATATCCAGTCCCCCCTGGTCTTTCTGCTCTGCCTCAACCTGCTGCTGTTGATCGTCGGCTGTCTGATGGACATCTTTTCGGCCATCGTCGTCGTGGTGCCGCTCATCGTGCCGCTGGGTGTGGCCTACGGAGTCGATCCGGTGCACCTGGGGATCATCTTCGTCGCCAATCTGGAGCTCGGCTACCTGACCCCACCGGTAGGACTAAATCTCTTCCTCGCCGCCTACCGCTTCGACCGCCCGCTACTGACCATCTGGCGCGCCGCCCTACCGATGCTGGCGATCCTGGGAATAGGGGTGCTACTAATCACCTACCTGCCGCCGATGACCTTGGGACTGCTGGAGCTCATCGGCCGCCAGTAGGGGAAAAAGGGCTTGTGGGCTTGGGGGCTTGGGGTCCCCCGCCCACGCCCGCCGGCAGGGAAGTCGGCCGCTTCGATCCTGAGTATCCTCTTCTCCCAAGCCCCCAAGCCCCCAAGCCCTCGAGCCTTGGGCGGGGGTGCTGAGTCAGCCAAGCCTGAAACGCAGTTTCTCACCCGCCTCTTTGACACGCGCCTCGAACCCCTCGCCCTCTACGAGGTCGTGGAGCTGGTCGCTGATGGGTAGCACCATGGTGGTGGGGCGCCACTGGACTTTTTCACCGGTTGCCGTGTCGATAAGCGTGCCGTCGTCGATGGCTTGCGAGGCCTTTCCCAGCGGTAGCCCGCTGGTGGCCTCCTGAAGAGCGCGAAAGCGGGCCTCGTCCTCGGGCTGGAGGAAGCGGAGGTACTTTTTACCGGTGGCCGCCAGGTGGTAGTGCGAGGGGACAAACAGGATGCCGTCCAGCCGTAGCTCGTCGCAGACCAGGATCAGCAGCGCCATCACATCGTTGAGCAGGCCCAGACCGGGGTGTTGCTGCCCGGGCAGAGCCTGTTCTCGAGCACTAAACGACGTGCGGGGGTTCTGCAGCAGCAACCAGGCGATCTCCAGCAGCTCCATACCGGGCTGCGTCTGCCGATCGATCCTCAGCCGCAGCTCCATGAGGAGCTCCGAGCGGTGAGAGTCGCAGAACAGGCGGATGGTGTGTCCGGTCGGATTCTCGAGGTCGAACTCGAGAACCGTGTCGCGGAAACCCTTGGCGCGGAGACGATCCATAAAGCCGGTCCACTCCAGCAGCAGCTCGACCTCGTGCGGTGTAAATCGGCCCAGCAGACGAGACTGTTTGGCATCCCGCCCGAGCTCGCCGTGGATGTCCTCGTCGCTGAGAGTGAAGATGTCGTCGCCCAGGTCGGTGCGGGCCCTCCTTTTTCTCCCCAACAGCCGGCCGGCGTTGCGGATGTTCCTCAAGGTGATCTCTTTGGTGGTGGGAGGCTCGGGCGGCTTGCGGCCGGTCAGCAGCCAGGCATGAAACCGCGCACTGTAGCGCCAGGTCTCGTTGCCATAACCGCCGGCCAACAGAATGACGAGGGGAATGTCCGCGCGCAGCCGACGGATCTGCGAGACGACAAAACGATCCCGTTCCAACATGCCGGCGGCGGTGACCTTCCAATTTCCCAGCCGGTCGTCGATGGCTGGATCGGTACCGGCCAGGTAGTAGACCAGCTCCGGCCGGTGCTCCTGCAGGAGATCGGGTAGGTGGGTCCTCAGCGTCTCGAGGTATTCGTCCTCCTCGACCTCGCCGGCCAACTCGATCGACAGCGACCCCACCGCTGGTTCGTCATCCCAGGTCTGATTGTGGATGGAGAAAGTAAAGACCGAAGGGTCGTCGGCAAAGGCGGCCCGGGTGCCGTTGCCGTCGTGGAGGTCGAGATCGACAACCAGAATCTGCCCATCAAAGCCATCGCCTCGGGCTCGGCGGATGGCGACGGTGACGTCGTTGAAGATACAGAAACCGCGACCGGCTTCCGGGCGGGCGTGATGAAAGCCACCGCCTAGATTGACGGTGGGATGGTTTCGTCGCAGGGCATGCCGGGTGGCAAGCAGGGTTCCACCCACGGCGAGACGCTGAGCCTGCAGAGACTGTTGGTAGACCTCGTCCCGAACCTCGACGCCGAGAATGGCGGTCAGCGTCTCAGGATCCCGCAGGGCTTCGAGATAGGCGGCGGTATGCCCGAGCCTCAGATCCTGGAGAGAAGCGCGGCGCGGGCGGAAGACACTCTCTTGGCTGATCAGACCCTCGTCCAGCAGAAACGTGAGTATGCGCTCGGCACGCTCTGGATCGTAGGGCGAGCCGCCAAGATGGACTCGGTAACCTGGCGAGTACACGAAGCCGACCGGCGATCCCGCAAGGATCCGTCGCAACCTGTTCCAGGGTCGTCTCAGGGTCACCGCAGCCATGCGCCCTAGCCCTGGTCGGAACGGTAGAAGGTCACACTGGTCGCCCCCCAGCCTCCTGCCGTTGCGGTTGCGTCTTCGAACACGGCTACTCGCGGGTCCCGCTCCAGCACCGTGCGAACAGTCCGACGCTGCACGCCGACACCACGGCCGTGGATGATCCGTACGTGGAGAAAGCCCCGCTCGCAGGCCTCATCCAGATAGCTGCGGACGACGTCGGCCACCTCTCGCGGGGCGAAGCTGTGGAGATCCAGAACGTCGGTGATGGGGAGCTCGACGGGCTCCCCGTCGGGGATATCGTCTTGGCTCGACATTCTCGACCTCTATTTGAACAGTTTGAGGAAGGCCAGGAAAGCGGTAAATCCGTCATCGGGTCCGGCCACCGCAAGCCCCAGATCGAGCCTCACCAAGGTCCTCCAGGGCCCGACGAGGTTGCCGGCGACACCGACGCCGCCGAGAAACTCCCGATCGAAACCGGCTGTCTCATCGGTCGCCCAGGCGGCGTCGCCGATCACCTGTAGGCGAAAGACCTCACCCATCTCGAAACCGTAGCTGGTGTGGACGGCTGCGGCCTCGTCGGCCCGCACCTTGTTGGTCTGATAGCCGTGGACCCGGATGTCGCTGAAATAGCCGAACTCGTATTTGCTAAAGCGGTCGAGATCCGCGCCGCCTACATACTCGAGTTGGATCCCGATCTTGCGGAAGCGGCGCAGATGAAAGGTCTTGGCGAACGAAACGCCCCATTTGAGGTAGTCGCTCTGGTCGGGATCGTAGTCCGGGTTGCCGGGCAGGCCCCACGGCTCCCACCTGGAGCGATTCGAATACTCCCCCCGCAGGTCGAAGCGATAACCCAAGCGACTGTATTTGACGGCAAGCTCGACCGAGTTTGTAAAGTGGTCCTCGGGTAGCAGAAAGTCCTCGGCGGTGTCATCGGCACGACGAAAGCTGGTGTAGCCCAAACTATAGGTCAGGTTGACCTTGGTAAAGCTGCCCAGCGGGCGGCCCAGCGTAAAGTCGAGCTCCGCCGGGCGGATGTCTACATCCTCCTCGGGGGTCTCCTCGCCGTCCCTGAACTGGGTGTCGGTCCCCGCAACGGCGAGTAGGAAGACGTCGGCGCCGGCGTCGAAGCGCGAGCCGAAAAACTCGGGATCGGACCAGTTGGCGTTCAGAATTACACCGCCAAAGAAGACATTGACCTGGCTGCCGGTCTCCTTGAAATCGAGGTTGAAATAGTCGACCCCGACGAGCGGCAGCGGAAAGTCGAATGATTTGTCGTAGAAAACCCCGCCCAAGAGGAACAGCCGACCGGGGTCGAACTTCTCCTCGACCACACGTTGGCCGGAGTCCTTGTCCTTGACCAGATAGCGCAGCCCCGCCTGGGTGTCTCTGACCATGGTGGTGTCCGAGGCCAGGACCTCCTGACGACGGTCCTCGAACTCGGGATCGTTGATGGCGATCTGGCTCAAAAGAGTCTCTCTTTCGACCACCAATGCGGCGTTGAAGATCGACCAGATCTGCTGGCTGACACCCCGCATGGGCAGCCAGAAACCCTCCGGATCCCAGGCGGTGAGGTTGCCCGCGGCGTCCACCGACGAGTAGTAGAGGGTTTCCTCGTTGGAGATGACTTCTCCTTCGAGACCCAGCTGGACCGCGCGCGAGCGCACCCTGAAGAAAAGCTCTCGATCGATCCAGACGGTGCCCCGGAAGAGATTTTCGTCGGAGTCCGCTACCCTGGGTCGAAAGTCGACCACCCAGCAGTCGCGGCCGTCGACAATGGCGGTACCACGCAACCGATAGCTGTACTGGTTGGTGAACAGGACCTCCAACGGCAGGCTGGCCGCTCGCTCGGGCTGGATCAGCGGCAGCTTGGGCAGCTTTTGGCTCCGCCACTTGATGCCGCTAAAGAGGGCCTTCTCCCAAGCCCAGTCGTATCCCTCTCCCTGACGGAAAAAGAGCGGTCCCTCGAAGGTCACCTCCAGACCCTCGGCGGCGAACTCGAAACGAAGGTGCGTAGTGTTGAACGCACGGTAGGTGTGGAGACGGCGTTGCTGAGCATCCTCGAAGGCCTGCAAGCGGCGGAGGATCTCTTCGACCGGCAGCTGGCGCTCGGAGACGACATTGAGCCGCTCGTCCAGACCCTCGATGCCCTCGCGCTCGGAGGCCGTCAGACGCTGGAGGCGGAGAAAGGTCACCGGGTCGGGATCGGCTATTTCCAACTCCAGACCCCTCTTGCCGGGCAGCGCGCCGTAGAGATCGAGGGGCTCGCCGGTCACCGGGTCGATGCGGGCGGGGCTCTTGAGCTGGGCGTCGGAGAAGAGAAGGCTGGCCGTCTCGGTCTCTGGGCTCTTTTTGACGATGACCCGCAACCCAAGATCTTCGCCACGGACAAAGCTCCAGGCCTCGACGTTGCCGGTGGGTGAGGAGTAGGGATCGTAGGAGAGATCGCCCTGAAACTCCCTGGCCAGGAGCTTGAGCGGCGCGAGATCGGGAACCGAGCTGCGGTCGTGCTCGAAAAAGGTCAGGTCCACTCCGGCGACGGCAAAGGCAGCCGCGTCGGCTACGGCCTCGGACGAGAGAGTGGGGAAGGGGAGGGCATCGATGATAAGCGGCTTGCCGGGATCGAGCTCGGCCAGCAGATCGATGACCGGGGGGAGGGCGTCGGCCCGACTGGTGCGCAGCGCGATGCCATCCAGATAGGCGGCGGTCTCCTCGTCATAGAGGGCTCGCAGCAGCTCGACGTCGGTGGGGAGCGGCTGGCTAATGACTCGGGCCTCGGTTGCGGCGCCGCTGACCGCGACCGTCGCTCTTTTGAGCAGAAAGGCGTAGTCTTTGACCCGGTCGATGTCGAGCAATTCGGTATCGGGTCGCCAGACAACCTGGAAATGAGCGCCCTCGCCGGCGGCAGCGGTGAGGTCGGTGGCTGCCTGGAGTTCGCCTTCCAACTGCTCCAGATTGGCGGTCAACGGCGCCGGTGTCGCAAAGACGAGGCGCAGCCAGGGGGTGGCGCCGGTGGCGGCCACCGCGGTGGCGACGTCGAGGGGCGCCGAGCCGTCGAGGGCCACGTCCCAGGCGACATAGAAACGCGCTTCTTCATCCAGACGGGGCTCGGCGGCGAGCTCGCGCAGCAACGAGCCAGGGTCATCGACCCGAACACCGGCGCAGGGGCGGCAGCGGGGCGCCTGCGCCGCCAGCGGCGATGGCAGCAGGGAGAGGCCGAGGGCCAGCAAGAAGAACCGGCAGATATCTCTCATGGTCGTTGAACGCTCTTGACCGGCTAGGGGGCCGCGGGCAGGTCGACCTTCTGTCCGAAAAAGCGGACAATCAGCACGATGACCGCGCTGCCGACCAGTAGCGAGATCCACGGGCTCAGTCCAAAGGCAGTCGGTATATCACCCAACATCATCCCCAGTATCCCGAGACCCAGGGCGTAGGGGATCTGGGTACGGACGTGGGCGATATGGTCGCATCCCGACGCCATACTCGACAGAATCGTCGTGTCCGAGATGGGGGAGCAGTGGTCGCCCCAGACGCTTCCGGCCAGCACCGACGAGATGGTACCGACGAGGACCAGGGTGTAGGAGTCGCTGCCCACCGGGAATTGGGCGGCGGTCGACAGACCGTGGGAGATGGGGATGACGATCGGCATCAGAATGGCCATCGTGCCCCACGAGGCACCGGTGGCAAACGAGATGGCCGCCGAGGCGAGGAAGACCAATGCTGGGAACCACTGTGGTGCGATGACACCGCCGGTGAGGCTGACGACGTAGTCGGCCGTGAGTAGCTCCTCGCAGACCGCGCCGATCGACCAAGCCAGGATGAGCACGAGGAAGGCCAGCAGCATCGAGCGGAAGCCCTCGACCATCGATTCCATGGTCTGGCGGACGGTCAGAATCCCCTGTGACAGCGCCAGCAGCCCGGCCACGACCACACCGGCGAGGCTGGCCCACAGCAGGGCGCTAAAGCTGTCGGAGGCCGAGAAGACCTCGCGCAGCCAATCGAAGGAGCTGTCGAAAGCGGTCCGCTCCAGGCCGTTCGAGCCGGTGATGAAGAGCCCCAGCAAGGTCACTACCACCACCGTGACGATCGGTAGCAAAGCGTTGCTCGCCCGTCTGGGTGCGCCCTCGGGTGGACTCAGTTTCTCTACGGCGGCAAACGCCAAGGGAGTGTCACCCTCGGCGATCACCGCTCCGGTGCGGCTGGCCCGCCGTTCGGCCTTGAGCATGGGCCCGAAGTCCCGCCGGGTGTAGGCGATGGTAAAGCCGAGCACCAGGGCAAAAAGCGGATAGAAACGATACAGGATCGAGGACAGAAAGGTGCCGTAGGCGTTGTAGTCGGTGCCGATGCCGAGTTGGGTAAAGGCGGCGGCTATCAGACCTACCTCGAACCCGATCCAGGTGGAGATGGGAGCCACACTGGCCACCGGCGCCGCCGTGGAATCGACGATATAGGCCAGCTTCTCGCGGCTGATGCGGAGTCGATCGGTGATCGGCCGCATGGTCGAGCCGACGATCAGGGTGTTGGCGTAGTCGTCGAAGAAGATCACGACCCCCAAGGTCCAGGTGGCGAGCTGGCCGCGCCGGGCGTCGGTGGCAAAGCGGCTCAGCCGGTCGACGATCCCCTGGGTGCCGCCACTCTTGCTGATGATCCCTACCATGCCGCCCAGCAGCATGGAGAAGACGATGATGGCGGCGTTGTTGGGGTCGGCCAGCGAAGGAACGATGAAGTGATCGATACTGCGCGCAAAGGCGGTGAATGGATTCCAGGCGTAGAGGAAGAGAGCACCGGAGAAGACGCCCACAAACAGGGAGACCAGCACGTCCTTGAAGATCAGTGCCAAAGCGATGGCGATCAGCGGTGGGACGATGGAGAGCCACCCCGGGATGACGCGGATCTCGAGCTCGGCCGTCGCCCCGGCCCCCTCGACCTTCACCTCATGGCGACCGGCGGCCAGCTCTGGTGCGTTGACGGTGATCTCGTGCTCACCGGGCCCCAGTCGGCGCTGGTCGACGAGACGGCCGTCGAGGAAGATGCGTGTCTCGAGGTCCTCGTCGGGCTCGAGCTCGGTGATGTCGAGTTTCAAGCGTACGGGGCCACCGCTGAGGGCAACCGGCCCGGCCGCCTCCACCTCGAGGGTTGGGGCGGCACACAGGGGCAGTGCGGTGGCCAGCAAAGCGGCCAGGAGGACGAGAACGTAGCGCGTCAAATGTTCTCCGGTGCTCGGGTCAGCTCCCGGCCTCGGCCTCGACTTCCACCGGCTGCGCGGTCGGCTGGGCCACGGGGAGCCCCAGCTCCTGGCGTAGGCTCTGCTCTAGCTCGTCGGCCAGATCGGGGTTGTCGCGGAGGAACTGCTTGGCGTTCTCCCGGCCCTGGCCGAGGCGGACATCTCCATAGTTGTACCAGGCACCGCTCTTGGCCACCTGGTTGTACTGGACCCCGAGATCGACGAGCTCGCCGACTCGGGAGATGCCCTCACCATAGTCGATATCGAACTCGGCGACGCGGAAGGGTGCCGCCACCTTGTTCTTGACGATCTTGACCTTGGCCCGAGCGCCGACCACCACATCGCCATCCTTGAGCGCGGCGATGCGGCGAATGTCGATGCGAACCGACGAATAGAACTTGAGCGCCCGTCCGCCGGTCGTGGTCTCGGGGCTGCCGAACATGACCCCGATCTTCTCGCGTATCTGATTGATAAAGACCAGACAGGTCTTGGATTTGGCCACAATGGCCGTCAGCTTGCGCAGCGCTTGCGACATGAGTCTTGCGTGCAGACCGACGTGGGAGTCACCCATCTCGCCTTCGAGCTCGGCCCGAGGCACCAGCGCCGCCACCGAGTCGATGACCACCACGTCCACCGCGTTGCTGCGCACCAGCATCTCGGCGATCTCCAGGGCCTGCTCGCCATAGTCGGGTTGCGAGATCAGCAGGTTGTCGATGTCCACACCCAGCTTCTGGGCGTATTCGGGGTCGAGCGCGTGCTCGGCGTCGATAAAGGCCGCCACACCCCCCTGTTTCTGAGCCTGGCCCACCACCGAGAGCGCCAGGGTGGTCTTACCCGAGGATTCAGGTCCATAGACCTCGACCACCCGGCCATGGGGGAAGCCCCCCACCCCGATGGCGTGGTCCACCGCCAGGCTGCCGGTGGGGATGGCCGGGATGGACTCGAAGTCCTTCTGGCCCATCCGCATGATCGAGCCCTTGCCGAATTGGCGTTCGATCTGAGTCAGGGCGGCGTCGATCGCCTTGAGTTTGTCGGTCTTTGCGTCTGCCATGGATGTCGCTCCTTGCTCAACAGGGCTCCGTTCTGGCGGAGCCTCCGGGGTACGAGGGTATACTAGATTCTGTCACGCGTGATGGGAACCGCGGGATCCCTGTCGGTTTCCAGCCGCCACCAATTCAAGACGGATTTTACCGCTCGAATCTTGCCGGCCACGGTGCCGTCAGCCCTTGGAATCCAATGTCGAGCCTGATTGCCAGACTGGAGGGTCTGCCCGGTCTGGCGCTCGAGCCCGGCGAGCTCCTGGCTCCGCATAGCACCTTTCGCATCGGCGGACCGGCGGAGGTGCTGGTGGAGGTGGCCGACGAGGCGGCCCTGCGAAAGCTGCTGGCGATCGTAAGAGACCTCGAAGCGCCCTTCTTTCTCCTTGGACTCGGCTCCAACGTCCTGTTCCCCGATGAAGGCCTGGACGGTGTCGTCGCTCATCTCGGCGGCAGCTTTGCCGAGGTGGAGATTACGGATGAGCGGGTCAGCGCCGGCGCCGCCGTCTCGCTGGCCGGGCTCGCCCGTCGTCTGGCCAAGCTCGGCCTTACCGGCATGGAGACCCTCGCCGGCTTTCCGTCGACGGTAGGTGGTGCCGTCTACATGAACGCCGGCAGCTATGGGGTGGAGATCAAGGACATTCTGGTGGAGACCACGATCATAGAGCCCGACGGCAAGCTGAAGACCCTCACTTGTGAGGAGCTCGAGCCCGGATACCGCCGGACGGTACTCCAGGGGAGCGGAGCGTTTGTCACCCGGGCGACATTCCGGCTGCAGCGAGGCGATGCCGAGGCGGCGCTGGCCAAGATCGACCAGCTCAACCGGCAGCGGCGTCGGAGCCTGCCATCCGGGGATCCCAACGTGGGCTCGATCTTCCGCAACCCACCCGATGATTCTGCAGGTCGGCTCATCGACGAATGCGGCCTCAAGGGGAGCCGCCGGGGCGGTGCGCAAATCAGCCCCAAGCACGGCAACGTCATCGTCAACACCGGTGGTGCGCAGGCGGTCGAAGTCCTGGAGCTGATGATCGATGCCCGCCGCGCGGTGGGGGAGCGGTTTGGGGTCTGGCTCGAGCCCGAGGTCGTGCTCACGGGAGCTCTGCGCGAGAGGTGGCGTGAGTCACAGAGCTAGCACCGATGCCTCGGCTATACTGCCGGCGGCATGAAACTCTCCGTTCTGATCCCGGTTTACAACGAGGAGGCGACGGTCGAAAAGGTGCTCCGACGGGTCGCCGCGGCCCCGGTGCAAGAGGGCGTGGAGCTCGAGATCGTGGTGGTCGATGACGGCTCGACCGACGGCACCCGCAAGGCGATCCAAACGCTCCACGAGAGTGGCGAGCTGGAGTTCATCTATGTCGAGCACCCCGAGAACCGGGGCAAGGGAGCGGCGGTGCGTACGGCTTTCGAGGCCTCCAGCGGCGACATCGTGCTCATCCAGGATGCCGATCTGGAGTACCACCCGAGGGAGTATCCGAAGCTGATCGGGCCGATTCTGGAAGATGAAGCGGATGTGGTCTATGGCTCCCGGTTCCAGGGCGGCCCACAGAGGGTTATTTTCTTCTGGCACTACGTGGGGAACCGGTTCCTGACCCTGCTATCCGACATGTTGACCGACCTCAATCTGTCGGACATGGAGACCTGTTACAAGGTCTTTCGCCGCGAAGTTCTCGAGGGGATCGAGCTGCGCTCGAAACGGTTTACCATCGAGCCCGAGCTGACCGCCAAAGTGGCCAAGAAGAAGGTGAGAATCTTCGAGGTTCCGATCTCCTACTATGGTCGAACCTATGCCGAAGGAAAGAAGATCGGATGGAGGGACGGTTTTGCCGCCGTGTGGGCGATCCTTCGCTATAATCTCTTCAGTTAGAAAGGGTTACGATCAACCAAGGGGTTTCGACCAAGAGGAGATTGCTGTGCAACATCTTGTTCGGTGGGGTTGTTTTCTGCTTGTCGCTGCGGTGCTGGCCGGAGGTCTCGTGGCCTGTAGCCCGAAGAGCCCGGAGGAAAAGGTCGCCCAGGTGCGATCCCTCTACAAGGCCACGTTGAACGGGTTCATCGTGCGTGAAGAGCCGGTGGGTGGAGTGGAGGGGGTCGTCGAGACCGAGATCTCTGCTGAGGAGCCGGCCGAAGAAATGATCGAAGAAGTGACCGAAGAAGAAGCTCTGGAGTCGTTCGAGCCGGTGCCGGTGGTGCAGGAAGTGATGATGGACATTCTGATCCAGCACGACAGCGCCGAAATGTTACCCGGTCTGACCGTGGATATCTCCATGGTCGATGCTCAAGGCAACGACAAGGGACACTGGCGGGTCTGGTTCGACACTGCCGACATTCCCAAGGCGACACCGACTCAGTTCACCCATGTACTCGAAGACATCGGCTATGTCGAAGGGGACGGTTTTTTTGCCGAGGTTCGACAGCCGATACCCGCGTCGGAGTACGGTGACTACAAGGAGTTCTCGCCATAAGTGTGATCAAGCCTACGGTCTCGCAGACCCCCGAGACCGCCGCCAAGCAGCTCATCGACCGCCTCGAAAGGCAGGTGGGTGGGGTGGTCATGGGCAAAGGAGACGTGATCCGGTTGGCCGTCGTCTGCCTGCTGGGCGAGGGGCACATCCTGATCGAGGACGTGCCTGGAGTGGGGAAGACCACCCTTGCCCAGTCGCTGGCCAGATCTCTGGGTCTGGCCTTTCAGCGAATCCAGTTCACCAGCGATCTCCTGCCGTCCGATATCGTCGGTGTCTCCATATTCCGACGCACCACCGAGCGTTTCGAGTATGTACGCGGCCCGATCTTCGCCAACGTAGTGCTGGCGGACGAAATCAATCGGGCCAGCCCCAAAACGCAATCGGCCCTGTTGGAGGCCATGAGCGAGCGGCGGGTGTCGGTCGATGGCAAGCGCTATGAGCTGCCCATGCCGTTCATCGTTCTTGCAACGCAGAATCCGCTCGAGTACGTCGGCACATTCCCCCTACCCGAGTCGCAGCTCGACCGCTTCATGATGTCGCTCCAACTCGGTTATCCGCCACGCGATAAGGAGCGTGAGCTCCTGCTGTCCGGGGGGATCGACGGCTTGCTCGACGCCATGGAACCGGTGCTGAGCCAGGAGGAGGTCGTCCACCTACAGCTCCGAGCGACCCAGGTCAAAGTAGCCGAGAAACTGGCCGACTACATGTTGTCGTTGGCCGAGGCCACCCGTGAGTCTTCCGAGTTTCTGCTCGGAGTCTCGACGCGCGGTGTACAAAACCTCTATCGCGCCGCCCAGGCAATGGCCCTGTGCGAGGGGCGCCCCTTTGCCATTCCTGATGACGTCCAGACCGTTGCCGGAGCGGTCCTGGCCCACCGGGTAATCCTCAAAGGCGGCAGTGGCAGCATCGAGGCCGCCCGGGCCGCCATCGAACGGGTCGTCGACTCGATTCCAGTTCCCCTTTGAGCAGTCTCGCCGCGGTGCGCACCGCGCTTTGGCCGGCGAAGGGGAGGAGTGCGCATCGGCAAGGGCCATCGCTCCTCACCCGGCGAACGGTGCCGGAAGGTATCCGCATCACCAAGGTGGGGCTGTGGTACATCGTGCTGACGATTCTGGTCGCGGTCCCCGCCGCCAATACGGGCAACAACGCTCTTTATCTGGTGGAGGCCTTTCTCCTGGCTCTACTGGTCGTCTCCGGGGTGGCCTCGAGACAGAATCTGAGGCGATTGGATCTCGACTTCGAGCCACCGGCCGAGATCTACGCCAACCAGCCCTTCTCTGTTCGCTACACGATCCACAATCGCGGCCGGTTCATGTCTCGTCGTCTTCTGGTGGTGGCCGGCGTCGGTGAAAGCAAGCCCACGCTGATACCGCATATTCCGATCCAGGGTACCGATCGGGGGCTGATGGAGGTGGAGGTCGAGCATCGTGGCATTCACAAAGTGCCCTTTCTCCACTTCTCGTCGATCTTCCCGCTGGGTCTGTTTCGCAAAGGGCTTCGCTACCGGATCGATCTCGAGCTATTGGTCTACCCGGAGGTCGACACCACCCGCCCCGTGAGCCTGGAGCAGCTGGGGGGTGAGGGAGAGCTACCTTCGACGGATGCAGGGGCCGGCTACGACCTGCTGTCTCTCCGTCGCTTCCGGGAAGGGGACGACCGCCGGGGGATCCACTGGAAGCAGACGGCGCGGACAGGCCACCTCATCTTCATGGAGAGAGCTGCTGACAGGGGCCGGCGGCTTTCCATCCAGCTCGACAATGCTGTCGGCAGATTGGTGGACCCCGAGGACAGCCTTCGTTTCGAGCGTCTGGTGAGCAGAGCGGCGACGGCGGCCCACCACTGTTTGAAGAGCGACTACGAGGTGGAGTTGATCACGCGGAGCGGATTGGTCCCCTTTGGGCGGGGCGGGCTCCATCGTCGGCGGATCCTCGAGCATTTGGCGCTGCTGGAGACCGTCCCCAAGCAGCGGGCGCCGCTTCTGGGTAGCGAGCTGGCGGCTCCGCGTCTGCGCCTGCACCTGGAGAGCGAGCCGTAGTGAGCTTCGATCGGCAGAAGCGTCTGCTGCTGGGTCAGCTGGCTCTATTGGTGCCGCTGCCTCTGCCCTTCAACGACGTCGTCGGTTGGCCCGCTCTGCTGTTGTTCTGGATCAGCGTGGCGATCTTCATGTTCCGCGTTCAGCGGGGCGAGACCAGGCCTCTGCCCAACTGGGCGATGAACCTTCTGGGTCTCGCTTATCTACCGTTTCTGATCATCGACTTCTCGATTTTCTGGCATGGCCGGCTGCTCCGGCCGTTGGCTCACCTGGCCATGTTCACGCTGGTGGTAAAGCTATTTGGCATGCGTCGCGAGCGGGACAAATGGCACGTCTTTCTTCTCATCTTCTTTGTCTTTCTCTCCTCCATGGCCAGCAGCGTCCACCCCACGATGCTGCTCTATCTGATGGCCTTTCTGGTGCTGACACTCCAGCTGCTGGGAAGGTTCGCCAGCTTCCATGTGCTGAGCAGCTATGGCCTTGGTCAGCCCAACCGGACCAGGGTCCCGCTCAAGGGATTCCTCATCGCTGGAGCTCTGGGCACGGCCCTGCTGGCAGTGCCTCTCTTCACCGTGCTCCCCCGCCTGGGCCGCCCGTACGTCGTGGGGCCGGGTCTTGGAAGCGGCAGGCTGACCTCGGGCGCGGCATTTCTCGACCAGATCACCCTCGACTCGATCGGCAGGGTGCGAACCAGCCGCGCCGTGGTCATGCGCCTGACCTACGAGCAGGAGCCGGCGGTCAGTGACGAGATCCGGCTCAAGGGCGGCACCTTCCGTCGGTTTACGGGCAAGGCCTGGCAACGGGGGCGCCCGGACTCGATTCAGCTGCGGCGGGTACGGGAGGGTTACTTCCGGCTGGCGCCCGGGAACATCGAGCGCTGGATGCAGATCTGGTTGCACCTGGCCGCCGGCGACAGCCTGGTGATGCCGGTAGAGGCGCGGGCGGTGGAGTTTCAGACCATCGGTCTGGCGATGGACGATTCGGGAGTCGTATCGCCCCTCATCTACCCACCGGGTACCGTCAACTATCGCGTCGGCCTGGTCGAGGGCCGGTCCGAGAACCTGCCCTATCCGGCTCCGAGGCCGGGAACCGATGGCGGTGACGAGCGCATCGGGTTGACGGAGCGGATTGGCGAGCTGGCGGCCGAGGTGGCAGGTAGCGGCTCGGCTGCCGAGCAGGCGGAGCGGATCGAGACCTATCTCATCCAGAACTACGACTACACACTCGACCTGTTGGGATTTGACAGCGGCTCTCCGGTGGAGGACTTCCTGTTCAGCACCCGCCGTGGACACTGCGAGTACTTCGCCTCTTCCATGGTTCTGATGCTGCGCTCAGTGGGGATCACCTCGCGTCTTGCCACCGGCTATCTGGGTGCGGAGTACAACCCGTTCGAGGGCTACTACATCGTTCGCCAGTCGAACGCTCATGCCTGGGTGGAGGCCTACCTGCCGGACGAGGGTTGGCGGGTGTTCGATCCGACCCCGCCCGACGGTCGTCCGGTGGTGGAGTCTTCAGGAACGAAGCTGCTCTTCGAACAGGCGTGGGACTTTTTGATCTTCCGCTGGGACCGCTATGTGCTGACCTTCGGGTTTGCCGACCAGGTGAGCATCTTCAGCCGCTTTCAAGGCCTGTGGGAGACCGTCTGGGAAAAACTCCGGTCGCGGCAAGAGCGGCAGCAACCGGAGGCCCGGGAGTCGGTGCCGGTCGAGGCCGACCAGGACGTGAGCAGCGAGTCCGGCTCGCGTCTCTTGCCCTCGGGCTTCGCATGGATCGGGTTCATGATCGTTGCCCTGTTGGCCGTCTGGTGGCTGTGGAGTCATTGGCCGGACCTGAACGGCGCCCGCGCCTACCGCAGGCTGCGCGAAAGAATGGCGCAGAAGAAGGAATCGGAGCTGGTCGACTCGATGCCACCACTCGAATTTGCCGAACTGGTGGCCAAGCGTGCTCCGACTGCCTCTCGATCGACCCATCGGGTCGTCGAGCTCTATCTGCGAGAGAGCTTTGGCGGTGAGGAGCTGAGTCGGGAGGAGAGGGGCGAGCTCAAAGAGGTGCTGACAAACGCGGTTCGAGCCCTTCGGAAGACGGCCTAGTAGGTGTTGTGTCGCAGCCCGTGGCGGAACGTCATCCAGAGTATCCGCAGATCCCCTGGTGTGCGCGAACTTTGTTGCGGACCTCGAGGTGCAACATGCAAAGCCGGTTGTCGCGGTCTACGCGGCGGCCTACTGGCTGGCGCTGCGCCGCCACGGCGTCCTTTTCGAGAAACACTGACGGTGAACGACTCAGGGGCCTCCGCCTGTGATTTGCGTAGGTCAGAGCCCGCGTCGCGGGTGTAGACTCAGCCCTACGTTCGAGCGAGGAGAACGTCACCGTGGCCATCGAGGCCGGACAACAACTGCTCCACTACCGCATGATCGAGAAGATCGGCGAGGGTGGGATGGGTGTGGTGTGGAAGGCCGAGGACACGCGGCTGCATCGCCCGATCGCGCTCCAATCACCTTAACTTGACAATACCTTGTTCGGGATCGGGCCAGTGCTCGACTCCCATCAGCCATTCAAAACTCAGGGAGGCACGGAATGAGAAGGTCGCTAGTTCTGGTTGTTGTCGTTTCCCTCAGCCTGGTTGCAGCAACAGCCTCGGCTCAAGAAGCCGAGCAGTCTATCGCTGCGATGCTCAAGCATTTCTCAGAGGATTATAAAGCGGACCCGATGGCCATTAGCGCCAATTTCGGGGTCAAAGTTGGCGAGGAATGGTGGAGCGTCAGTGTAGAGAGAAAGCAGGAAGCATATGCAAAAAATGAACGATTAACCTTCCATAATTCTGGGCCACACCAGGTTGTCCTGAAAGCAGGGCCACCTGAGACGGCCACTTGGTATTTCGAAATCGCTGACAAGAGCATTCTCGATAAGTTCTATGACGGGAAGCTCAACGCCGGGACGGCGTCGATGCAGTCTTTTGACAGTGACCAAGTCGCGCTCGAAATACGCAGCATGGAAGGATACAAACTCGACGCGGGTGCTGAAGCGTTGATGTATCACACCATGTCGCATTTTTGGGTTACTGGGATACCGGAGATAGTAACTTTTGGACGCGACAAGACATTACCCACACACGGGGCAGATGCTGCCGGGCTCTACAACATGAAAGATAAGCGCATCGCCTGGTTCAGCATCGGCAAAGACGAAGCGGCGAATGAAGATCCGCGCCTTGAATTCGGGCAGGTGCCAAATTTATTTATCTTCACCAAGGGGCGAGGTAAAGCAGATTTTGGCGAAGGCCCAATTGATGTTCATGAGGGAATGAGCGTTTTCGCCGGCCCCTATGTCAGAAATGTGATCAGCAATCCGTATGACGAACCCCTTGAAGGTATTTTGATCCTATATGGCGATAATCCCGATTTTGCCTTTGGAAAATCTTATATGGATTATGTCGAAGACCAATACCGGTTCCTTGGCGACTACCCATTCAAGGAGGAGTAACGGTTGCGCGTATGGTGCCAAAAGGCGGCCGACATAGCTTGCCGTACCTGCAGGTAGGCTACGCGACAGCGTTTTGCCCCTTCTGGACAGCAGAAAAGGTGCCATGTGAATCTAGGAGCGCGGCAGAATGGCGAAGAAAAGGGAATCGGAGCTGGTGGACTCGATGCCACAGTTGAGTCGAGAGGAGAGGGCCGAGCTCACAGTGGTGCTCAAAGACGCGGTTCGAGCCCTGCGGAAGACGGCCTAGTAGGTGTTGAGCCGGTACTGTCAACTTGAGACGGTGCCTGACAGACTCGCCAGATGGACTCCCGCCGGCTGCTCCTCGACCTCGACTCCGTCGAGCTCGAAGCCTGGCTTGCCGATCTCGGTGAGCCGCGCTTCCGGGCCCAGCAAATCCTCGACTGGACCTACCGGAGGCCGGTGGACGACTTCGAGTCGATGACCGACCTTCCGCATTCGTTGAAGGTACGACTGGGGTCGAGCTTCGATCTCCGCTCGGGGCGCGTGCTCGCTCGTGCCAGCGCTGCCGACGGCGCCGTCAAACTGCTCCTCTCCTGGCCGGACGCCGCCACCACCGAGTGCGTGATGATTCCCGCACTCGCTGGCCAGGCGAGACGGACGGCCTGCATCAGCACTCAAGTGGGCTGCGACGTTGGGTGCCGCTTCTGCGCCAGCGGCATCGACGGTGCCCTCCGCAACCTGACGGTGGGCGAGGTGGTCGAGCAGGCCGTCGTGGTGGCCTCGTTGCTCCGCTTGCGGCAAGAGCGTCTCAGCCATGTCGTCTTCATGGGCATGGGCGAGCCGCTCGCCAACTACGAGGTCACGGTGGAGGCGGTGCGCCGGCTCAACGCCCCTTGGGGGCTGGGTATCTCCCAGCGCCGGATCACCGTCAGCACCGTAGGGCTACCGAAGCAGATCGAGCGCCTGGCCGAGGAAGATCTGCAAATCACCCTGGCGCTGAGTCTTCACGCCCCCAACGAAGAGCTCCGCCGCCAGCTCATCCCCTGGGCCCGGGGTGTCCCCTTGAGCCGGCTGCTCGAGGCCTGCCGCCACTACTTCTCCAGAACCGGTCGGGAGATGACCCTCGAGTACTGCCTGCTGGCGGAAGTCAACGACCAGGCCGGCCATGCGCGCCAGCTCGCCGAGATCGCCTGCGAGCTCAGGGCTCACGTCAATCTCCTCATGTACAACCCGGTGAGCTCTCTACCCTTCGCTCGCCCCAGCCGCAATCGGGCCGTGGGCTTCCTCAAGGAGCTGCGGCGGCTCGGGGTCAATGCCCACCTGCGGGAGAGCCGGGGTCTGGAGGCCGACGCCGCCTGTGGCCAGCTCCAGCAACGGCATTGAAGCGATAGATTTAGCCCGATGCAAGAGACCTTCGACCTCGAGCGCTCCCGTCTCCTTCTCGAATTCCCCGATCGGCAGGCGCTCGACGACTACCTCGGAAAGTCCCGAAAACGTGGCTTCATGGTGCGCCTCGTAGAGCGACTGGAAGAGGGACTCGCCGTCGAGGTCGTCCTCATCAGCGGCACCACCCATCTGCAGTTTCCGACCCGCGTACAGCAGGTCTTCCGCAGCGGAGAGGATCGTCACGGCACCCGCCTCGAGGTACTCGATTGGAGCCAGGCTGACGCCCTCACTCCCGAGGCGGCGGCCAAGGACGGAGGCGTCGAGAGCCCGTCTCCTACCGACGAAGAAGCTCCGGAGCAGGCCGAGGGCGGCGAGACCCATGGCACGTCTTCCTTTTTCGAGATCCAGAAGCTCAACCCCAGCCAACGGATCCTGCTGGCAAGCAAAGCGAATCGGCAGGAGCGCCAGATTCTGCTCCGCGAGACCGCCCCGCCCGTAGCCATGGCGCTCCTGAGCAACCCTCGCATCGAGCCCAAGGAAGTCCTCCAGATCGCGAAGAGTCCCCAGGCGGCGAGTGGCGTGCTCCAGCGGATAGCCCAGGACCGGAGGTTCTCGGGCAACTACAAGATCCAGCTGGCGCTGGTGAAAAACCCCAAGACCCCGTCGCCCATCGCCACCCGCATGATCGAGTTGCTCCATCGCAATGACCTACGCGATCTGGCCAAGAGCCAGAGCCTGCGCGAGAACATCCGCAAGGCCGTTCTGCGGGTCTACCTTCGCCGCTCCTCGTGACCGCCGAAGTTATACTGTTCAAGAACATTCAAAAGGAGAGGCTGGTACATGGCTGGAGTCGAAGGGCGTGTCGCCCTGATCACGGGTGGCAGCCGGGGAATTGGACGGGTGACCGCCGAATTGGTGGCGTCGCGTGGCGCCAAAGTGATGTGCGTGGCCCGAACCCAGCAGGAGCTGGAAGAAGTGGGTCTCGAGTATTCGGTCGCAGACCTGGGAACCGCGGAGGGCTGTGCGCAAGCGGTCGCAGACACCGAGCAACGGCTGGGGCCGATTGAGATTCTGGTATGCAACCACGGTATCGGGTCAGCCCATGAACAAGTCGTTTGGGAACAGAAACCAGAGGTTTGGGATGAGACGATGCGAGTCAATCTGGATGGTCCATTCCATCTCTCGAGGCTTGCGTTGCGGGGAATGGTCGAGCGCCGGTACGGGCGTGTTGTTTACACGAGCTCCACTGCCGGCTTGGTCGCTGAGTCCGCTGGAAGCGCATATACCAGCTCAAAACACGGACTGCTGGGCTTGATGCGCTCGGTCGCACAGGACGGCGGAGCCTATGGCATCACATCGAACGCCGTATTGCCGGGCTGGGTGCAGACGGAGATGGCCGAACGTTCGGCCCGCCAGGAGGCCGAGAATCGTAGCATCACGATCGATCAGGTATGGGAGGAACGCGCGGCTCTGTATCCTCCGGGCCGCGTTGTCACGCCTCAGGAAGTAGCAGAGATGATTGCATTCCTCGTGTCCGAGGAAGCCAGCGGCATAAGTGGAGAGGCGATCAGGGTCGCGCTCGGAAGCGTTTACTAGATTGCTCCCGCACGCCCCGCCTAGTAGGCGTTGTGCCTCAGCCCGTGGCGGAACGTCATCCAGATTATTTTCAGATCCAGCTTTAGCGACCAGTTCTCGATGTAGTAGAGGTCGTACTGGATCCGCTTGCGGATCGAGGTGTTGCCCCGCCAGCCGTGGACCTGTGCCCAGCCGGTGATCCCGGATTTGACCCGATGACGCAACATGTACTGTGGGATCTTGTGCTTGAACTCCCGCACAAAGGCCGGCCGCTCGGGCCGCGGGCCGATGATCGACATGTCGCCGCGGAGCACATTCCACAACTGCGGCAACTCGTCCAGCGACCAGTGACGGAGAAAGCTGCCGACGTTGGTGCGCCGCGGGTCGTCCCTGATTGCCCACACCGGACCGGTGCTCGCCTCGGCGTTGACTCGCATCGACCGGAACTTGATCATCAAGAAGGGCCGGCCGTCGAGTCCCATCCTCTCCTGGCGGTAGAAGAGCGGTCCGTGGTCTTCCATCCACAGCGCCAGCGCCACAATCGGAAATGCCGGCAGCAGCACCAGCATGGCGGTCGAGGCCACGCCGATGTCCATGACGCGCTTGCCCAGGCTGCTCCAACCCTGGAGTGGAACCTGGGAGAGGTTGATGACCGGGGTGCCGTCCAAATCCTCCAGGGTGGCCTTGAGGGCGGCGTATTGGAGAACGTCGGGCACCAGCCGGATCTCCACGCACTCCCGACCTACCGACTGGAGGATCCGCAGCGTCTTCTTGTGGGCTTCCAACGGCAGCGCGACATAGACCTGATCGATCTTCTCTTCGGCGATCAGCTCCCCGACCCGGTTCAACGGCCCCAGCACCGGCACGCCGTAGAACTCCCCTCCGGTCTTGCCGGGGTCGTCATCGAGAAACCCCACGACCCGGATTCCCATCTCTTGATGGTCCAGGAGTTTCTTGGTGACCTCCTTGCCCAGGGCACCGGCTCCCAACACCAGGATGCGTTGGAGCTTTTTCAGGCGCAATCGGGCTCGGCGCAATCCCTTGCGGACCAGATTGCGGCTGAAAACCACCAGTGCGACATCGAGCAGGGCAAAGAGGCCAAGAAAGGCTCGGCTGAAGGTGAAAACCTCGAGCGTCCCGTCCGCTCGCGGTACGGTGGGTCGAAAGAAGAGGATGAAGAACGCCAGCAGGATGGTGCCCAGGACGACGGCAATGACAACGGTGACCGCCTCGTCGATGCGGCTCCGGCCGCGGCGCAGCTGATAGAGCCCATGAAAGTAGAAGACGATCGGCCACAGGATCACAATGACGGGCATCAACTGCAGATATCTTCCGAGATTCGGGATCTCGGGCGCGGGAACGATCTGGATGCCGAATCTCAGATACCACGCGGCGAAGAAGGCCGCCACGGTGGCCAGGAGATCGCTGATGGCGTAGACGCCGGTATCGATGCGGTATCGCTGGTGAATCACGACTGGATTTCCCCTCCCCAGGATCCAATTGGATTTCGCAACCGCGATGAAAGCATTGACTGCAATCTTTCCTTGAACCGCGCCGTCGCGAACTCCGCCGCGCGCTGATTCAGATTCAATTCATTGAAGCCGATTTCGCCGGATTTGTCAATCGCGGTGGCCAGCGCCTCCGGATCGTTCTCTTGCGGGTAGAGGGTTCCGTGCTCGCCATCGCTCACTATGTCGAGCACCCCACCCCGTCCGAGGGCCACGACCGGGCAGCCACAGGCCAGGGCCTCTACCGACGAGATGCCGAAATCTTCGACTCCGGGCTGGAGAAAACAGCGGGCGCCGCGGTAGAGCGAGCGCAATGTCTCGTCGTCGACACGACCCAGCAGCCGGGTCCGGGGGCCGCCCTGCCGGGCGAGCCGCTCGCGGTCGGGGCCGTCCCCGACCACCCGCAGCTCCAGCCCCAAGCACTCGCAGGCGGCGATCCCCAGGTCGACCTTTTTGTAGGGGGCGAGGGCGGCCACCATCAGACAGTATTTCCCCTCCGCCCCCTCGCCCGGTGTAAAAAAGTCGGTGTCCACCGGGGGAGGGATGACCTCGGACTCCCTGCCGTAGTAGCGCTTGATCCGCTGGGCCACAAAGCTCGAGTTGGCAACAAAAAGATCGACCCGACCCGCCGAGGCCGTATCCCAGGTGCGCAAGCGAGTCAGGATCAGATTGCGGAACCGTGCCACCAGTCCGCTGCGTTTGGGGAAATAGGCATGCTCCTGGTCCCAGGCGTAGCGCATGGGGGTGTGGCTGTAGCAGAGGTGAAAAGTGCCGGGACCGGGGATGACCCCCTTGGCAACACAGTGACTGCTGCTGATCACCAGATCGAAGCGTGATAGGTCGAAGCTCTCGATCGCCGCAGGAAAGAAAGGCAGGTAGTGCCGGTAGTGTCGCCGAATACCCGGTGCCTGCTGCAGAAAGCTGGTCCGCACCGGGTGGCTTTCGATGATCTTGCTCACCGACCCCGGAAAGTGGAACAGGGTGTAGATGGGCGACGCGGGATAAAGCGAGGCGAAGGCCTCCAAGACCTTCTCTCCGCCCCGCATACCGGTGAGCCAGTCGTGGACGAGGGCGGTGGAGTAGGGCTTCTCGGTCAAGCACCGCCTCCGGCTTCTTGGTCCTGGCGGCGTGCGGGAACCCCCTGCAGCACGCTCATATAGACCTCGTGTGTCTGCTCGGCTGTTTTCGACCAGCGAAACTCCTCGGCCCTTCTTGCCCCGAGCTTGGCAAGGGCCTCGCGATGTTCGGGATCGGTCATGCATTGAGCAATCGCCCCGGCCGTCTCCTCGATGTCGAGGGGGTTTACCAGGTGGGCGTATCCCTCGGCGACCTCTTTGAGAGCCGAGGTGCTCGAGGTGATGACGGCAACACCCGAAGCCATGGCCTCCACCACGGGGAGCCCGAATCCCTCGTAGAGAGTTGGATAGAGGAACACCGTGGCCCCCTGGTAGATCGCCGGCAGAATATCGTCGTCGACATGCCCGAGCAGACGCACCCGATTGCCGATACCGAGTTGCTCTGCCCGCTGGCGAATCTTGAACTCCGAGCCACTGCGATCACCCACACAGACGAGATCGGCATCGAAGTCGGAGATGGCCAAGGCGCGAGCATAGGCCTTGACCACGTTGTCGAGGTTCTTGTGCGGCTTGGGGTTGCCGACAAACAGCAGGTAGGGTTTCTCCAGGGCCAGCTCCGCCAGCTTCGCCTCGAGCGCCGATCGCTCCAGCCGCTGACGAAATCTGTTGGTGACTCCCGGGTAGATAACCCGGATCTTTCTACCGTCGACGTCGAAGTATTCCATGAGGTCGGTCTTGGTGTTCTGGGAATCGGCGATGATGCGGTCGCCCCGGGCCAGACTGCGGCGAATCATTCGTTGGGCGTAAAAGAAGGCCAGGGAGCTGGGGAGGAATTCGGGGTAGAGCAGGTGAATGATGTCGTGGATGGTGACCACCGCACGGCAGGGCACCATGGCCGGCAGGACATAGTGCGTCGAGTGATAGAGATCGAGATCGAGACGAAAAAGGCGCCAGGAGAGGGCGGCCAGCTCGCGGACCGAGTAGACGGGAGACCGCTCGACCACGGTGCTGAAGTTGTCGGGCAGGTCGAGTAGCTTTTCCTGGTGCTTCTGGCCGACGAAAAGGGTGTAGAAATTTTCCTGATCGAGCTCGCTCAGCGCATAGATCAGGTTTCGGATGTAGGTACCAATACCGAAATCTGAGAGCTTCCGGGCGTCGATACCTATGTTGTAGGACAATCACTTCCTCCCGTGGGGCGCGGGTATTGTAACCCGACCTACTCCCCGCCCTTCTACTGCAGCGGCGTATCTGCCTGCATCTGCTGCGTTACGCTCGGTCGGGCCTACTCAACGTACTTCAAGTACGCCTTCGCAGGCCCTCCCTCGCAAGCCTTGCATCTACAGGCACCTACGCCGCTTCGCTACGAATGGCGGTGAGTAGGTCGGGTTTTAACCGAGGGCTTCGAACAAAACCTCTTCCATCTGCTGCGCGGACAGATCCCAGTCGAAGCGTCGCGAGCGCGCCTGGGCCTTTTCGCCGAGCTCCCGGGCCAGTGTCGGCTGCTGGAGAAGACGGCGGATGGCCGACGCCAGATCACCCGCTGACTCCGGATCGATCTGGAGACCGGCCTCGCCAACCACCTCGGGGAGGCTCGAGCGGTTGGAGACAATGACCGGCAGGCCGCAGGCCATGGCCTCCGCCGGCGGCAGACCAAAGCCCTCGTAGAGCGACGGGTAGATAAAGATGCTGGCCGCCTGGACGACCTCGACCTGGCGCTCACGCGGTAGCCGTCCCAGGTAGGACAGGCCGCCGCGGGCCAGCCGCTCGATCCGGCCGAGCAGGCGGCGGCTTCGCCAGCCGTAGGGGCCGACCAGGACGAGCGGGGGGGTGTCGGCGTCGCTCGCGCGCAGGGCCTCCCACGCATCGAGGAGCGATTCGAGGTTCTTGCGGGGCTCGAGCGTGCCGGCATAGAGCAGGTACCCTTGCGGACAGCCCAGTTCGAGCCGGGTGCGCTCGATGTTGGCCCGAGGGGCGGGGCGGAACGCCGGGTCGACCCCGGGATGGACGACGCGCAGTTTCTTGGTGCTGGCGGGAAAGTGCGTGCGTAGATCCCGTGCGGTCGCTTCCGAGTCGACCGCTACAAGCCGCGCCTGTTTGAGCGTCGAGCGCAGAAAGGGCAAAACACTCAGTCGTACCTTTAGGCGGTGGGTCTCGGGGAAGAGCAAGGGCGTCAGATCGTGGATCGTGACCACCGCGGGTATCGGCATTCTCGTGGGCAGAGTCATCAGCGGCGACCAGAAGAGGTCGACATCGCCACGACGCAGGCGGTGTGGTAGTCGAAGCTGCTGCCAGAGGACACCGTAGGGGGCCGCTTGGTGCTCGAGCTCGATCCCGGCCTCGGCAAGCTCCTTGTCGGCAACCGTCGGACGGTGGGCGATGCCGAGATATCGGGCTCGTCCGCGGGCGGCCAGTCGCTGGAGCAGCGCCAGGGTCATGAACCCGACCCCCGAAGGACTTCCCACCAGAGCCCGTAGGTCGACGCCCACGGTGGGTAGAGACGGGCTGGTCAAATCCGCCCGCCTTCCAGGGTCGGTTCCGCCAGGAGCTCTCCCGGCTGGCGCTCGAGTCCCATTCCCGCGGCCTCGACCCAGACCTCGAGTGTTTGACTGCTGGCCTGCTGCCAGCTGAAGTGCCCGCGGCGCTCGCCACCCTTCCGCACCAGGGATTTGGCGAGGGCCGGGTCGGTCAACAACTCGATCACGCGCTCGGCGAGCAGATCGGGTCTGTCGGCTGGAGCATAGAGGGCGGCATCACCGGCCACTTCGCGCAGCACTTCGATGTCGCTACAGACCAACGGAGTGTCCGCGAACATGGCCTCTATCGCCGGTAGGCCAAAACCCTCGTAGAGAGAGGGTAAGACCACGAGCGCCGCCTCTCGGTAAAGCGTTGCCAGTTCGTCCTCGGTCACATATCCGAGGTGCTGGAGCCACCCCTCGCGCTCAGCCAGTCTGATCTCGCGTTGGATCTCTCGCGATTTCCACCCAAAGCGGCCCGAGAGCACCAGCGCCGGCGGCTCGGCGAGTTGCTGCCGAACGAGACGCCAGGCGGCGAGCAGTCCGACGATGTTCTTGCGTGGCTCCAGCGTGCCTACGTGGAGGCCAAAGTGACTGGGGGCTCCAGCAGGTAGCTCGGTGGGCTCTACGTTGGCGACCTGACCCGGCCCCAGGTGGATCGCCCGGATTCGCTCGGGTCGTGCGTACCCGTAGGCCACCAGCTCGTCGCGGACGGCCCGGGTGTCGGTGATCAGCCGTGCTGCCTCGAAGCAGGAGTGTTCCAGTTTTGCCCCCAGCTCGCGCAAGGTCTCGCTTCTCATCGTCCACGGGACCTGTCTCAGACCCAGATCGTGGACCGTCACCACGCGGGCTCCGCCGGCCAGATCGAAACGCCGGGGGAGAAAGAAATTGGGAGCGAACAGGACATCGTTCTTGTCGGCCGCTATCAGCAGGGGCTCGGCCTTGCGGAGTATCTTCGACATCAGACCGGGCGGGAGTATCAGATTGTCGGGGACCGGGAGCGAGACCCGCTCGAGGGCGGGCCCGGTGGGAAGATCGACGACAGGGCCGGGCAAGTCGGAGCTCTCGACGATCGAAGGCCCATAGAGCCGCAGGCGGACCTCGTCGTTGTGGGCCAGATTCTCGAGCAGACGAAAGAGATACCAGCCGACACCCGTAAGCGGCTCCCAAAGAGACGCGATGTCGACTCCCACCGTGAGACGGTCCTGGCGTCGCCTCGCCATCTGGCTGGAGCCGATCTCCCACAGCCATTTGAACGTCGGCACGGGCCGCCAGAGACGGAGCCAGATGCTCACAATCAGGCCGGCAATCCTATAGGTTCGTGGCCAGCTCTTTTTGAAGTGGAGAAGGGCCAACTGCGAGTCGGTCTCGGTGCCGTTGAGCTCCTGGATCTCGTCGTAGGGGGGTCTCATAGCCCTGTTTTGGATCTCCACACGGTGCTGCGGTCGTGGGATCCTACCCGATTGACAGAGACGCTCCAATCCCATAGGCTCGCCGCTTGGCCCCGGGGGTCGGAACATGAAGATTCGGCTCGATAGGATCACCGCGGAGCCCTTCCACTGGCAGGAGAAACTGATCATCCCGGTCGAGACCCTCAACCGGTCGGAGCTCGAGGACGTGAGCGAGATCTCTTGCCAGGGATGGGTGTCGGCCATCGAAGAGGGCTATCTGCTCGAGGCTCGACTGGGCTACGAGCAGAAATTGATCTGTGTTCGGTGTCTGACGCCATTTGTCGATGAGGTGGAGAAAGAGGTCGAATTGCGGGTTGTGCCTCGGGCACCGGAGGTTACGGTCGGTGAGATCGAGCTGAGCGAAAAGGACCTGACGCTACTGAGTCTGGACGACGAGATGCTGGACACGACGCCGATCATTCTGGAACAGCTGCAGCTGAATATCCCGATGCGAGCGCTGTGCCGTCATGACTGTGCGGGCCTTTGTCCGGTGTGTGGGAACAACCGTAACGATCAACCCTGTCAGTGCGAGGAGCAGAGGATCGATCCGCGCTGGGAGGTTCTGAAAGACTGGCAAAAGACGTAGAAAGGTAGTTGAAAGATGCCAAATCCCAAGCGACGGCACTCCAAAGCCCGACGCGATCGGCGACGAACCCACGACAGCTTGAGTCGACCGGCGGGATCCCTCTGTGCGAACTGCGGCGAGGTCAAGATCCCGCATCGAGCATGCAGTCACTGTGGTCATTACCGGGGTCGCGAGGTGATCGAGCCCAAAGAGGCCCTTTAGAGCCCTAGAAGGTCCTCTGCTAGAATCCCCGAGTCGTTTCCTGAGTCAGAGATTGCACTTTTTTGGGGGCTGCTGATCCCTCACCGTCCGGTCATGTATATCGCCGTCGATGCAATGGGTGGGGATTTCGCACCCCAAGCCGTGGTCGCTGGAGCCTTCCAGGCCGCGGTCGAGGACCGGATCTCGGTTCTGCTGGTCGGTGATTCCAGCCGCATCGAGCGCCTCTTGAGAAAACTGGGCGACCCCAAGGGTCGTATCGAGATCATCCATGCCGAGGAGGTTGTGGGCATGGACGAGCCGGCGATCACTCCCATACGCAAGAAGCGCCGCTCTTCGATCCGCCTTTGTGCCGAGTTGGTGCGCGACGGCCAGGCACAAGCCATGGTGAGCGCGGGCAACACCGGGGCCACGATGATTGCCTCCAAGATGGTGATGGGGACAATCGAGGGTGTCGATCGACCGGCTCTGGCTGCCGTCTTCCCGAGTCCGTCGGGTCAGACGGTGGTTCTCGACGTCGGGGCAAATGTGGTGAGCAAGCCGGCCCACCTGCGGCAATTCGCGGTCATGGGGCATTTCTATGCCCAGGAGATCCTCGGCACCCGCTCGCCCCGCGTCGGTCTGCTGTCGATCGGTGAGGAGGAGGGCAAGGGGACCGATCTGACCCGCGAGGTCTTCCAAGAGATGAAGTCGACGGGCTTCAACTTCATCGGCAACGTCGAGGGCCGCGATGTCTTTGCCGGCAGTGTCGATGTCGTCGTCTGCGAGGGCTTTGTGGGTAATGTTCTGCTCAAGAGCGCCGAGTCACTCGCGGCCTACGTCAGTCGCCTGTTGCGCGACGAGATGCGTCGGTCCTGGAGGACCCGTCTCGGCTATCTTTTGAGTCGACCGGCCTTCAAGAGGGTCAAACAGCAGACCGACTACCGCGAGACCGGCGCGGCACCGCTGCTGGGTGTCCAGGGTGGCTGCTTTGTCGGCCATGGCCGCTCCAATCCCAAGGCGATACGCAGCTCAATCCGTCGTGCATTCGAATTCTGCGAGGCGGATCTCCACAACAAGATCCAGGTGAACGTGGCCGAGTTGCACCGTCGAGAAGAGCGTCTGCTTCGTCAGCAGGGACCCCAGGAGCTGCCCCTCTCGTGAAGGCCCTGGTCATGGGAACCGGGCGGGCGGTGCCGGACAGGGTGCTCACAAACGCCGAGCTGGAGAAGATGGTCGACACCACCGACGAGTGGATCATGGAGCGCACCGGAATCAAGGAGCGGAGGATCGCGGCGGCCGACGAGTCCCTCTCCGATTTCGCGCTGCCGGCGGCGGAGCGAGCGCTCGAGTCGGCCGGCATCTCGGGCTCCGAGGTGGACATGGTTATCTGTGCCACCGTGTCGCCGGATATGGCTTTCCCGGCGACTGCTACCCTGATTCAGGATCGCATCGGCGCGCCCGGCGCGGCGGCGTTCGATCTGTCGGCTGCCTGCACCGGATTCATCTATGGAATGGGCATAGCAAGTCAGTTCCTGGAGACCGGTTGGGCACGGACCGCGCTGGTCGTAGGCGGCGAGGTGCTGAGCAAGATAACGGACTGGACCGACCGCAATACCTGTGTTCTGTTTGGTGACGGCGCCGGGGCGGTCGTCCTCCAAGCCACCGACGAGGACGAAAGAGGAGTTCTCGGGGTCGCCATGCACAGCGACGGTTCTCTCGGTGACCTCATCCTTCTGCCCGGTGGCGGTAGCCTGAACCCGCAGTCGACGGAAGTCTTGGATCAGAATCTGAATTTCCTCAAGATGAAGGGCAACGAGACTTTCAAGATCGCCGTGCGATCCCTGGCCGAGGTCAGTGACGAGGTCCTCAGCCGCAACGGATTGAAGCACGAGGACGTGGACTGGTTCATACCGCATCAGGCCAATCGCCGCATCATCGATGCGGTCGGTCAGCGTCTAGAGATCCGAGAAGGGCGCACCTACGTCAACATCGAACGCTATGGCAACACCTCTGCCGCATCGATTCCCATTGCCCTCGACGAGCTCAACCGGGATGGGAAGATCTCACCGGGAGACGTCGTTCTGCTCTCGGCTTTTGGCTCGGGCTTGACCTGGGGTGCGGGGTTGATTCGATGGTAGCCGCAGGCGGCGCTGTCGGCTTTGTCTTCCCCGGTCAGGGGTCGCAGTACGTGGGGATGGGGCAAGATTGGGCCGAGACCTTTCCCGCCGCCCGCGAGGCCTTCGCAGAAGCCGATTCCACCCTCGGGTTCTCTCTGTCCGAGCTCTGTTGGCAGGGTCCGGAGGAGGAGCTCCAACTCACCGCCAACACCCAGCCCGCCATTCTGGCGACTTCCGTAGCCATCCAAAGGGTGGTTGCCGACCACGGTCTGGCGCCGGTGGTCGTCGCCGGGCACAGCCTCGGGGAGTATTCGGCCCTGGTGACCGCGGGCTGTCTCTCCTTCGCCGATGCGCTGCGTCTGGTGCGGCGCCGCGGAGAGCTGATGCAAGAGGCGGTACCGGTGGGGATCGGGGCGATGGCGGCGATCATGGGTCTCGAAGCGGAGGTGGTGGCCGCTATCGCCGCCGAGGCAAAAGAGGATCAGGTCTGCGACGTAGCCAACTACACCGCTCCCATCCAGACGGTGGTTGCCGGGCACCGGGAGGCCGTGGAGCGGGCCGTGGAGATGGCCGAAGCGCGCGACGCCATGCGGGCGGTGATGCTGCCCGTGTCGGCCCCCTTTCACTCGGCGTTGATGAGACCGGCGCGGGATGGTCTTACACCAGAGCTCGAAGCTGTGCCGTTCGCTGATCCGCAGCCGCCGGTGGTCACCAATATCGACGCGGTGCCGGTGACGACCGGTGAGGCGGCGAGGCAGGCTTTGGTGAGACAGATAGACGGGCCGGTACGCTGGGTGGAGTCGATCCGCTGGATGGCGGACGAGGGCGGGGTGGAGACCTTTCTAGAGATCGGGCCGCGGGCCGTGCTCAGTGGGCTGATCCGCCGTATCACTCCGGGTGTCGTGGCCAAGAGCTTCTCGGAGCCCAAAGGTATGCAGAAGTACCTCGACACAAGTGGGGAAGGGGCATGACCGTGTTCAGTCTCGAAGGAAAGACGGCATTTGTCACTGGAGCATCTCAAGGTATCGGTGAGGCGATCGCCCGCCGATTGGCGCTCCAGGGTGCTCGTCTGGTGCTGGCGGCGCGGACCGCCGACAAGCTCGAAGCGTTGGCCGCAGAGATCGGGGAGGCCGGCGGCAAGGCCCTGGCCTGGCCGCTCGACGTGTCTCGCCCCGGGGACGTTGGCGAGCGGCTCAAGGAGCTTCCGGAGCCGTTCAAGGCGGTCGATATTCTGGTCAACAACGCCGGCATCACCGCCGACAACATCTTCATCCGCATGGGGCAGGAGGAGTGGGATCGGGTTCTCAATACCAATCTGAGTGGCGCCTTCGCGGTCACCCGCGCCCTGGCCAGGGGGATGATGCGCCGCCGGTGGGGTCGGATCATCTCGGTCTCCTCGGTGGTGGGCATGATGGGCAACGCCGGTCAGGCCAATTACGCCGCGGCCAAGGCAGGTTTGATCGGGTTGAGCAAGTCGCTGGCTCGGGAGCTGGCGCCGCGCAACATCACCGTCAACGTGCTGGCGCCGGGTTTTATCGAAACCGCCATGACCGACCGGATCCCGGAAAAGCAGCGCGATGGCCTGGTCGATCTGATTCCCCTACAGCGTCTTGGCACCGTCGATGATGTCGCCTGGGCGGCTGCCTTTTTGGCCAGTGAAGAGGCCGGATATGTCACCGGTCACGTTCTCAACGTTTCGGGGGGACTGTATATTTGAGGGGGTTGCCCACATCGGCTCGCGGTTTGCATTAGAATGCCGCGCGACACCGTGTAAATAGCAAGAACACCTTACCCAAACCATCAAATGGGAGGGGACGAGAAATGTCTGTCGAAGAGAAAGTAAAGAGCATAATCGTAGAACAGCTCGGAGTGGACGCCGATGAGGTGACCTCGGGAGCCAGCTTCACCGATGATCTGGGAGCCGACTCGCTGGATATCGTCGAGCTGGTGATGGCCTTCGAGGAGGAGTTCGGAATCGAGATTCCGGACGAAGAGGCCGAGAAGATCAGCAAGGTCGAGGAAGCGGTCGCCTACATCCAAGCAAACGCCGAAGCCTCCACCTGAGCTCCACCACACCCTTGAAAACGGAGACTCGAGGGAGTCGGGTGCTACGGTGACTCTCGACAACGGGCGTCGCGTCGTGGTTACGGGAATGGGACTCGTCTCACCCCTGGGAGTAGGGACCGCCGAGACCTGGCAGGGGATTCTCGAAGGCCGCAACGGTATCGGGCCGATCACCCGCTTCGATGCGTCGGACTACGCCTGCAAGATCGCCGGCGAGGTCCCCGACTTCGATCCCGAGCTCTGGGTGGACAAGAAGGAGCTCAAGAAGACCGACTACTTT
Source organism: Thermoanaerobaculia bacterium (assembly GCA_049678185.1). Lineage (GTDB taxonomy): Bacteria > Acidobacteriota > Thermoanaerobaculia > Multivoradales > JAHEKO01 > M0029. Next base: position 38,206 of record JBAUDS010000045.1, read on the forward strand.
ACCCAGTTCGCCCTGGCTGCCTCCAGTCTGGCGGTCGAGGACTCCGGTCTGTCGATCGACGACAGCAACGCCGAGCGCGTGGGAGTGATCGTCGGCTCGGGGATCGGCGGTCTGCCCCTGATCGAGAGAGTGCACACGATATTGCTCGAAAAGGGACCAAGCCGGGTCTCACCGTTTTTCATTCCCGGTCTGATTGCCAACATGGCAGCGGGGCGGGTCTCCATCCGTTTTGGCGCCAAGGGACCCAACTCCTCACCCTGCACGGCGTGCACTACCGGTCTTCATGCGGTTGGCGACGCGTTTCGTCAGATCCAGCTCGGATTCGCCGACGCCATGATCTGTGGCGGCACCGAAGGCGTTGTCACTCCGCTGACGATTGCCGGCTTTGGTGCCATGAGAGCGCTCTCGACGAGGAATGACGAGCCCGAGAAGGCTTCGCGACCCTGGGATGCCGACCGCGACGGATTTGTCGTCGGAGAAGGCGCTGGAATCGTCGTGCTCGAGGAGCTCGAACAGGCGACGACGCGGGGCGCGCCGATCTATGCCGAGATCGTGGGTTACGCAATGGGCGGCGACGCCTTTCACATTTCGGCGCCGGACCCGGAAGGTGCGGGTGCGGCGCGCGTTATGCGGCTGGCGCTCGATGATGCGGAGCTGAGCTCCGACGCCGTCGACTACATCAACGCCCACGGCACCTCGACGACTCTCGGTGATCTGGCCGAGGTGTTCGCCATCAAAGAAGTCTTTGGCAACCACGCCTACCGTCTGGCCGTCTCCTCGACCAAGTCCTCCACGGGTCATCTGCTGGGTGCCTCCGGTGGGCTCGAGGCCGGTATCCTGGCCTTGACGCTCAAGCATCAGATCCTCCCTCCCACCATCAATCACGACCAGCCCGGCGAGGGCTGTGACCTCGACTTTGTTCCCTGGAAGGCACGTCCCGCCGAAGTACGGGTCGGCCTTACCAACTCCTTTGGCTTTGGTGGCACCAACGGCGCGTTGGTGATGACCAGGTTCGAAGGCTAGCTTTTCATCGAGGCGGCGACGAGCTCGGCCAGGTCGATGGTCTCGTCGACCGCGGCATCCAGCATCATCTTGCACTCGGGACAGGCGGTGACGAGCAGATCGGCGCCGGAGGCTACGATCTCTTCCTTGCGCTCCTGGTCGACTCGTTTCGCCACTTCCTGCTCGCGCACAAAGCCGGCGCTGCCACCACCACAGCAGTAGGACCGATCGCGGCGACGCTGGAGCTCGGTGAGCTGCCCTCCCGCCGCCGAGATGACTCCCCGCGGCGCCTCGAAGACCCTTTCGTAGCGGCCGAGATAGCAGGGGTCGTGGTAGGTGAGTCGCCTGCCGCGCAGTATCTCGTCATCCAGCTTGAGAGCGCCGCTCTCGACCAGGTCGGCCAAGAGCTCGGAATGATGGATGGTCTCGACCTCGAAGTCGTCCTGGAGGGTGGGGTACTCACGCCGGAAGGTGTGAAAGCAGTGGGGACAGGGGGCCACGATCTTCTCGACCCCATGCTGCTCGAAGCGCTCGATGTTCTCGCCGGCGAGGGTCTGGAACTGGAGCTCCTCACCCTGACGGCGCGAATGATGACCGCTGCACGACTCGCTCTCCAGCACGCCGTAGCTCACACCCACCTGGCTGAGGATCGTGATCATGGCCTCGAGGCTGCTACGGGCATCCTCGTTGTAGGTCCAAACACAGCCGAGCCAGAGCAGGTACTCGGTTTTGCCCTTTTCGAACACCGGGATGCCGAGCTCCTCGATCAGCTTTCTTCTTGCATCCTTGGGAGCCGCGAAGGGATTACCGTAGCGCTCCATCGACTGCAGGTACTCGGTGGCCACCATGCCTTTGCCGGTGGAGAGAGCCTGTGCCTGCTTGGCCCCGAGCAGCAGCTGGAGATGCTCGATGCCGACCGGGCAGATGCTCTCGCAGGCGCCACAACTGGTGCATTGCCCGAGGGCGGTCTCGCTGATCACCTGACCGACCACCGGACCCTCCTGGCCGAGCATGGCGCGGCCATCGAGAATAAAACCGCGCGGGTTGAGCTCCTGGTCGCAATTCCACGCCGGACACTGCTCGGTGCAGCGCTTGCACTCCACACAGGTCAAGAAGTCCATTCTCATCTTCCAGGGCACGTCGGCCATGCTTTCGAGCCCAAAGGAGATCTCCTCCTCCGAGTCGGCCAGCTCGTCGATATCCAGATCGAGAGGGGCGTATTCACCCAGAGTGAAGGTGCGGAAGAAGATGTCGATCGGTGCCATCAGGATATGGAAGTGCTTGGAGCGGAGGATCAGCGGTGGAAAGGCGAGAATCAGAAGTGCATGGAGCCACCAGTTGGCCTTCTCCCAGGGCAGATCTTCGCTGAGACCCCAGAGGTAGGTCAGCATCAGAACAAGGATCATCAAGGCCACGACCCCGGAGCTCCACGATGTGGGGCCGGGTGAGATCTTGACCAGAACAAAGCGACGAAAAGCGAGTCCGACGATGGCGATGCTGACCAGGACCGCAACGATCGCGAGGCCGGCCTTGAAGACAGGAAGCCCCGAGCCCAAGATGACGGCCAGAAACGGCACTCCGAACGGCTCCAGGAAGTGATCGATGGTCTCCAAGCCAAAAAAGAGAAAGCCGACGAATACGACGGCATGGAGAGATCCGATGATGGGCCGACCACCGATGACCTTCGATTGAAACAGGACCTCCTTGACCACACGTAACAGCCGCTCGGCGAGCCGGTCGGTGCGCACGCGGTCCGCGGGACCCGCGAAGATGAAGCCCAATTTTGGTGAGAGGTCTTTGAGGAACAGGGCGATGCTGACTGCGGTGAGCAGCAGCAGGAGAACGCGTTCCCATCCGGCAAACGTCATCGCTTCACTCCCTTCTCACTCATTGGCGTTCGCGAAAAATTCTACCACGGTCGATCGGCGAGTTTGTCCTGTTCGCCGCTAGCTTGACAGTGCCTTGGGGCGGCTGCTTAAATGCCGAGGAACCGAGATGAACCCACAGACCTTGCGACTCACTCCTCCCGGGTCTCGGGAGGATTTTTTGTGACCTCGAAAGTCATCCTCGTTGCCAGTTTGACCGAGAGACCCGAGGGCGAAGAGCTCTCGGCGCTCTCCGGCGTGGCCGACATCCTGGAGGTGAGGGCCGATCTGGTGGGCGACGTCGAGCCCGATTGGCTGCGTGACCGCTTCTCGGGTCAGCTTCTCTTTACTCTCAGAAGCCGGGCCGAGGGTGGGAGCTCCGAGGCCTCGACCGCGCGGCGATATCAGCGTCTGGCCGAGGCGGCACACCTCTACGATCTGGTCGACCTCGAAGGGCTGCGTGATCTACACCCGGAGCTGTTGGCGGCGGTGCCCGAGGAACGGCGGATCATCTCTTGGCACGGTCCGCCATCTACCTTCTCCGACCTGACGGCGATCTTCGAGCGGCTAGCCGCCGAGGGGGCCAGGTATTACAAGCTGGTGCCCGGCGCCACCGAAGCGAGGCATGCCTTGTCCCCTCTGGCTCTTCTCAATTCCCTGCAGCGCGATGATCTGATCGCCTTTGCCTCGGGTGGGGTGGGGGCCTGGACTCGTTTGATCGCTCCCCGCTTGGGAGCACCGCTGGTCTACGGCTCGGTCACGGAGATGCCGGCAGCCGCCGGGCAACCGAGCATCGTCAGATTGCAGAGAGACTTTGGTCTGCCCGACCTGTCCGAGGCCGAGCGACTCAACGGACTGGTGGGCTACCCGGTCGCGCACAGCCTGTCGCCGGCGCTGCACAACGGGCTCTACCGTCGACTCGGTCTGCCGGCCCTCTATCTGCCCTTCCATGTGGAGGCCTTTGGCGATTTCTGGTTGGATATCGTCGAGAGCGGCAGTCTCCAGGTCCTGGGTTTCGATCTCCGGGGGCTGAGTGTGACGGCTCCCCACAAGGGGGCGGCGCTGGCGGTGGCGGGGGCCGCGAGCCCATTGGCCGAGGCCGTCGGCGCGGCCAACACTCTGACCTGGAACCAGGGTGTCTGGGAGGCCGAGAACACCGACCCGGAAGGAATCATGGGTGCCCTGGCGAGTCGCCGCATGACCGTCGAAGGTCTGTCGGCGGCGGTCCTGGGGGCCGGCGGCGCCGGTCGAGCCGCGGTCTTTTCCCTTTCCCATGCCGGCGCCCGGGTGGTGCTTTTCAACCGTGGGGTCGAGAGGGGGCGGCGGATGGCCGATCAGCTCCGGGTTCCCTTTACCCCGCTGACCGAGCTCGACCCGAGTCGCTTCGACCTGCTCATTCACGCCACGACTCTGGGTCGACATGAGGAGGACGAGCTGCCATTCGATCCACGGTTTCTACATCGCGATACGGTGGTGATGGATCTCGTCTACAAGGAGTCGGGGCCGACCCGGCTGGTCGAGGAAGTCAGGGCGCATGGCGTTCGGGCGATCGACGGCCGCGAGCTCTTGCTTCATCAGGCCGTCTCCCAGTTCCGGCTGATGACCGGAGAGGAGCTGCCTCTCGAAGACGGACGAGAGATTCTGGGTCTGGATGGCGGTGTTTGAGCCATGACGGCTAAGCGGGCAACACCCCATCTGCGGGAGTTTCTGGCCGACAGTCTGACGCCACTCGGGGTCTATCGCCGCCTGGCCGCGAGCTCGCCATTCCGCTTTCTGTTCGAGAGTGTCACCGGCGGTGACCAGGTTTCTCGCTACAGCTTTCTCGGCGCCGATCCGACCGAGATCTACAGCCTCTATCCGGACCGGCTCGAGGTGGCCAGAGACGGCGAGACCCATCGCCTGCCCGGCCCGGCGTTGGACAGCCTGCGCCAGGTCGTCGGCAGCATCGAAGCCGAGCGGGGCCCGCTCCCATTCACCGGCGGCTTTGTCGGTTTCTTTGGCTACGATCTGGTGCGGATGCTGGAGCGACTCCCGCACCGGCCGGTCGACCGGTTCGAGCTGCCGGTAGCCATGCTGGCGCGGTTCGACACCCTGGTGGTCTTCGATCATGCCCGCCAACGGGTCGAGATCATCTCCAACGAGATCGAGGGCGAGGTCGATCGCGACGAGGCGCTGGCCCGTCTCGACGAGATCAGCCGCCTGCTCACCACGGCGGGCCAGGGCTGGGCGGTGCAGCTGCCGCGGAGCGGAGAGGCGGAGCCGATGGCGGCGGTGCCCAGTCTCGACGGGCCGGATTTCCGCGCCGCCGTTCGCCGGGCCAAGGAGCTCATCGCCGATGGCGAGGTCTTCCAGGTGGTGATCGCGCGCCGGTGGGTGCTGGAGGAGCGGGCAGAGCCCCTGTCGCTCTACCGGGCGCTCAGGATGGTGAACCCGAGCCCCTACATGGTGCTCTTCGAGTCGCCGGAGGTGTCGCTGGTGGGGGCGTCCCCCGAGATGCTGGTGCGCAAGACCGGCGTCCGCGTCGAGACCCGGCCGATCGCCGGGACCCGGCCGCGGAGCGCGGAGCCGGAGGAGGACCGGAGACTCGCCGAAGATCTGCTGGCGGATGCCAAGGAGTGCGCGGAGCACGTCATGCTGGTCGATCTCGGCCGCAATGATCTAGGTCGGGTGGCCGCCGCCGGGAGCGTTCGTGTCAACAGCTTTATGGATGTGGAGCGCTACAGTCACGTCATGCACATCGTCTCCAATATCGAAGGGGAGATCGCTGGCGGCAAGGTGGCTCTGGATGCCCTGCTGGCTTGTTTCCCGGCTGGGACCGTCTCCGGCGCGCCAAAGGTCCGCGCCATGGAGGTCATCGACGAGCTGGAACCCGAGGCTCGAGGGCCCTACGCCGGCGCCGTCGGCTACCTCTCTTTCTCCGGCGATCTCGACACCTGCATCACGATACGAACGCTGGTGGTTCGCGGCGACGAGATTTCGGTAACCGCCGGTGCCGGCATCGTCGCCGATTCCGATCCCGAGACGGAAGAGAAGGAGACGGAGAGCAAAGCGGCGGCTCTGCTGGCCGCGGTCGACCTGGCTCGTAGATTGGAGACGTCATGATCGTGATGATCGACAACTACGACTCCTTTACCTACAACCTGGTGCAGCTGCTCTGGGGCCGGGGGGTGGAGGTGGAGGTGCTGCGTAACGATGCCGCGACTGTCGACGAGGTCCTGGCCCGCCGGCCCCGGGGCATCATTCTCTCGCCCGGTCCGGGCCGACCCGAGGGCGCGGGGATCTGTGTCGACCTTGTGCGCAGCCGACCGCCGGTGCCCCTGCTGGGTGTCTGTCTGGGACATCAGGTGCTGGGGGCCGCCTTTGGTGCCGAGATCGGCCGGGCGCCGCGCCTGATGCACGGCAAGACTTCTTGGATTCGGCATCTCGATCGGGGTGTCTTCAAGTCGCTCTCCAACCCTTTCGAGGCGACCCGGTATCACAGCCTGGAGGTTCGTCAGGAGAGCCTGCCGGAAGAGCTCGAGCCTCTCGCCTGGAGCGAAGAGGAGACCCTCATGGGCATGCGCCACCGGCAGCTGCCCTACCAGGGAGTTCAATTTCACCCCGAATCGATCCTCACCATCGAAGGTCCGCGGCTGGTGGACAACTTCCTGGCCGAGTGTGACGGCGAGACGCGGAACCCGGGCGGGGAGGGATAGGGTCGTGTTGGAGCCCACTCAGGCCCTGGCCAAGTTGGTCGCTGGTGACGATCTGAGCCGGGCGGAGATGGAGCATCTCTTTGGCCGCCTCATGGACGGCCAGGTCGCAGATCCCCTCAAGGCCGGTCTGCTGATCGCCTTGGCGATGAAGGGGGAGAGCGCCGACGAGATCGCGGGGGCGGCTGAGGCCATGCGCCGCCGGGTGGTGGCGGTGTCGACCCGGCGAGAAAACCTGGTGGACACCTGTGGAACCGGTGGCGACGGCAAGGGCAGCTTCAATATCTCCACCGCGGCCGCTCTGGTAGCGGCGGGAGCCGGGGTGGCGGTCGCCAAGCACGGCAACCGGTCGGTTTCCAGCCGCTCCGGGAGTGCCGATGTCCTGGCCGCGCTCGGTGTGGAGATGGATATCGACGCCGAGACGGCGGGTAGGTCCCTGGACGAGGTGGGCATCGCCTTTCTCTTCGCCCCCAGATTGCATCCGGCCATGCGCGAGGTCATGCCTGTGCGTCGGGAGCTCGGCGTGAGAACCATCTTCAATGTACTGGGACCGCTCACCAACCCGGCCGGGGCCCGACGCCAGCTCGTCGGCGTCTACTCGGATCGTCTGGTCGACCTCATCGCCCATGTGCTCGCCAAACTGGGTAGCGAGCATGCGCTGGTGGTCCATGGCGCCGACGGGCTGGACGAGATCAGCACCACCGGCCCGACAAGGATCGCCGAAGTGAGGGAGGGAGAGGTGGAGAGCTACACCCTGGAGCCCGAAGAGCTGGGTCTGGAGCGGGTGGAGCCGGCGTCGCTGGACGGTGACAGTCCCGAGGTCAACGCCAAGTCGATGCGCCGGCTGCTGGCCGGGGGCGAGGGTCCGTTGACCGACATCACTCTGCTCAACGCGGGTGCCGCCATCTGGGTCGGTGGGGGAGCAGACGACCTTGCCAGCGGCCTGGAGAGGGCGCGTGAGACCTGGCGCTCGGGGGCGGCGGCGAGGAAGCTCGACCAGCTGGTCGAGTTCAGCAGGGGGTGAGGGTGACCACCGAGTCCGCCGATATCCTGCAACAGATCGCCGAGCGCCGTCGCCGTCGTCTGGCCGAGACGGAGCCGCAAGACCAACCGGTCTTGCCGCCGGGTGGTCGGACAGTCGAATCACGCTCCAAGACGGATTCCTTCCACGCCGCCCTCGATGCCAAGCGCGGCAGGGCGATCATCGCCGAGATCAAAATGGGCTCGCCCCGTCTGGGGTCGCTGGTGGAGCGGATCGACCCCCGTCGGCAGGCCCGCATCTATGCCGACAACGGGGCCGCCGCTCTGTCGGTGGTGGTGGAGCCCGATTTCTTCCACGGCAGCTACGAGCTGCTGGCGGCGTGCAAAGAGGCCTCGGGTCTTCCGGCCCTGGCCAAGGACTTTGTGGTGGATCCGCGGCAGGTCGAGTGGGCGGCGGCGGCCGGAGCCGACGCGGTGCTGTTGATCGCCGCCCTGCTGGAAGCGGACGAGCTGCAGCGGTACGCGGAAAGCGCCCGAAAGCTCGGGATGGAGCCGTTGGTCGAGACCCACGGCGCCGCCGATCTGGACAAGCTCGCCGGTGGAGACTGGCCGCTGGTGGGGGTCAACAATCGGGATCTGCGGACCTTCGAAGTACACTTCGACCACTCGATCGAGCTGGTACCGCAGCTACCGACAGCGGCGCTCAAGGTGGCCGAGAGCGGCATCGCCACCGCAGCCGACTTGAGAAGGCTCGCGGCCGCCGGCTTCGACGCCTTTCTCATCGGCGAATCGCTGCTGCTGTCCGCTGACCCCGCTCGACTGCTGGGTGAGCTCCTGGCATGAGCAAGATCAGCGTCAAGATCTGTGGCGTCACCCGGGTCGAGGACGCGCGGCTGGCGGCCGAGCTCGGAGCCGACTATCTGGGGCTCAACTTTTTTGCTGCCAGCCCACGAGTGGTGGAGCCGGAGCGGGCGGCGGAGATTGCCCGGGCGGTCCGGGGCCGGCTGGCGATCGTCGGGGTTTTTGTCAACGAGAGCCGGGAGCGGATCGAAGCGATCGCCGACACGGTGCCCTTGGATCTCATCCAGCTCCATGGCGACGAGGGACCCGAGGAGGTGGCGGCCGTTGGACGGCGCGCCATCAAGGTCTTTCGCGTGCGGGAGGATTTCGACCCGGACCAGGTCTCTGCCTACGCGACGGCGGGGGCGTTTCTTTTCGACTGTGGCCATCCGTCTCTTTATGGCGGCACCGGATTGGCCTGGCCCTATGAGAGGATCGCGGGGCTGGATGTGGAACAGCCGGTATGGGTGGCCGGGGGCATAGCTCCCGAGAATGTCCGGCAGGCGATCCAGTTGAGCGGTGCCGACGGCATCGATGTCTGCTCGGGGGTGGAGTCGAGCCCGGGAGTCAAGGATCACGATGCGATGAAGCGACTCTTCCAAGAGGTACGACATGGCGAAGAAGGAACCTGATCTGGCGGGGTATTTCGGGCCGTATGGCGGGCGCTATGTGCCCGAGACCCTGATGGCTCCCCTGGAGGAGCTGGCCCGTGAGTACGACAGGGCGCGGAAAGAGAAGAAGTTCAAACGGCGGCTGGACCAACTTCTCCGCCATTATGCCGGGCGCCCCACTCCCCTCTACTTTGCCAAGCGACTGAGCGAGAAGCTGGGGGGGGCGCGTATCTTTCTCAAACGCGAGGACCTCCTGCACACCGGGGCGCACAAGATCAACAACGCCATCGGTCAAGCGCTGTTGGCACAGGAGATGGGCAAGGAGCGGGTCATTGCCGAGACCGGGGCCGGGCAACACGGTGTGGCCACCGCCACGGCGGCCGCCCTGCTGGGTCAGGAGTGCACGATCTACATGGGCGAGGAGGACATGCGCCGCCAGCGGCTCAACGTCGAGCGCATGCGACTGTTGGGTGCGGAGGTGGTGCCGGTCGACGCCGGCAGCTGTACGCTCAAGGACGCCATCAACGAGGCGCTGCGCGATTGGGTGACCAACGTCCGGACGACCCACTACATTCTGGGATCGGTGCTGGGCCCCGATCCCTATCCGCGGATGGTGCGGGACTTCCACCTGGTCATCGGTCAGGAGACCAAGGCCCAGCTCAAGAAACAGACAAAGCAGGACTGGCCCCATCTGGCGGTGGCCTGTGTGGGGGGCGGCAGCAACTCGATCGGACTCTTCAGTGCCTTTCTGGACGAGCCTCGAACACGGTTGATCGGGGTGGAGGCGGGTGGGCGGGGTTCGGCCCTGGGCGAGCACGCGGCTCGTTTTCATGGCGGCTCTCTGGGTGTTCTCCACGGCACCCGAACCCTGGTCCTGCAGGACGAGGATGGTCAGATCTCAACCACCCATTCGGTCTCCGCCGGGCTGGACTACCCTGCCGTCGGACCCGAGCACGTCCAGCTCCACGACCGGGGCCGGGTGGAGTACACCGCGGTGAGCGACGCCGAGGCCATGGACGCTTTTCATCTCTTGGCCTCCACCGAAGGCATCCTCATGGCCCTGGAGACGGCGCATGCGGTGGCCGAGGTGACAAAGCACGCTCCCCAGCTCTCCCCAGAGAGAATCGTCGTCGTCAATCTGTCCGGGCGGGGCGACAAGGATGTCGAGTCGGTGATCGCGTTCGAGGAGGAGCGACAGTCGGCAGCCGGCGACAGCTCCGAGGAGCGACCGCACCCGGCGGCAACCTGGAAGAGGATCGAGTGGGGAGACCGCCGATGAGCGCCATCGATCGGGTCTTCGAGAAGTGCCGGCTGGAGAAACGGGCCGCCTTCATCCCCTATCTGACTGCCGGTGACCCCGACTTGAAGCGGTCGGCCGAGCTACTCGAGGCTCTGGTGGCGGGTGGTGCCGACATCATCGAGCTGGGAGTGCCGTTTAGCGATCCGATCGCCGACGGTCCGGTGATTCAGCGGGCCGCCGTGCGCGCCCTCGAAGCGGGCACCAATCTCTCCCATATTCTCGAGTTGGTCGCCGCGCAGCGGGATCGGCTCGGGGTTCCCATCGTCCTGTTCAGCTACTTCAACCCGATTCATGCCCGCGGTGTCGAGGCGTTTGCCGACCAGGCCCGCGCGTCGGGGGTCGACGGCCTGCTCTGTCTCGATCTGCCACCCGAGGAGGCCCGCTCGGAGCTCATCCCTGCTATGAGAGACAAGGGAATCGACACCATCTTTCTACTGGCGCCGACGAGCACCAAAGCCAGGGTAAAGCTGGTGGCCGAGGCATCCTCGGGGTTTGTCTACTATGTCTCGCGGACCGGGGTGACCGGTGTCAAAGCCGACCTGGCCGACGAGCTGCTGCGGGATGCCAAGCGTCTGCGGCGAAAGGTCCGTCTGCCGCTGGCCGTCGGCTTTGGCATCTCCACCCCCGAGCAGGTGGAGGCGGTGTCGAAGGTGGCCGACGGTGTCGTGGTGGGGAGCGCTCTGGTGCGGATCGTGGAGGAGTCGAGCTCGGCCCCCAATCTGGCCCGGCTCATCGAGGCGGAGGTGCGCCGACTCTCGAGCCCCCTACACGCCGGCCGCCGCCGCAAAACCGCCGACGAGGACTGAGGATGGAGCCTTCGGTCACACGGCAGATCCCCGCCACCGTCCACGGCAGGTATCTGATCCGCCCCGCCACCGCTGATTGCCGAGGATTGATCTTCGGCTTTCACGGCTACGGCACCAACGCCGAGCATCTCCTGGAGGAGATGGCGGCGATCCCCGGTATCTCCGACTGGACACTGGTGGCGGTCCAGGCCCTCCACCCCTTCTACAACACCAAAACCAGAGAGGTGGTGGCCAGCTGGATGACAAAGCTCGACCGAGAGCTGGCCATCGGCGACAACATTCGCTACGTCCGCGGCGTGGTGGAGCAGGTCCAACAAGAGACCGGTGTGGAAGGTCCTCTGGTGTATGTCGGCTTCTCCCAGGGAGTCGCCATGGCCTACCGCGCGGCAGCCGGAGCGGGGCACCCGAGCCTGGGCCTGATCGCCTTGGGCGGTGACGTGCCGCCCGAGCTGGCCGAGAGGAATCTGGACGGCTTCCCACCAGTCCTCATCGGCCGCGGCAACCGCGAAGACTGGTACAGCCAGGATCAACTCGAGGCCGACGTGGCTGTGCTCACTGCCAAGGGGGTAGAAGTCGAAACCTGTGTGTACACCGGCGGCCACGAATGGACCAACGAGTTCCGCCTGCGCTGTACCGAATATCTAAATCAACTCGGCACCTAGCAACGAAGCGGCCGGTCTCCGTGCCGGCCGGGGTGGGTGGCGGAAGCCAGGGTTCACGGCAGCGGCCACCGCCAGGCTGCGGGTCCTCGGCCCGGCGTAGCATCGTCTTCGCCTGCGAATCCGGGCCACGATAAGCGCCCAGCTCACAGCGCCAATCGGCCGGCATCCAAGCCCAGTATCCCCAAGACGGCCGGCACGGAGGCCGGCCGATTCAATCCTGTGCGCTAGCTTCCCACTCCAACAGGGTGTCGGCGGGCAGCTTTTCTATGGCGGTGACGTGGGCCGGGGGCATGGCCTGCCAGTCGACTTCGAGCCTGAAGGTGATCTTGTCACCGACGGCGAGGCCTTCGATCGACAGCTCCGAAGCCGGGATAAAGGGCATGGTCATCGACTCCATGCCCTTTGGCTCACCGTTGATGTCCACAAAGGTTGATATCTCCTCGTGGTGGATCCAGATCTCGGGTTGGGGCGCCTCGGGTCTTGGGAGCTGTCGCACGACACCGCGAACGTCGTAGGTATGGACGACAGAAGGCTGCGAGGCGGACTCGTCCTGGCCACAGCCGCACAGAGCGAGCCCGGCCATGGTCAGCAGGAAGAAGGGGAGGAGCCTGTGGAAGCCGCTCATTCCAAAGAACTTACGAGATGAGCGTTGGGTCGGTCGGCGCGTTCTAGCCGGCCTCCTCGGGCTTGGTGGCATCCTCATCCGGTGCTGGACCGACGGTGAGGATCCTGTACAGACACCATCCGGCCAAGGCGGTCACCGAGGCCATGCTCACGGTCATAAAGAAGATGGCAAAAGTCGTCATGGCTTACTCGTCCCTCTCAGTGACCAGGTCTTGGTGGTGGCCGTTGCGCGCCCAGGCTCGGCGGACGAGGAGAGCCGTGACCGCCACCATGCCGATGATCAGCAAACGGCTCAGCCACCGGTAGGGGATAGTCTCCGGATCTGAGACGTTCTGCATGAGAAGCGTCGGACCGGCCTCGGTGTAGGCCCACCAGAAGAGCAGCGTAAAGAGAAATGCCGGGGTGACCCATTTCATGATCGGCTTGTAGATCGCCGGTATCCGGATGTCGGCCCCCTCGTGGAGCTCCTTCCAACCGCGATCCATGCCAAAGACATAGGCGAACAAGACGATCTCGATGGCGGCAAAGACGACCAGACCGAAGGTGCCGGCCCAGTAGTCCCACTCATCCATGACCCGTTGCTGGTAGAAGATCACGTGGAAAAGACCCAGCACCAGACCCAGGCCGGCAACGCTCTGGGCGGCCCGCTTGCGGGTGAATCCTAACTCCTCCTGGAGGAAGGCGATCGTCGGGCTAGCGAGGGCGACGCTCGAGGTGATGCCGGCGATAAAGAGCAGGAAGAACCACAAGAAGGCGGCCAGTCGGCCGAGAATCTCCGGCCCCGGCAGTCCCTGGAAGACTACCCCCATGGCGACGATGCCGAGATCGTAGGTGCCTCCCTGAGCGATCTTCATGGCGCCGGCCACACCAAAGAAGACCACCGCCGCCGGGATGGCGATGGTGCCGCCGAGGACCACTTCGGCGAACTCGTTGGTGGCGGCGGTGGAAAGCCCCGTCAGGGCGATGTCGTCTTTGCGGCGGAGGTAGGAGGCGTAGGTCTGGATGCTCCCCATACCCACCGACAGGGTGAAGAACATCTGCCCTGCTGCCGCCAGCCAGACCTTGGCGTTGGCGAGACTCTGCCAGTCCGGATTCCAGATGAAATTGAGACCCTCGGCCGGGGAAGCTGCCATGGTGGGAAGCGTGAGTACCCGGGCGAGGAGCAGGAAGGCGAAGAGAAACAGGATCGGCATGCCGATCAGGGCCAGCTTCTCGATGCCGGCACTGATGCCACGGGACAGAACCCAGCCCAGAAAGGTCACGGTGGCGATGAAAAACAGCAGGGCCACCCACCCGCCGTGGGAGGAGCCGTCATAGATATTCTGGTAGGAGTAAAGATAGTTCCTCATCTCGTCGACATCGCCCAACCCGAAATAGTCCCCGATCAGGCTAAAGAAACTAAAGCCCAGCATCCAGGAGACGACGTAGGTGTAGTAGATGAAGACGATCAATGGGCCGACGACACCGAGCACTCCCAGATACTTGGCCCACTTCTTCTTGCGGTCGGTGAGGACGTCGAACATTCCCGGCACCGAGCCGTGGCCGTGAGATCCGCCGTAGCGCCCCACGCCCCACTCGATCCACATCATGGGGATGCCCAACAATAGAAATGAGATGAAGTAGGGGATCATGAAGGTGCCGCCGCCGTTCTGCGCGGCTTGGACCGGGAAACGCAAGAAGTTCCCCAGCCCGACGGCGTTTCCGGCCATGGCCAGAACCAGGCCGATGCGCGTCCCCCAGCGCTCCCGTCCATGTCGATCGCTGCTCACGCTGTTGGCGCCTCCTGAGAACCCCAAAGAAACGTGGAATCTGTGATGGTCGGGCGGCAGGCTATCCCGGCCGATTCGACCCTGTCAAGTTGGGTCCGCCGTTTTCCAACTCGACTTTGAGTGCCAGGAATCTGAGCAGATCCTTGAGCGTGATGATCCCCACCAGTCGCTCGTTCTCCACCACCATGAGGCGGGAGGCGCCGCTGCGGCTCATGATGCCGAGCGCCTCGAGAGCGTCGGTCTCCGGACCGACCGTGTTGTCGGGTGAGCAGGGTGTGGCGATGGAGCCCACCGTCTGACGGGCCCATTCCTCCCGCGGCAGCTCCTTGACCTGATGAGTGGTCACACACCCGAGTAGCCGATCCTCGTCGACCACCGGGAAGAGCTTGTAGTGGTAGCGATAGACATACTGCTCCACCAATTCGGCCACCGAGATCGCTCTTGGCACCGCTATGGGATCCGGATGCATAAAGCGTCGGACCGTCTCCCCCTCGAGATTTCGACGCAAAAGGAGCTGCCGGAAAGAGCCCTTGGCGGCATTGCGCAGGAACATGCCGATCAGGAAGAGCCACATGCCGCCGATGAAATCTTGTCGATAGACCACCTCGAACACGCCAAAGCCAATGAGCAGAACACCAAAACCGCTGCCGATCTGGGAGGTGACCGCTGTGGCCCACCGCAGATCCTTCTTCCAGGACCAAAGGGCCGAGCGTAGGACCCGGCCGCCATCGAGAGGAAAAGCCGGGATCATGTTGAAAACGACGAGCACGAAATTGATGAACATCAGGTAGAAGAGGACCCCGGAGGCCGAGCTCGGCCAACCGGCGAACATCCCCACAAGGCTCGTAGCAAAGAACGAGACGGCGACGAAGACGCTGGCGATGGGGCCGGCGATGGCGACGAAAAACTCGGCTTGCGCGCTCGGCGGCTCGCGGTCCATCTCGGCGACCCCGCCGAAAATGAAGAGGGTAATCCCCCGGATCGACAGACCGTACTGGCGGGCCGCCAGGGCATGGGCGAGCTCGTGGACGATGATGGAGGCGAATAGGCCCAGCGCTCCGGCGATCCCCATCGCCCAGTAGGTGGCGGTGGGGTGGCCGGGGTAGGAGCTCGGAAAGTAGCTGTCGGCCAGCGACCAGCTGATCAAGAGCGCCACGACAAACCAGCTGGTGTCGATCCGGATTGGGATGCCGAAGGCGGTAAACAGCTGTATTCTGCGACCAAACATACCGGGACCTGGGGCGCTCTCCGGGAATTCGAGCGCCGGGATGTTACTACACGGTGAGGACCCGAAATGCCTACTCCTGAGGCATCACGATCCAAAGGATGATGTAGACGATCGTCCCGGGAAAGCCCACCGATATGATGGACCCAACCACGTAGAGAACTCGCACCAGGGTGACGTTCCACCCCAGCCACTCGGCGAATCCGCCACAAACACCGCCAAGAATACGGTGGCGTTTCGATCTTCGTAGGGGATTCCTGCCCTCAGTCATATTCCTCTCCCGTATGGCTCAGTCTTATCAAAGAATGGCACCCTCATTGTCTACTACGGCTGGAGGCCGGTCCTTGTTCCCGGGCTGAAAAGCCTCGAAAAGCGCCTGCCAGAGAAAAAAAGGAGGCGAGGGGTGAAGGAGGGGGCCCCTCGCCAGTTCGGGGGAAAAAGAAGGAGGATGCTGAACCGAGATGATCGTACCTCGGCTCCAAGAGTCTGACAGTGAAATCTGTCACACAGAGACGAAAAAGATCGCGATGTGAAGATATTGATAGATTGTAATAGGTCGCCCCTACAACGGGGCGGCGGCACTGGCGCTATCCGGCTGAGAGGTCCGAATTTTGAAACTCACCTGTCTGACTTACAACATCCATCGGGCCATCGGTGTCGATCGGCGCTTCCGGCCGGACCGAATCGTCAACATCCTCTCCGACCACGACGCCGATATCGTCCTTCTCCAGGAAGTCGACGAGGGGGCGCCCAGGTCGTGGGAGATGGATCTGGCCCGCGAGCTCGCCCGCAAGCTCGAATATCCACATTACGCGGTCGGCCACAATGTGAGTTTGCGCAAGGGGAGGTACGGCAATGCCACCCTGAGCCGCTATCCCATCCTACGCGAGCGCAACATCGATCTGACCATCGGCCAAAAGAAACGGCGTGGCTGTCAGCACACGACCCTCGAGGTGACCAAGGTCAAGGGGCACTCCCACTCACTGGAGGTCTTCAACCTGCACCTTGGGCTCGGGGCCAGGGAGCGGCAGAAGCAGGCGGGCTTGCTGGCGAGGTCGAAGGAGTTTCGAGACCTCAATCCGGATGTCGCCTGTCTACTCGGCGGCGACTTCAACGACTGGCGTTCGATGTTGCGGGCCTACTTTGTCGAAGGCCTGGAGTTCCACTGCGCTACCGATCTCAAGACAAGGAGGGGGGCTCGCGGTCTGAAGACCTATCCATCGTTTTCGCCACGAGGTCCGCTCGATCGGATCTACTTTCGGGGTCCTCTCCGCCTGGTGTCGGCTCAGCGCTGCCGACACCAAATCGCCAAGGTGGCCAGCGATCACCTACCTTTGATCGTCGAGCTCGAGTTGCACTGAAGAGAACTGAGCGGTCGCCCTAGTCGGCTTGCTCGGCGAAGCCGATCTCGGGATCTTCCAGGGCGAGCCCGAGCTCGGTCCGTTCGTCGGCGAAGTAGACCTCGACGTGGTATTCACCGCCGTCGCCAAAGGCCTGGACAAGCCAGTTGGCCACGAACTCCTCGGTCCGCCGTCGCCCCGTCTCCCTGACCAGCGAGACGTGCTCCTGGGCCCGCTTGACGGACATCGCGGTCAGGCCTACTTTGAGCTTTTCGATGGCGAGATCCTCGTCACGCAGAACACTGCTCTCGCGTACCTCGTAATGGATCCGGGAGGCGTCGATCGTCGGTTTGTTGAACCGGATCTCCGGTGCCAGAACGTACAGGGTTCCCTCTTCGAGCAGGAACTCCCAGCGCTCGTCGAGATCGAGGTAGGCGGTGTACTGGACCGGTGCCGTTGCCGACACCACTACTTCCGGCAGCTCGAGCTGGCCCCAGAGGATCGAGGCCTGGTCCTTGCGTGTGAAAACCTCGATCTGGCGCAGAGTGGCAAATTGCAGATAGCTGCTGCCGGAGACGGTGGCAGCGTAGCTGATAAAAGTGGTCTCGATCGTCCCCCGGCTAAAGGCGGCAGCGACATCCTCGAGGTCTCGGAGGATCTCACGGGTGCCGCTTAGGGCTTCGCCCGGGATCTGCCTGAGCGAGCGAAAGATATAGAGACTCGCCCCCACGAGGATGGCGACGATCGCCACCAGAGCGATGGCTATTGCCCAGGCGGTCGTGCTCTTCGAGGCTGGTGGATTGGTCTGTGGCTCGCTCATGTTTGGCACACCCTGGTGTGGATCACCCGAGAGTATCTCAGCCGTGTCGGCAGGGGACACCCGACACTAGTTTGCGGTACAGTTTAAGGGATGCGTGGGCCCGTGGTCGGCGGGCGGTGCGCAGAAGATTACCTCCGTTCAGGATCGTCACGTGAAGCCCCATCCCCTGCCGCTTGCCGTTCTGGCGGGTAGTGACCCCGAACCCTCGGTGTTGCCCGAGAGCGGTGCCGGTCTCCATCCGCTGAGGGGCTCGAAGAGCATTTACCTCGAGATCGAAGGGCGCCCGCTGATCGATGTTCTGATCGAGCGGCTACGGGAGAGCGGCTGCTTCGATCCGATCTTCATCGCCGGTCCGGTGCGCGAATTTGGTGAGTCCCGGGGTGGCACAAGGGTCATAGACACCGACGGGACCTTCGGCGACAACATGAAAGCGGCCGTCGAACATATGGTGGTGGAGTGTCCGGGCCAGAATCTGGCCGTCTCGACATGCGACATCCTGCCGGATGTCGAAGAGCTCCACGAGCTGATGGATGACTACTACCAGCACTCCCCTCTGGATTGCTGGTTCCCGCTCATCCTGACGCCCGAGCGCACCCAGCAACTGGGCGCGTCAGCCTGGAAGCCGAAATATCGGATCCCGCCGAAGCCGGGAGCGGAGCCGGTGTCCTTTCTCCCCGGTCACCTGATCGTGGTGGATCCCGAGGCCTTTCGCCGATGGTTGATCTACCGCTCATTCGATCTGGCCTATCGGACCCGCAATCGACCGATCCTGCTGCGGCTGGGCACCATCTCCAGTCACCTCATGGCCGGCCTGATGTGGAAGGATTTCAAGAAGCTGCTGCGCTTTCAAGCGCCGACACTGACCTACAGTGTGATCTACAACGGGATCATGCTGGGTCTGGGATTGCGCCGAGGCACCATTTCGCCCGATGCGATGTCGGACCGCTTGCGGCCGATCTACGGCAGGTCCGAGCACCGCCGACGCTATCCCGACCGGGTGGCCCGCTTTCCCCTCATGAAGGCCCTATCCCTGGCCAAAGACATCGACACCGAGGAGGAGGCCAGGGAGATCACCGGCGAGCTGGTTTAGCAGCCGGTCGGCACTATGCCAAGTGGTGGCGGGTAACTAGATAGAGGCTGCCGTCGCGCCCCCGACGGCACCGGTCGCGGGGCTGGGCTGGTCGCCGTAGGTAAAGAGTACGGCCTCCTCCCCCTCTTCCTGGATCTTGTATTCCAGTAGATCTACCAGTTTCTTGTGGCGCCTGAGGAGAGCCTTGATCTCGAGCCCGCCGAGGTAAGGGGACAGGGTCGATTTGACCTGCTTGGGGTCGACGTTCTGGAGGGCCGACCAAAGCCGGCGTGAGCACTTGACCACATCATCGGGAAAGGGCAGGGTGTCGTCACCGCTGAAGGACCGGGTGTGGTCGATCAACCAGAGGTTCATATCCGGATCCCACATGATGTTGCCCTGGTTGCGGTCGATATTGCGGATCAGGTTGTCAAAGATATTCATGTCCCGGACCTGGCGTTTGAGGTAGCGGGAACGAGCGGTGGGATCCGCCTTGCCGGGATTCTCCTTGTTGAAGTTCTTGAGGGTTATAGCGCCCTCGATCCAGAGTTGAATTGAGCCGGGGGTGCCTTCGACCTCACGCAACACCGCCGGGGGGACGACGTTCATACCCAACAGGCGGCTCAACTCGTAGGCGGCCACTTCGTTGCGGTAGTCGTCGCGAAAGTGCTTCTCGATCGAGCCGTCGGCCAGGCGTTCGCTTGCGCTCTTCTTGGAGACATAGCGAAAGGCCGCTCTGGCCCGGACACCGTCGAGCTCGAGCAGAACCTCTCTTGGTTTGGTGACCCCCTCCGGAATGTCTTTTATCGAGAGCACCGAAGCACTCCTCAGAAAGTCGGTGATCTCGGCGTGGTCTTCGAACAGAAGTGGGTCACCGCTCGGGTCGAGCCATCGGCGCTCGGGTGCACTCTCTCCGGTGGCGGCCAGGGCGACCTGGCGAAACACGTGGCTGTATTGGACTGCCGGCATGGCCAAGGGGCCCGCATCTACGGCCGAGACCGGCCGGCTCGAAGTGGCTGCCGGAATCGTGTCAGACTCGTTGTTCAGCAAAACCCTCTGCTCGTCGGCGTAGATGGCGGTGAACTTGCCATCTACGATCTCGAGCGCCGAGGGCCGACCGCCGTAGTAGCTCTGCAGCATCCCGGTGTCGATCAGAAACACCCTCCCGTCGAGCCGCTCCTCGATACGACCTGTCTCCAGCGGGGAGTGCGCCGCCACGAAGTGATGTGTGCCATACCGCTTCTCGAGCGCCTCCAGCAGCTCTTCGAGCTCATCATCCGAGAGGTTGGTATAGCCCCTGAACCAGAGCGGACTGTCCTCCCACAAGATCTCCTGAATGGCCTCGAGATCGTCCGCGGCCTTTTGAATCAACCTTGTCGCTTTGGTGTTGCTGAATCGTGATTGCGGTGGGTTCTTGGCCTGAAAGACGAGTGCGCTGTTGGTCTCGTAGAGATCGAAGAAATAAGGGACAACTCCTGCTTTGGCCAAGGCCTTCTGGTCTTCGAAGAAGATCTCGAGCTGCTTTCGGTGGTTCTCGTTGATCTTGTCGAGGTCGCTCTTGGCCCACTTCGGATTCAAGCCCGCGTGTTGAAACAGCACATTGCCCACCTTGACCACCACTGGACGCTCCAGCAGCCAGCGGCCGTACTTTCCCTCGGGGCCGAAAGCCTCCTGGTACTCGAAATACCCCAGCGGATGCTCTTTCATCCACTGTTCCTTCTTGTCCGGAGTGAGCTCGGGGGCGGCGCCGCCACGGGTGCGCGCCATTTCTGCCAACCTCTCCCGCCACTCCTTGAAGGCGTGTTCCCTCAGCTTCTCGGATCCCTCGTCGGCGAATGTGGCGAAGATCTCCGGTGTTGCGTCCTGATAGTCGCGAAGCAGAGTCATCGCCTCGTGATTCCCCATGAGGACCAGGACATTTCCACCGTGCTCTGGCGCCTGCCGCTCCAGATCCATCAACAGGTCGAGAACCTTGCGCACGTCGGGACCCCGGTCGACGATGTCCCCCGTCTGCACGATAGAGGTGGTGCCACCCGTCCATTGGTTGGCCTCGTCGATCAAGTCGGTGGCGCGGAGAATCGATACCAGGCCGTCGTAGGCGCCATGGATGTCACCGATGGCAACGACTCTTCCGGGCGGCTCATCAGCCGCCCGAGTGCCGGCACCGGTGAACATGCAACCGAGACCCACCAGGGCCACAACTGTCCACAAGAGCCGGTGTCTCCTCGCAGCTGATGGCCGATGCATCGATTCCCTTGTGCCGGCTCCTGGGCTAGTCCGTCTGTTGAATTTGTTGGATTACGTGTCGAAAGAGGGCTTTTACGATCTCGATGTTGTGCGCCAGCAGGTCGAAGAAATCGTCGGCTTCGATGGCCAGAACTAGGGTATCGGCAGTAGTGCTGGCATCGGTGGTCCGCAGCCGTCCGCTTAGAATCTCGACCACGCCGCAAGTCTGGGTCGGTCCTACCAGCTTCTTGTCGCCCTCCGGGCCGACGAGGGCGATCCCACCCTGGATGACGCAGTAGAGAACGTCCGCCGGGTCGTTGAGCTTGAAAATCCTCTCATCCTCGCTGAACCGCCGTTGTTTGCCGATGGCGGCAATGCGCAGTATCTCCTCCGCCTTGCAGAATGAGAACAGATCCACATGCTGAAGGAAGAGCACGGTCTCGATACGGGCGATCTCTCCATTGGCAGTCGCCTCAGCCACGGTAAACCCTCCTGAATTCCCAGTTTGAACGGGCCATTATAGCCCAGGAGGCCGGCATCAGCTGCCGGCGCTGAGACCAATCCTCGCGGATACCCACATGGAGGTTTCGCGCACAAAGGGATCCTCGGCCTGCTCGATCAGGTTCTTGATCTTCTTGCCCAGACCCGAGACTCCGTCCGTGTAAATGAAGTAGAGCGCGGCCACCACCAGGTTGGCCGATTCCTCTCGCGCTTCGGTGTGAGCGCTCAGAATCTCACCCAGGGATTGTCCGCGGCTCTTTGCCGAGATACCAAACATCTTCTCGGCCCGGTCCAGTTTCTCGTGGAGCGTGCTGTCGTCGATGGCGGCGAAAACCGATCGTCGCATCTCCCCCTCCAGGGTGTTCTCGAGATATTCGAGCGCATGGGCACGCAGCTTGGCTTGTCCACTGATCAGGCTTTGGTAGGCAGCCCAGACATCCTTGGCTGGAAATATGAGTGCCAGCAGACCGAAGAGATTCTGCAGGTGGTCTTCGAGCCGTTCTTTGAGCAGCTGATCGAGAAGACTGGGGACGTGATCGGCGTCCCACACCGGGAGCGCGCCCTCGAGTCGGGCCACCCCCAGAGATCCCAGACTATCGAGCAGGATCAAGCTCTCCAGATAGCTCTTTGCCTCCAGGACGATCTGGGGTTGCACGGCTTCGACATCGAGATCGATCTCAGCGTCCGAGTCGCGAAGGACACCCAAGGCCTCGACCAATTTGCGGCGCTCGAAGGTTCCTTTCTCGCTGGCGAGGCTGTGGGTGAGGATTCTCGCCGCCTGGGGCGTAGCGACATTGGCGATCGTCTTTGGCAGCGCGCGTCTTACCCAGACCGCCTCGTCGGCATCGTTCATGAAGTGGGCCAGAGCGGGAAGCACCGTCTCGCCAAAAGCGACCAGCGCTTCGCGGGCCTCGTGCTTGACCCGGCGGTCTTGGAGCAGCGAGATGAGTGTAGGGGCGTAGAGAGGGTTGTAGCCGTCTCGGGCTACCCGGCGCCGGACCGCGGCAATGGCCTCCCGGCCCACGATCGGATCCCGGTCGTAGAGCAATCTGATCAGCCGTCGTTGAAACCTCGGTTCGTGAACGGCGCCGATGGCTTTGGCGGCTTCTCGCCGAACAATCGGGTCGGAGTCGGAGATCAGGTCGTCAAGGACCTCCGTGGCGCTCTGCATCATCTCGCCGTCGCCATGGTTGCCCAGACAGGCCACGGCAGCGGCGCGTATTCCCGGATCGGCCTCGCGGAGACGAGGGAACATCAACTCGGTGACGTTCTGGCCATGAAGCTCGGCCAGCACACGAGTGGCCTGCACCCTCACCTCGGGATCCTCGTCGCTGAGACGGCGCTCGATCAGCCACGCGGCATCCCTACGCTTGGAGTCGAGCAGAATCTGGAGCGTCTTGTGCCGCACGTCGGCTTCGTCGTGGTAGAGGAGCAGCGGCGAGATGAGGTCACCACGTCCTTGCGCGGCCAGGATGTCCAATGCGTTGAGCACCTGTCGGCGGTCCGAGCTGCCCAACGACTGCATCATGAGCTCCAATGTCGGGGCATCGGAGAGATCGATGGGGAAGCCCGAATCCGCTGTCTGATCTTTGAGTCCCTCGCGGAAGGATTGGACATATTCGCGACGGAGCCAGACCGTCACTGCCACCCAGATGACGATGAGTACTATCGAGATCCAGCTGGCGTCTACTGCGGTCATCACGCCGATGGTGACCGGCAGAAGGAGTAGGGCTGCCAGACCCTTGGCGCCGCGCTGGAGAAAGACGTCGATAAAGGCCTTGGCCTTGAGCCGGGCCTGCGAAGGGACGGGAAGATAGAGCAATTCCCGCGTCGCCTGATCGAGGGAGTAGCGCAGACCGGTCTCGCCTAGCTTGAGGAGCATGGCAGCCGCGGCCAGGCCCGAGGACATGAAGCCGGCGGAGAAGATCAGAGCACCGGTGCCAAAGGCCATGGTCACCGGCAGCACTCGGACCGCGAAGATCACACCCAGAAGGCGATGGATCCGAGCTGTGAACATGAGCTGGAAGATCAAGGCCGCAACACCCATGACGCTGAAAAAGTTGCCGTAAAACGCGGTGCGCTCGTCGAGGCCGGTGATCGTCTGCTCGACCGCCCAGTTGAACTGGAGATCGATGATCTGGGACACCATCACGGTGAGAATCGTCAGCAACGCGATGGCCTGCAATAGTCGTGACTGAAGAACGGTACCCAGTCCGCCACGCGCTCGATCGAGCTTGTCGAGCTTGGTTTCCGTACCGACCTTCTCGGTTTCCGGCTGATTCTGGCGGGTGGAGTACATCAACAGGGCGACCACGACAAGCACTGCCGCCGCGATCAGCAGGGTCGAGCTGGTGCCAAACAGACCGGTGGCCACTCGCGCCAGCTGGCCGCCGGCGATACCGCCCAATAGGGCACCGGCGCCGACCAGCCCAAAAAGCCGCTTGGCCTGTCGGGCATCGAAAACGTGATTGGCCAGCGACCAGAATTGACTCACCATCATGGCGTAGACGATGGAGGAGCCGACATAGAAGACCACCGGCACCCAGGTCCAGGGGAACTGATAGAGGCCCCAGAACCCCACCAGCAGCGCCGCCACACCGAGGCTCGTATAGGAAATGAGCTGGTGGATCTTGAAGCGCTCGGCAAATCGGTAGTAGGGCCGGAGAATCGGGTAGGAGAGGAGAGCCACCAGCAGGTAGACGAGGGGGAGTTTGTCGGCACCCAGGGAGTCGATAAAGGTCGACTGGCGAACCGTCTTGGTGGAGATCTGAAAGGTAAGCAGGAGAAAAAGGCAGACAAAGAGGAGGGCTGTCGCCGATCCCTCGCCGGGGCGGAGATCCATCCCCAACCGTCGACCAAACCGACGCCAGCTGCCGTCCCGGGTCGGACGGGGCCCGTTATTCTCTTCCGATCCGCTCACTCAGGTTTTCCTTGTGCCGCCCCAATATAGACCAAAACGGTCATGCTGAGCCGACTCGGCTTGGGCGAGAGGGTTTAGGGGCGTAGGGAGCCAACCCCTCGAGCGCTCGTTTGTCGTAAACTCCCGGCATTCGCATGGGAGCCCGTAGATGATTCAGCGTCCAAATCCGACTATATCGTTGGTTCTATTGCTACTTGTCGTATCGGTTGTGCCGGCCCGGGCCGGCCAGAAGCAGGAGCGAAAAGTGCGTTCCGCCAGGTGGGTCGCCGAGGAGCTTTTCGACCATCCCGATCGCCGGCTCCCACAGGCGCTGCTCGAACAGACCCGATGCGTTGCGGTCTTTCCGGATGTGCCGCGCGCGGCCTTTGGTCTGGGTGGGTCGCACGGCTCCGGCGTAGTCAGCTGTCGTGACGAGGAGGGTGACTGGAGCGCTCCGGTCTTTATGACCGTGAGTGGCGGCAGCATCGGTCTCCAAGTCGGTTATCAGACGAGTGATCTTTTACTCTTCTTTGTCAACGACCAGGCGGCCAGGAGGCTGCTCGATTCCCAGACGTCGCTGGGCGCCGACCTTCGTGTAGCCGCGGGATCGTTCGACAAAGCCACCGGAGTGACCTCCAACAAGAAGCTGAGCGCGGATGTCTACATCTATGTGAGGTCGCGAGGGCTCTTTGTGGGTGCCTCACTCGAAGGCTCGAAGCTCAGGATCAGCCCCAAAGGGAATCGCAAATACTACGGCTACCATCTCTGGCCGGAAGGAATCCTCTTCCACAAGACAGTCCCCGAATACCCGCCCGAATCGCGCGAGTTCATAACGGCACTCGAAGCAATACCCATGGATTACGACGTCGAGGACTCGGCTACCCCGGAGGAGTAGCTCCAGGAGTCCGCCGGCGGGGTGCAGATCTCGTCTAGTCGTAGAGAAAGGCGTCTTCTCCCTCCTCGCTGAGCAGTCGATCGAACTCGGCCAGCATCAGCTGCTGCCGCGCCATCACCGCCTCGATCTCTTTGTCCGTGAGTGTGTCGCCGACGACGCTGCGCAGAGTGGCCTCGTCCAGACCCTTGATCTTCTCCACGAATGCCCGAGGCAGCCTCTTCATGGGCTTCTTCTTGTCGAACTGCAGCTTATTGGTATAGGCCTTGGTGGTCCGAAAAGACCGCGAGTGGTCGATCAAATACATTCGCCAGTCTTCGGTGATCAGGACATTTCCAAGATGTCTGTCTTCATTGCCGATTAGGTTGTCGAAGGCGCGCTGGAGATAGGTCATCCGGTTCCAGTTGACCAGCTTTGGGCCCGGAACCGCGATCTTTTCCTCCTGTTTCTTGCGGCCGTCTATCCAGACGTCTACCCAGAAGTTGATGGAGCCCAGATTCCCATGGAACCGGCGCTCTGCCGTTGGTGGAACCATGTTGAGCCCAAGGAATTTGTCGAGATTGTAGGCGGCAATCTCGTACTTCCATCCCTCGATAAAGCCCCCCATCCTCCCCGATGGGTTCTTCCAGAGCGCATCGTGCTGGATGCTGCCTTCGCGGAGTGTGAGCTTATACGGACGGGTCACGCCCTCGGCCTGACCCAACTGCTTGGAGTCCACGATCTCGGCGTTCACGAGGAAGGTCTCGATTGTCGGCCGCTGCGCGAGCTCCTCTTCGGTGAATTGCGCCCAAGCCGGCACACCGGCGACGGTGATCACGAACACTGAAAGAACGGTGGAAATTCGAATCCAGGGATTCATGACATCTCCTTTTTCTGGCACCTCACCCCTTCCGGTCTCCAGCCAGGAAGGGACAGGAGCTGATCTTCCGCTACCGCTTCGATGTCCAGAATTGTACAGCACCTCAGGCTAGCTGCCGGCAGCTTCGCGGAATTGGCTCCACGCTGCGGTTACCCGGTCCGCAAATCTGCGGCACTCCGTCTTGAGCTCGGCCTGATGGAGATCGAGAAGCCTGATCTGCTCGAGGCGAAACTGGAGATCGAGGGTCTCCCCGATCTGATTGGGATGACCTCGGCCCAGCTGCACCCCGATGTCATAGGCGACCTCGGCCAGCTCCTCAGGGCTCTGGAAAGTGTCCTCGATCGCCACCTCTGCGTAGTTGTCCACCCATTGATGGACCCAGAAGGTGAGATCCTCGAACCGCACGTACCCGAGTAGCTTGTAGGGTTGATAGGCGATGCGTGACTGGCCGATAAGAATTCGAAAAGGGTCGGATCCAAGACCGACCGAGATGCAGTCGATGCCCGTCAGGTCACGCACCTGCTTGACTTCGAGAATGACGTCGTCACCGGCGTCGTCCGAGCTCCCACGGATGCGCACCAGGTACTTGATGTCGAGGGCGCTGCCGATACCCATCCTGAGATAGCCCACATCCTCGATATTGAAGTAGTCCACGCTGAAATCGGGATGGTTTCTTTTCATGACCTCGAAGTAGGTGGTCATGGCCTCCATCAGGCTCCGCTGCTCATCCTCGGAGACCGGTTCCATGATGGACTCCACCCAGTCGATGTATTTCCCCCGGTCGTGCTCGAAGTCCGCCTGTAGCCGTCTGACAACCTCGGGCTCGGGGGCTTCGGTCTTGGGTTCGTTCAGGGCCTCCCGGTAGCCGCGCAGAAACTCGTCGTAGATGGAATCGGCCTGATCGCTCCAACCCCTGGCGTCGGCAGCCAGATACAAGGAGACCCCGAATCGCATGAGGTCGATGACGGCCGGTCCCGTGGAGGAGTCGTCGAAGTCGGTCAGGCCACGACCCAGATCGGTGACCGCATACTGCTCGAGGTGGGCATCCCCGTGAAGATTGAAGGGTGGGTTGCCCTCCAGGGCTTCGCCGAAGTGCCGACAGAGCTCCTGGCTAAAGGGCACATTGATGAACCGGAGGTAGCCGTGTGGGCTCCCGAGAACCCGCTCCAGCAGCTCGGGATTTTGGGAGAAGTCGCGGGTCGCGGGATCGACGTAGAGCGGATCCTGAAGACCCTTCTCCGGCACAGAATCTTGCTGACTGCATGCCACGAGGACGAGCAGCGAGAGATATCGTGTGGCGCTCTTCAGTCGCAATCTACTTCGTCCTCGTCTCGATTCGACCAGGGGTGAGGGCCTAGAGTAGAACAATTCAGCTGCGGGCGAAAGATATGGCGTGAATGGAATGATCGTGAATGCGTATTAACAGAGGCACCGGACTACTTCTCTGATCCTAGGGCTATGGGATGATTCCATGATGCATGTCGATCGCCGAATCTCCAGGTGCACGCGAGGCCTGGTAGTAGTGACCCTGGCTGTCCTGGCAATGTCCCCGCTGTGGGCGGAACAGTCTGAGCGTGACAGGACCGAGCAGTGGTTTGGTGAAGCGGGCTTGGCCCGCGCCAAGGCCAAGTTCCTCTCCAGGGACTTCGTCGAGGCCGGTATTTCTCTCATCGGGTATCTTCGTGACCACCCTGAGAGCGGGGCTGCCCACTACGCTTTTGTTCAAACCTTGATGAAGATGCGAGCCGGGGAGCGAGCGCGATCTGCAGCTGAAAAGGCGCTCGAGGAGGCGCCCAATCAAGCGCTTGCCCATGTGGCGATGGGTGATGTGTACTTTGAAGAAGGCAACTTTCCAGCTGCCGGTCCGGAGTATGTCAAAGCACGCGAGCTCGACCCCAAGGTGGCACGCGCGTATGTCGGGTTGGGGCGCATATTCGAGACCGAACGCAGACTCAAAACGGCCCGGGCCCACTTCGAACAGGCCTATCTACTCGACCCTCAGGATCCCGCGGTCCTCCTGGCCATGGCCGAGTCTGCACCGACCAATCGGGTGGCGGCCTCCTTTTGGCGACGATATGCCAAGGCGGCGACCTACGAGTCAAAGGGTGCCCGCAAACAACTAGAGCGCCGTGCCGACCTCTTGGAGTTTCTTGGGGATCGCGGTAGCTGCCGCCCCCGAGACGTTCGCGCCCACACCACCGTGAGATTGGCCCCGGTCCGTCGCCCGGGGAGCACGACCACCCGTCACGCGCTGCCCGTCGCGATCAACGGTGCCAAGCCGGGGGACTTGATGCTCGACACCGGTGGCAATGGATTCCTGGTTCCAGAGTCCTACGCCGACAAAGCAGGGCTGCAAAGGATTGACTTCGAGGAATACGGGAGTGGTGCCGTCGGCGGTCTGCGGGTGATCCCGCTGGCTCTGGCCCGAACCATAGCCGTCGGTGAGGTGATTCTCGAAGATTGCCTGGTGGGCATCTCTCCGGATCCACAGCCTGAACACGACTACGGTACCGTTGGGACCGAGGTGTTTTCACGTGACTTCATAGTCACACTCGATCTGCCGCGCTCGATGTTCGAGCTCGCTGTCCATCCCCAGAGACCAGCGCCGGATGAACCTGTCTACGGCTACAACCGAGATGTCACCAAGGAAAGTGATGGTTTCACCCCCATCCGCGTGTTGGATTCGAAGATATTGATTCCTACGTTGGTCAACGGCGAAGTGGGCACCTACTTCCTGCTGGATTCGGGAGCATCGCGCTCGTTTATCTCGCTGCGCCTGGCGGTCGGTCTCGGAGAGTTGGTGGACGCGCCCGTCAGAATCATCGGCTTTGCTGGAGAGGTGAGCGATCCCAAACAGATTGCGGACGTTCGCCTCCAATTTGCCGGTGCAGTGCAGGATCACGACCACATGCTGGTCCTCGATCTGCGCCATCTCCGGTGGGGCCTCGGGCACGACATAGGGGGGATTCTCGGAGTCCCCTCTCTAAATCTCTTCAAGCTGACCATCGACTATCGGAACGGGCTGATCAAGGTGGCGCGCTGATCACGTCGTATTCAGCCACCGCGATGGCAGTCTCCGGCGTGGTCTAGAATCCGCCCGGGAGTTAGCGCCTTGGGATTCCATTTCAGACAGGCCAAGGATCTGGCCATCCTGCCGTTGAACGGACTGGTCAAGATGGCCACTTATCTTCCCGAGTGGGCGGGGCGAAGCCTGGCCGGCAGCTTCGGGCTCTTTTTCAAGTCTCTCTATTTCGTCCCGGGAAACCACCTTCGGCGGACGGCCAAGGACCTCTGTCGTGTCATTGGGCACCCGGATCCCCGGGCCATGTATTTTCAGGTCGCGGACAAACTGGCGTCGGCAGCGGTGCTGTACGGCACGGCGCTGCGTCACGGCCCGGAGGTAGTGGCGGACTCGACAGCGATGGACGAGA
>JBAUDS010000046.1:0-5749 GCA_049678185.1 Thermoanaerobaculia bacterium
CTGCATGCCTTCGTCAGAGCGCAAGCCCGGGCTGCACGACAGAGCGAGGCTCTCAGCGGCCCCAGGAGCGACGATTTCCGGCCACCTCCTCTCCCCGACCCCCGGGCAACGGCTCCGAAAACCGAGATTTTGTGACCCCATGGCGACCCCATAGCAGGGGAGCCGTTTTCGACCTTTTTGGCGATCCCTGTAATTTACTGATTCTATTGAACTTATGGAGCCGACGAGCGGACTCGAACCGCTGACCTGCTGATTACGAATCAGCTGCTCTACCAGCTGAGCTACGTCGGCTTCTGGTGGACCCCGGCCGCGGCCGGAGTAGGGGATGCTAGGCTATTCTTCAGGCTTTTTGCAAGAAGCGCAGGTCTATTCCGGCTTGGAAGCAGGTGTCAGTTGTCACCTCTGAATTGACTAGTCTGACCAGGTCTGTTAACCTGTCGAATACGGAGGCAGTGATGGCAACGACTTACTCGACCTACGAGGCCAAGGCCAAGTTCAGCGAGATCATGCGCAAGGTTCGGGAGGGGAAACACGTCTATATCTCTTACAGGGGTAAGGAAGTGGCAGAGATCCGACCATTGCCGAAAGAAGACAGCTTGGAGGACCGGCTCCGGCGCCTGGAGGAACGGGGTGTCCTTGGTCCAAGACCCACACGCAAGGGTAAGTTGGAACCGATCGCCCACAGGCCTGGTGCACTGAAACGATTCCTGGAGTCCCGCGATTGAAGGCAGCGTACGTCGACACCTCCATTCTCGTAGCAATCTTGCTGGGCGAGTCCGACCACGAAGACCTGATTTCGCGGCTGAGAGCCTTCGACCAACTCTTCTCCTCCAACCTTCTCGAGGCGGAGCTTCGGTCCGCCTTGAAACGCGAGGGCGCCGAAGAAATCGACGAGGGTCCCCTAACCTGGATCTGGTGGGTCTACCCAAGTCGACCGCTGACCCCGGAGTTCAAGTCGGTCCTCGAGGAGGGATACTTGAGGGGGGCCGACCTTTGGCATCTAGCCTGTGCGCTTCAGTTGAGAGAGGAGTCGATAGAGGTCACCTTCCTGTCACTCGATGAGAAACAAGCCGCGGTCGCCGGATTGATGGGCTTCGCCTTGGAGTAGTCGCATTGCAGACCGAGAGAGACATTTCTATCCGCCGCACGCTGGTCGGGGTGCTGGGGCTCAACCTGTTGGTGGCGGTGGCCAAGCTGGTGGTGGGGTCGCTGATTGCCTCGATCAGCATGGTGGCCGACGGCTTTCATTCGCTGACCGACTCGGCTTCGAACGTCGTGGGTCTTATCGGTATCTCGGCGGCGGCCAGGCCACCCGACGAGGATCACCCCTACGGACATCGTAAGTTCGAGACTCTTGCCGCCCTGATCATCGGCGGACTGCTGGCGATGACCGCCTGGGAGGTGTTGAAGAGCTGCCTCGAACGCTTCCGGGTCGGTGGTGCGCCCGAGGTTACGCCGTTGGCCTTTGTGGTCATGGGGGCCACGATGGTCATCAATATCGCGGTGTCGAGCTATGAGAGTCGCAAAGGGGCCAAACTCGACAGTGAGATTCTGAAAGCCGACGCGGCTCATACCCGTAGCGACTTCTTTTCTTCGCTCGCCGTTGTTCTGAGCCTGGTAGCGGCCCAGCTCGGGTACCCCCAGCTGGATGTCGTCGCCGCGCTGGCGATTACCCTGATCATCGCGCGGGCGGCATTCAAGATTCTCAAAGAGAACGGGATGCTGCTGGCCGACACGGCGCTGCTGCCGGCGGCCGAGGTGCGCGAGGTGGCACTGAGAGTTCCCGGGGTCGAGTCGGTCCACAAGATCCGCACGCGGGCGGGCACCCTGGGGGGGCATGCCGATCTCCACATACAGCTGCGGCCGGATATGCGTCTCGACGAGGCTCACTCGATCGGTCATCGGGTGGCGGCGGAGCTGCGGCGGGAGCTGGGGCTGCAGGATGTGCTGGTGCATGTCGAGCCGCCGGTTGGGCATGAGGCCGAACAGGCTGCGGACAAGGAGTAGGGGGCGTTTCGGCCGGCTCGTCTACGAACAGAGGGCTAGGCGGTTGCTGGTTCGGGCTCGACATCGTCGAGCTCGACGGCGACGAGGTTGGAGACCCCACGCTCCTGCATGGTGACGCCGTAGAGCTTGGAGGCGGCCTCCATGGTGAGCTTGTTGTGGGTGATGAGCACGAACTGGGTGTCCGTCGACATCTTCTTTACCAGTTCTACAAAGCGCAGCGTGTTGATGTCGTCGAGCGGTGCATCCACCTCGTCGAGGATGCAGAAGGGCGAGGGCTTGGTCTGAAAGAGGGCGAAGAGAAGGGCGATCGCGGTCAGCGCCTTCTCGCCGCCGGACATCAGCATGATGTTCTGCAGGCGCTTGCCCGGTGGGCGGGCGACGATTTCGATGACCGTCTCGAGGACGTCGGTCTCGTCGAGCAGGCGCATCTCGGCCTGTCCGCCGCGGAAGAGCTCGACAAAGGTCTTGCGGAAGTGGGCGTTGACCTCGTTGAAGGTAGCGAGAAAACGCTCGGTCGAAGTCTCGTTGAGCTCGCGGATGGTCTCCTTGAGGCGGTCGACCGAGTGGGTAACATCGGCGCGCTGTTCGGTCAGGAACTGGTGACGCTCGTGATGCTCCTCCCACTCGGCCGCGGCCAGTAGATTGACCGGCCCCAACTGCTCCAGGGTCTCCTTGCAGCGGGCCAGGTCGACCTCGACCTCTTCCAGAACGACTTCCGAGTCGACCGGCTCGGCTGGAGGCTCCTCGCCGAACTCCTCCCGGAACGATGCACTCAGGTGCTCGGCCTCCTGTTTCTCACTCGCTTCGGTGACGCGAATGTCGCCGATCTCCGAGCGCACACCGTCGCGGGCCTCCCTGGTCGATTCGACCTGCTCCTCCAGGCTCAGAATCTCGACCCGCTTCGCATCGAGCCGTTCCTGCTCGGCAATCACCTCGTCCTGTGAGGTCTCCCGCTGCTCGAGCGCTTGTTGCAGGGCCTCCTCGGCCTGTTTTATCGCTGAGCGGATCTCGGCCTGCCGCTCGGTGAAGCGGTGCTCCTCTTCTCCCCACAGAGAGCTCTGGCGCCGTCCCTCTTCTATCTCCCGCCGCAGCCGCTCGACCTCCTGATCGTGGGAATCGAGCCGCTCCTGTAGCAACTCCAGACGCCCCTTCCTGCTTGCCCCGGAGGTGCGGGTGGACTCTCTCTCCTGCCGGGTCGCGTTGACGTCGGCCTGGGCCTGGTCGAAGGCGGCCTCGAGCTCGGCGTGACGGCGTTCGTGGCGGCCGACCTCGTCGGTTGTGCGTCCGATTCGTTCCGCCACCAGCGTCAGCTCCCGCTCGACATCGGCCTTCTCGGTTTCGAGTGTCTGCTGCTCGACGGTGAGGCGCCGATGACGAATCTGAACATCGTCGTGTCGCGCCTGCGCCACCGCCAGCTCCTGGGCCCGCTCTCCGAGCTCCTGCTCGAACTGGCGTGTGCGGCCGCGGCAGACCGTGATCTCGTGCTCGGTGGTGCCGAGATCGGCCAGGACCGAGGCGATCTCTTCCTCTTTGGGGGGAATCTGCTCTTTGACGACGGCCAACTCCTGCTCGCGGGCGAGCAGACCGGGGGCCGCGCTTGCACCCTGGACATGCAGCACCCCCGACTGCGCCCAGATCCGCTCGCGGCTGATAAAGGAGATGCCCGGGTGATCAAGTGCCAGGCGCTCGGCGTCGGCGGGGGAGTCGACCAGATAGGCCGGTGGCAGGGCTGCCGCCACCTCGGGCGTCAGGCCGAGCGCGTCGCCCAGTGTCGAGCGGACGGCCGCGTGGTCGACGAGAGGCAGAGGGTCGGCATGATGCCGCGGGCGCAGCAGGCTGCCGGTTCCTCGCCCGCCGGCCAGGGCGCGGGCCAGCCCGAGGGCGTCCTCTCCTGCGGGGAGGATCACGGCGTCTTCCAACGCACCGAGGAAGAGATCGAGGCTCGGGGCCCAGCCCTCCGGCACCCGCAGATGATCGGCGAGAAATCGCGCCTCTTCGAGACCGGCCCGGGCGAGCGCCTCCTGCAAGGCCTGGCGCCGCTCCTGATGCCGGGTACCGAGCTCCGACAGCAGCTCGCTCCTCTGCCGGAGGCTGCCGAGAGCCGCCTCGATCTCGGTCTTCTTGACGGAGAGCTGTCGCTCGTTCTCGAGATGGGTATCGAGAGTTGCGGTGAGCTGTGCCATCTGCTGCCGCTTGGCACCGACCTGCTGCTCCAACTCCTCGAGCTGGCGCCCGGAGGTGTTCAGCGATCCGGACGCCTCCTCGATATCTCGCTTCTTTTGCTCGAGCTCCTCGGCGAGGTGCCGGTGGCGGAGATCGCCCTTCTCTTTTTCGACCTGTTCACGGTGGAGGAGATTCCGCGAGCTGCTCAGATCGTTGATGGAGGAGAGCAAACGAGCGCGGAGCGACTCCAATTGATCCTCGTTTTCCGCCACCAGGCTCTCCACCTGGGTGATCTTCTGCTCGTCTTCACTCACGTGGCTGGCGGCCTGATCGCGTTCGGCGTGCAGGGTGTCGCGCCGGGTCTCGTGCTCCTCGAGGCTGGCGCCGAGCTCGGCGAGCCGCTCTTGCCGCTGCTCGAGAGCCAGGCGGCCGGCACCGACGCGCTCGGCAATCTCTTGCAGCCGCTGCCGGGAGCCCTTTAGAAACTCCTGCTTGCCTTCGATGGTGGCGGCGATCTCGGCCGCGCGGCTGTGGCGCTCGGCCAATCTACGGCTGAAGGCGTCGAGCTCTTCGCGCGCCTCGGCAAGCGTAGCCTCGTGGTTGTGAAGCTTGGCCGTCAGCTCGGTCTCGCGCCCGACCATCTTGTGGAGCTGCTCGGTGATGGTCCGCAGCTGTAGCTGTAGATGGCTCCATCGAGCCCCCAGGACCTGCCGCAGAAGGACTTTGTATTCCTCTTGGCGGTCCTTGTAGCGGTGGGCGGCGTTGGCCTGACGCTTGAGGGAGCGCAGCGACCGCTCCACCTCGGAGACGATGTCGTCCAAGCGGGAGAGGTTTGCCCGCGCCTCTTCCAGCTTGATCTCGGACAGCCGCCGACGCTCTCGATAGCGGGTGACACCGGCCGCTTCTTCCAGCAGCCGGCGGCGCTCCTGTGGCTTGCCCGACAGGATCATGCCGATCTTGCCCTGTTCGATCATGGAGTAGGCGCGGATGCCGAGCCCGGTGTCCATGAGCAGATCCTTGATGTCTTTTAGACGGACGGTCTTGCCGTTGAGCAGGTACTGGCTCTCGCCGTCGCGATAGACCCGCCGGCCGATGCTCAAGCGGCCGTCGACGGCGGCTTCGAACCCGTTGTCGGTGGTGAGCTCGAGAGTCACCTCGGCCATCCCCACGGGCTTGCGGGTCTTGGCGCCGGCGAAGATCACGTCCTCCATCTTCTCGCCCCGCAGGCTCTTGGCGCTGCGCTCGCCGAGGACCCAGACCACGGCATCGGCGATGTTGCTCTTGCCGCAGCCGTTGGGGCCGACGATGGCCGTCAGACCACCGGCGACGTCGAGCGCAGAGCGGTCGACGAAGGACTTGAACCCCGACAATTCGAGTCGATTGAGCTTGAGCATTGACCGCAATTTCCCTTGCTGGCGGAGGTTACCAGAGGATCGTGTCACACCACAAGAAGTAGGGGTGTGGAGTGGGTAACAACGCGATATATCGTAGGAAATGGGCGGGAATTGGGGGCCTGGGCTCCCGCCCTCCCGCCCCGGCCGGCACGGAGGCCGGCCGCTTCAAACCATGAGGCCTTGAT
>JBAUDS010000047.1:0-8688 GCA_049678185.1 Thermoanaerobaculia bacterium
GTCGTAGGAGAAGCCTGAGGAGGCGTCGCCATGGATCTGTCTACAAAATACCTCGGTCTGGATCTTCCGCACCCCTTTATGCCAGGAGCCTCCCCCATGGTGGAGGACATGGACACCGTGCGCCGGCTCGAAGACGGTGGCGCCGCCGCCATCGTCATGAACTCGCTGTTCGAGGAGCAGATCGTGCACGAGCAGGTGGCAACGGCCGCTTCGCTCGATGGCCCGGCGGACTCCTTCGCCGAGGCCCTCTCCTACTTCCCCGAGCCGGACAGCCTGGCGCTGGGTCCGGACGAGTATCTGGAGCAGGTGCGGCGGATCCGGGAAGCCGTAAGCATTCCGGTGATCGGCTCGCTCAACGGCACCACCAAGGGTCGTTGGCTCGACTACGCCGAGCAGATCGAGCAGGCGGGGGCCCATGCACTCGAGCTCAATGTCTACCAGCTGGCCACCGATCCAGAAGAGAGCGGCGCCGATCTCGAGCGGCGGACCGTCGAGGTGGTGGCGGAGGTGCGCCAGCGGATCCAGATCCCCATCGCGGTCAAGCTGTCGCCCTTCTACAGCGCCCTAGCCAATTTCGCCCAACAGCTGGTGGCGGCCGGTGCCGACGGGCTGGTAATCTTCAACCGCTTCTACCAGGCCGATATCGACGTCGATGAGCTGGAAGTGGAGCGCACACTCCACCTCTCCGACTCCTCCGAGCTGCTTCTAAGACTGCGCTGGCTGGCCGTGCTGTCGGCGAGCGTCGACACCTCGCTGGCGGTCACCGGTGGGGTCCACAGCGCCCTCGACGCAGTCAAGTCGGTGATGACCGGCGCCCACGCCGTGCAGCTGGTCTCGGCCCTCTTCCGCCGCGGCCCCGAGTATCTGACCGGCATCCGCCAGCGGGTCGAACAGTGGCTTGTCGAGCACGAATACGAATCACTCGACCAGATGCGCGGTTCGATGAGCCTGGCCCGCTGCCCCGATCCGGCGGCCTACGAACGGGCCAACTACATGCACATCCTCCAAGGCTGGACGGCGGAGCTCTAGGCTCCGGCTGCACCCGTCGAGGGTTTCAACACCCCTCACTCTGGAACGTGCCTTGCACGGTTCTCCCCCTGGAGGGAGCCAACAGTGCGGTTATTGGTCCTGGATGGGAGCAGGCTCCTACAGATGGTTGTCAGGCACCTTGCTCCTGCAGAGGTGGAGATCGAGGGGGCGGACAGCTTCGATCAGGCTGTCAGGAAGCTGCGCGCCGATCCGCCGGATGCGTTGATCGTCAACGTCG
This sequence comes from Thermoanaerobaculia bacterium, assembly GCA_049678185.1. Lineage (GTDB taxonomy): Bacteria > Acidobacteriota > Thermoanaerobaculia > Multivoradales > JAHEKO01 > M0029. The sequence continues at coordinate 1,268 of JBAUDS010000047.1, forward strand.
TCCCGGTCGATCTCAACTGGCACGACCTCAAGACTTTCTGTGAGAGCCACTCCCCCAGGATTCCTGTTCTCTTCGAGTCCTGCGTCTATCGTAACCCCGAGGAGGCAGGACTCGGAGCTCTCGACGACAGCGCGAGCTTCCTCACCAAGCCCTACCACATGGACAGGCTCAGGGAAGAGATCGATCGGCTAGTGGCCTCGGCTCGCAGCCTGAGCCACTCTTCCGCCCCCACGACAAACAGCTGATCGGGTCACCTGGCACCAAGGAGACGCCGCTGCCGCCCCTCCCTCGGGTGTGGAATATTCCGCAGCGGTGTGGGATAATCCCCTTATTGAGTGTGGAATCCTTCACAGTAGGTCGGGTGGTAGTGATCTAAACTTCAACACTCTACCTGGGGGATCAACAGGTAGCCGAACGGTGTGAGAATCGGGGATAACGCCTGCGGCAGCTCCTAAAACGCCTTATTTTCTAGGGTTTCAGCTTGCAGCCAGCACGGGCGGCGGGCGCCTCGGGAGAGAATCTCCTGCGATTTGCCAGCGAGTCTGACTCACCGATGTATTCCCCCGTCTCTATGGCATAGACATTGCTAAATATCATCGCGGACGCGTGGTTCATCTCTCGAAAAGACAAGATAAAGACAAAAATAGCTAAACCCATAGTCATAGGAGGAGAAAGAAAATGAGAAAAACCCTGATTCTGGCGGCTCTTGCCGTAGTCGTTGTCGGAGCCCCGGCTCTGGCCTTCCACGATGGCGGTGTTGCCCACTGCAACGGCTGTCATACGATGCATAACAGCCAGAACGGCGTCGGCATGAACGACGGGCTGGCCGTCGGCCAGGGCTACAGTAGCCTGCTGCTGTTTGCCGATGCGACATCGGTTTGCCTCGACTGCCACGACGGCGGCGGCAGCTATCACATCTGGTCGGCCGACCCGGACGCCCCGAATGTGGGTGGCGCCAACCGGGGCGGCGGCGACTTCGTCTTCCTGCAGGAGACCAACATCAACGACGGCCACGGCGGCGCAAGCAACCCGATCCTCGGGCACGCGGCCGGTCATAGCGTCGTCTCGACCATGAAGATGACCATCGCGGACCCCGTCCTCGGAACTTCCCCAGGCGGCGGCTACGATGCGGATGATCTGGGCTGCACCTCCTGCCACGACCCACACGGCACCGGCTCCTTCCGCATCCTCTATCAGGATGGCCAGGCGGTTCCGGGCGCTGTTTACACAGCCACGATCGATGCCGACGGCATCAGCCTCTTCTCGTCACAGCCCGAGACCAATAGCAGCCACAACGCCTATAGGTCCGGCTACAGCGAGTGGTGCGCTACCTGCCACGGCGATTTCCACGCCAAGTGGGGGACGGGTGCACTCATCCACCCATCGGGTCAGACCCTGGGTACCGACATTGCGGCCAAATACAACTCCTACATGGGATCGACCGACTGCGCCACCTTCCCGCCCTCGGGGGTCGACCCCTGTGGCAGCGGTGACGGCTCGGACGCGTATCTCGCCGCTGTCCCCTTCGAGTGGGACGACGTTACGAACATCACGAGTTACGTCGGCGCGGCAAGTGACACGAGTAAGGTGGCCTGCATGACCTGTCACCGGGCCCATGCCACCTCCTCGCCGGATGCCGGCCGCTGGGACTTCAGCATCACGGGTCTGGAGGAGGACGGTCACGAGTCCACCTCCTACAAGATTCCGAATCCCTACGCGGACACCTCCCAGCGCTCGCTCTGCAACAAGTGCCACACGCAGGACGAGTTCGACGAGGTCCTCGACTTCACGCCGTAAGCTTGGAGTCAGCAGATCGTAATCACAACCCGGGGCTTCGGCCTCGGGTTTTTTTCGTGCTCAGACGCGGCCGCCTGCGACCCCACCGAAGGGGTGGGTCCCCGCCGACCCGAGGCGGACAGCCCCTCCTACCCCAACGGCTAGTGACAAACAGCGCCGGAATCGCCAGAATGGCGGCGGCCACATCGTTTGGTGGTGGGCGCTGAGGGGGGCCTCGAGTCGGAGGGGTTCCCACCCTGAACGAGCCGGTCCAAGACTTATCGACAGCTTTGTCGAGGATCATGAAGCGGGCATTACCCCAGCGCCCAGCGATGGCACTCCGAGAGATCCGGGCTTCCTCCGGGCTTCTGCTTGTGCTGCTTCTCGGCTCGGCCTCGACCGCGGTCGCAGTCGACTTCAGTGGCAGTGCCCTTGTCGCCGCCACCGCCACCGACAACCGGGGGATCGAAAGCGATCTTCTCGAACAGCAGTACCAATTCAGGCTATTTCAGCAACTCACCCCCTATCTCAGCGCCGGTTTTGGCTACCAGTTTCTAGACCTCACCTCCACCTTTGCCGAGGGAGTCGATTTCACCCGCCGGTCCCAGCGACCCCTGCTCGAGCTTCGATACAACCGCAACCGACTTTCTGGACGACTCGCCGTCTACGACCAGCTCATCGAAAACACCTCTCAGGCCGAAGATCTCGAACGGAGATCGCTGGCGGCTTATCTGGGCTGGCGACCCACGTTGGGGCCTGGTTTCTCCGTCAACTTTCTGGAGGACCGGAACATCGCCGACGTATCGGTCTTTGGCCGGGGCAACGACTCCCGGCTGCTCGAACTGGTGGCCCTCTACAACCGGAGGAATTGGGCGGCAGGCTATTCCTTTGTCCAGCGTGTTCTGGAAAACCCATCGAATCAGCTCCGCACCGATCAGAACCGACACGAAGTCCACGGGACTGCTTCCAGGTTCTTTCTCGGCAGTCGCCTCTACCTCGGCCTGTCCGGACGGCTCTCCCGACTCAATCGGACCAGCAGACTCGGCGAAGACACCGAGCTCGCCGAGCCCATCCCCGCAGCTGAGGGACTGGTCGCCGTGGACACCTCGCCGGCGATCGGTGAGCTCCTCCCCAACACGACATTGAACGACGGCGACGTCGAGACACCGGCATCACCCCCGATTGAGATCGGCGGCGCCAACACTTTTCGCAACATCGGTGTCGACCTGGGGATCACCCGACCGGTCTCCCGTCTGGAAATCGCGGTCGACACCGTCTCCGGACCACAAGTGGCCTGGCAGGTCTTTCGCAGCCGGGACAACCTGGTCTGGGATCTGATTCCGGGCGTCGCCGCGACCTTCGATGAGGCTCTGTTGCGCTACGAGATCCGAATTCCGGAGACCGAGGATCGGTTCTTCAAGGCGGTCAATGTCTCGATCAATCCCGTACCGATCGTGCTGGTGACCGAAGTGCGAGCGCTGTTGGATCTGGATGCCGAGCAGATCGCCGAGGACACCGAAAACACTCTCTACCGTGCCGACGTTTTGGCCAGATTTCACCCCAACAGCCGAATCAGCGGTGCTGTAGGTTTTGGTCTCAGTAACGACGAGAGTGTCTCCGCCGGACTGGTGCGGCGAGACTTCAGCGAGGCCCATGCCAACGCCCGGCTGTCAATCGACCTCCGGCGAGATCTCCGCCTCAACCTGGGCTACAACTACACCGACTCCGAGGAGCTGCGCGATCCTATTCTGCTGCGAACGGTAAATCGGTTCAATGTCGCTCTCAACTGGTATCCGCTGCCCACCGTCGACGCAGTGCTGTCGGCCGGGCGGCGGGACGAATCGGAGGCCGGTGAGCCGATTCAGACTCTGGACTCGGTCCGTCTCGGGGTGGCCACCGATCTGCTGCCCGGTCTCCTACTGGTCAGCGATCTAAATCTCGCGCGCCTCGACGATCCCTTTGCCGACCGGGACCGAAACAGCTTGACTTGGCGCGAGAATCTCCAGATGCAGCTTCTCCCCACCTGGACCCTCGGCGGGATCTTCTCCTACTCACTCAACAAGACCCGAGAAGGTGACGCCCTGCTGAAGCGGACCCAGATCGTGATCAACACGACCTGGACGGCCACCCGGTATCTGGTTCTCGGCGGATTTTGGTTCTGGTCCGATGATGACGGGAGAAACTCGCTCAACCAGAGCTACAACATCTCCTACACACCCGGCGACAAGCTGACACTATCGGCGACCTATAGGGGCTTCGACAGCTCGACCGGAGTCGGCACCTCCGGCGACAGTGTCAACGTGACCTATCGGCTTTATAGACGGTTCATCCTATTTGCTAACCTCTCGAGATCCAGGAGCGAGGTGACCGGAGGCGAATCCACGGAGATCTCCAGCCTCCGAGCCGGCCTTCGCCTCTCCTTCTAGGAGGGCTACGACATGAGACGACGATTTTCCACCCCTTGGCTTTTTCTCGTGGCAGCATCGTGCTGTCTCGGTGGCTGCGGCAGCAGCATGAAGGCCACCCAGTTCTCCAACCCCAACTTTGACTTCTCATTCGTCGAGCGGGTTGCGGTGCTGCCCTTCGAGAACCTCTCCAGCGACCGTCAGGCCGGGCTGAGAGCCACCCGGTTGACGGTCACCGAGCTGCTTGCCAGCGGCGCGCTGGATGTAGTCGAGCGGGGTGAAGTGCAGGCCGCGCTAACTCAGACCGAGACATTCCAACCCGGAAGAACACCGATGCCCAACACCGAGCAGGTCATCTCGCTGGGGCAGGCGTTGGGTGTGCAGGCCATCATCATGGGTACTGTGACCCAATCGGAGAATCTCCGCTCGGGGAGCGTACTTATCCCGGTGGTGACTATCGATATGCGGATGGTAGAGGCCGAGACCGGGGCCACCGTGTGGGCGGCTACCCACAGCGAAAAAGGGGGCAGCGTCTCCGCCAAGGTGCTCGGGACCGGCGGCCAACCGATGGCCGAGACGACCAGAGAGTGCGTCCGGCAGGTGCTCTCGACGCTAATTGAGTAGAGGACTTGTAATGCGGCACAGAGCGGTCCTGATCCTCGGTCACCTGCTGGTTCCACTCCTGGGTTTCCTCTGCCTGGAGGGCTCTGCAGGCGCCAGAGTCATCGCCCTTTTCCCCATCCAAAACCCGGCCGGGGACTCGGAGGCAGCCTCTACCGTCGATCAGACTCTACGATTCGAGTTGAGCAATCATGGCTCACTCGTAGGACCAGAAAGAACCCGCAATGCGCTTCGGCGCCTCCGTATTCGCAGTGGAGACCACGCGGCGCCGACGCTTCTTCGGCTGTTGGGCGAAGAGCTCGAAGCGGACTGGGTGGTCTCGGCCAGCCTCCACGACACCGAACGGCGGACGGTCCCGCGCCTCGCGATGTCGCTCCGCATCTACTCGAGCGCAACGGGAGAGCTGACGTGGACAGGCTTCCAGGCCGGTAGCGGCCTCGATCGCCGCAAGATCCTCGGTCTGGGAACGATCGATGAGATGGACAGTCTGATACCCTTCGTCGTTCGAGATCTGCTGGCCGAGCTCGCATTGACTGAAGAGCGCGGGGAGGCCGCGAGCTCACCAGCCCACAGGGGCTCTCGCGCCAGTCTCGGCAAGGTAGCCGTCGTAACTTTTTCCGGATCGACCAGATTTCGGCCTACTCTGAATGGCGAGACCGTCACCGAGGCAGTGCGAGCCCAACTCTTCAGATCCGGTGTCGACGTCGTCTCCCCCAATCTGGCGTTCGACGTTCTGCGTCAGCAGCAGAGCGGACGGTGGGACGGGGTGACCGCGAGAACCTGGACGGCGTTGCGCAGCGACGCTGGCGCCGACACGATTCTCACCGGCGAGGTCGAGATCTACGAGTTGGGTGGCTCTGAATTCGCGCCCCGACCGCGGGTGGTCATCGCCATGCGACTCCTGGACGCCGCCACCGGTCGAATCTTGTGGACAGGATCGCTCGAGCGCACCGGCTGGGACAGCCAGAGTCTGCTCGGTTTTGGTCGTATCCACTCGCGGGGTGCGCTCACCGAGCGCATCGTCAGTATCCTCACCAAGCGTCTAGAGAAAGAGTATCCGGGAAACGACTCGGGCTAAAACAGCATGAAAAGAATCGAACTCCTGTCGATAGTGCTCCCTTCAATTTTGCTTCTTTACGTCCCATCAGTCCTTGCGCGGCAGGCGATTGACCAAGACGAGACCGCTCAGAGTCGAGCGCAGGAAGAGAATATCGTCGCCACCGTAAACGGCGAGCAGATCTTCTTCGAAGACCTCGAGCGTCTACTCGGGGATCTGCACACCGGCACCGCGGAGACCCAGCGTCGAGCTCCCGACCCCGAGCGGATGATCTTTCGGTTGGTCAACGACAAGCTTCTGGCTCAAGAGGCACGGGTTATGGGGATGCAGAACGATGAGCCCATCCCGTCGAGGCTGGCAGCGCTGCGCCAGAGCATGGCCATAAGGCGGCTCGAGCAGGAGGAGATCTGGACACTGGCCGAACCCACCGACGAGGAGCTGGCGCAGGCCTTCGCCAAGGAATACCAAACCATCACTTTTCGCATGATCACCGTCCACGAGAAGGGGGAAGCCGAGAGGCTGCTTTCCGAGCTCGAGCAAGGGGCAGATTTCGCAGCTCTTGCCAAAGAGAGCTCGGTCGACCAGTTCGGTCCCCGCGGCGGGCTGCTCGAGGACTTGCCGCGAATCGACATGCCCCATGAGCTAGCCGACGATGCCTTCGCCATGCGTCCTGGAGAACTCAAGGGACCTTTTCGGACCCGCGTCGGCTGGTCCCATTTGCGGGTGGAGTCGTTCGCCGATCCCGACCCTGAACAGTTCGAGACGCTAAAGCCGTCGCTCCGAGCCCTGGTCCGTTACCGCAAGGCCGACTCCCTCAAGAACGATCTGGGATCTCGGCTGCGCCAGGCCCACCCGGTGACCATCGAGCAGCAGGTGGTGGCCGCAATCGTGGCCGAGCGACTACCCGATTCACGGTTGATGCCGAAGGTGGAGAATCCCGAGTTGGTGGTAGCTCGGGTCGGCGAGCGTGAGATCTCTGCCGAGGAATACGGCAAGGCTCTCCAGGCGCGCTGGAAAGGGGTGCGCAATGAGGAGGCGGCCATCGCCGCCAAGCCACTCGTGCTCGAGCGTCTGATAAGAGACGAGTTGATGGCCGCCGAGGCCCTCGCCCGGGGGTACGGCAATTCTCCCGAGGTAGGAAGGGCATTGAGTGCCACCGAAACCCAGCTCCTCATCCCCCGCATGCTGAACGAGGTCGTGGGCGCCGGCATCGACGTCACCCAGGAGGAGATGGAGAGCTACTACGAAGAGCACAGGAACCAGTTTCACCGGCCACCGCGGGTTCGCATTGGGCAGATCACGGTGGCGAATCGCGAGGAAGCCGAGCGGCTCGCCGAGCTCCTCCGCCAGGGAGCCGACCTGGCCTGGCTCGTCCGTCAACACTCGATCGACGACTTCAAGGACGTCGGCGGTGATCGGGGCTGGATAACACCAACACGCAGTGGTGATCCCATCGAGGAAGCTCTCTTCGAGGCTCATTCCGGGAACGTTTTGGGTCCAGCGGAGATTGACGGGAGCTTTGTCGTCGTGCGGGTCATGGCCCGTGACGACCAGGGCATATT
>JBAUDS010000048.1:0-3853 GCA_049678185.1 Thermoanaerobaculia bacterium
TCCCTGCCGGCCGTCGCACGCAGCAGACAACCCACTCGACATGATCGTCGTCACCGGCGCCACCGGCTTTATCGGCAGCAATCTGGTAAGAGCGCTGGTGGATCGGGGCCATGCCGATCTACTCATCGTGGACAGCATCGAGCCAGACTCACCGCTCCGCCACTTGAACGATCTGAATCTTCCCCGCCGCGTCGACAAGGATCGGTTTCTCGAGATGGTGGAGCGCGACGACGACACCCTCGAGCCGGTCGAACTGGTGTTCCACCAAGGCGCCTGTACCGACACCACCGAGCGCGACCGCGACTTCATGATGGCGACGAATCTCCACTACTCACAATCGGTGGCGCGCTTTTGCCAGCGACGCGCCGTTCCCCTGGTCTACGCCTCCTCGGCCTCGGTCTACGGCATCGGCACCGACGCCCGCGAAGAGCCGGCGTGCGAGGCACCGATCAACGAGTACGCCGAGTCCAAGAAGCTCTTCGACGACTGGGTGCGCGCGGAGATCCTCCCCGCTCCCGAGGCCCCGATTGTGGGGCTCCGCTACTTCAACGTCTATGGCCCCCGTGAGAGCCACAAGGGGACGATGGCGAGCGTCGCCTACAAGATGCACGGCCAGCTCGCCGAGCAGGGGCGGGTGAAGCTGTTCGAGGGCAGCCACGGTTTTGGCGACGGTGAGCAGCAGCGTGACTTCGTGCTTGTAGATGACGTGGTAGCGGTCAACCTCTTCTTTATGGATCACCCCGGGCATTCGGGCATCTTCAACTGCGGCACCGGTGTCGCCGCGCCCTTCAATGCGGTGGCGGAGGCGGTGATCGGGCATGCCGGGAGAGGCGAGATCGAGTACATCCCCTTTCCCGACGAGCTGCGCGACCGCTATCAGGCCTGGACACAGGCCGACCTCACCCGTCTCCGGGCCGCCGGCTACGATCGCCCTTTCGCGCCTGTGGCTGAGGGTGTCCCCCGCTACATGGCCTGGCTCGACGAGCACGGGAGCAACTGACCAGTGGGAATCCGACACGTCATTCTGGATCGAGACGGGGTGCTCAATCGCGAGGCTGCCGAGGGTGGGTGGATCCGTGAGCCGCAGGAGTGGCGCTGGGAGCAAGGCGCCCGCGAAGGTCTGCTGCTCTTCGCCCGAGCCGGTGTTCGAGTCTCGGTGGTCACCAACCAGTCCTGTATCGGTCGTGGGCTCGCCAGCCCCGAGACCATCGCCGGGGTAAACGATCACATGCGCCGCGAGGCAGCAGCAATGGGCGGGAATATCGACGGCGTTTTTGTCTGCCCCCATGCCCCGGAAGAGGATTGTGACTGCAGAAAACCCCGACCGGGTCTGGTGCTGCAGGCGATCGACGCCAGCAGGGTTCCGGCGATTCAAACCGCGCTGGTGGGAGATGCTCTGCGGGATCTGGAGGCGGGGCGTGAATGTGGGATCCAGGTGGTGCTGGTACGCACCGGCAAGGGGGCCAAAACCGAGAGGAACGAGCAGCTCGAGGCGATTCCGGTGTACGATGATCTACAATCTGCGGCCATCAACCTTCTGGAAATCGAGTAGATCTCAATGGATATTCGGCAGACCTTCGATGAGACGGCCCGGGTCCTGACTGCCTCGGCCGAGCACCTGCCGGGACGCCTGCAGGAGACGGTCGAGCTCTTTCTCGGCTGTCTCGATGCGGGCGGCACGATTCTGGTCTGTGGCAACGGTGGCAGCGCCGCGGATGCCCAACACCTGGCCGCCGAACTGGTCTGCAGGGTGCGGCGTGACCGCCGCGCCATACCTTCGCTGGCACTCACCACCGACACTTCGACGCTGACCGCGATCAGCAACGATTACGGTTTCGAGCAGATCTTTTCCCGTCAGATCGAGGCTCTGGCCCGCAAAGGTGATGTTCTCGTGGCCATCAGCACCAGCGGTGAGTCGGCCAATGTCATCGAGGCGGCCAAGACCGCACGCGAGCGTGGTTGCCGGGTCGTGGCCCTGACCGGAGAGGGCGGTGGAGGGCTGGCCGAGCACGCCGACCTGCTGCTCGACGTGCCGGCCACGGTGGTCTCGCGTATCCAGGAGATCCACGCTGTTTGTATTCACGTGCTGGCGGAATCCGTCGAGGACTCTGTCGTATCACGAGACCAAACGGGCGATTCCGGGGTGATGCGATGATAAATGGTGAGGATCTGAAAGCCGACCTGATCGATTTTGTCGAGCGCTTTACCGAAGCCAATATCTGGGTGGCCGGTGACGTCATGCTCGACGAGTACATCGTTGGCGACGTGGCGCGGATCTCCCCCGAGGCCCCGGTCCAGGTGGTCCAGGTCTCCGAGAGCTTTGCCCGACTCGGCGGTGCGGCCAACGTCGCCCGCTCGATCTCGGCACTGGCGGCCAGGGTGCGCCTGTACGGCATGGTCGGCACCGACCCTGCCGGTGACGAGGTGATCCGCCGCTGCGGGGAGACGGGGATCGACGCCACTGCCGTGGGTCGGGTCGATCAACACCAGACGATTCGCAAAACGCGCATCCTGGGTCTCCGGCAGCAACTCCTGCGCCTCGACTGGGAGCGCAACGATCCCTGCCCCGAGGCACTGTCCAAATCCCTGATCGCCAAGCTGGAAGAGGGGCCGGCGCCGACAGCGGTCATCATCAGCGACTACGGCAAGGGGATTGTGACGCGGGCTTCGATCCGGGCCCTGATCGATGCCGCAGAGAAGGCGAAAGTGCCCGTTCTGGTCGACCCGCATGGGGGTGATTTCTCCCGCTATCGGGGAGCCACCATTCTCAAGCCCAATCTGGCCGAGCTGGAGGGGGCCACCGGCCGCCGTCTGCGCGGAACAACGGAGGCTGAGCTCGTCGAGATCGTCCGCGATCTGCTCGAGGGCGCCGGCGTCGAGGCTTTGGTGCTGACGCTCAGTGAGCGGGGCATGATGGTTATCTCCCGCGGCAGGAAGGCGGAGATCATCCCCGCTCGGCCGCGTGAGGTCTACGACGTCACCGGCGCCGGCGACACGGTGATCGCGGTGCTGGCCCTGGCGCTTTCAGTTGGAGCCGGGCTGGCCGATGCCGCTCGCATCGCCAACGCCGCGGCCGGTATCGTGATCCGCGAGGTCGGCGCCGCGTCGGTCGAGAGGGAGGAGCTGACGGCAGAGCTCCGGGGCCGAGCCACCTCCAAGGCGCTCTCCTGGCTGGCCCTCGCCGAGCAGGTGGACGCCTGGAAGCGAAAGGGCCTGAGAATCGTCTTTACCAACGGCTGTTTCGACCTGCTCCACTCCGGTCACCTGTCTCTCCTCAGACAGGCGGCCGAGCAGGGTGACGTCCTGGTGGTCGGCATCAACAGCGACCCTTCGGTGGCGCGGCTCAAGGGTCCGGAGCGTCCGCTGGTGCCGGAGCGGGAGCGGGTCGCCATGCTGGCGGCTCTCGAGTCGGTCGATGTGGTCACCGTCTTCGACGAGGACACACCGCTGGAGCTGATCCAGCACGTCGAGCCGGATGTCCTGGTCAAGGGCGAAGACTACAAGCTCGACGAGGTCGTCGGTCGAGAGGAGGTCGAGAGCCACGGTGGCAGGGTGACGCTGGTGCCGCTGCTGCCCGAGTACTCCACCTCGTCCCTCATCGACCGCCTGCGCAAGCGCTAAAACTCCCCCAGACCGTCACCGACAAAACCGACGACGGGCATTCGTCCCGGCGTCCGGAGCCGCTCTTGCCTTGTCAGGAAGGGATCAGGAAACGACAGGCGGGTTCAGGCGCTCTAGTCAAGCGGCCATCGAGTGTCGCGAGACGAAGCCGATATTTCTCACTCGGCCAAGAATCGAAAATCAAACCCGGGGGCCGCGAGGCCCCGGGGTAGGTTCTGCGGTTACTTGTCGC
>JBAUDS010000049.1:0-7510 GCA_049678185.1 Thermoanaerobaculia bacterium
TCCAGTCCCGATCCTCGATCAGGTCGAGGGGCTCGGAGACAAAGTCGAGATCGGGCCGGTCGGTACGGGCCAGGGTGTTGACCCGCAGGTAGTAGAGCAACCGGTCCTGCCAGGTGGTCTTGGTGGCATCCAGATCGGTGGTCTCGCTGTCGTGATTGAAGAGCCACTCGTCATTGGCGGGATCGGCGGGATCGGCCTCGGGATTGATGACGCCGTCCTGGTCGAGATCGATGCCGAGCGTGACCTGTAGATCCAGAATGTTGTCGGCGATGTCGACCGAGCCCTCACCGGGTCGCACCGTGTTGGAGCCCGGGAAGTAGCGGGCCACCGACAGGGCCGGCATCAGCTCGCTGGTGGTGTCCGCGGGGATGGCGTACTCCTCGCGGACGTAGAAGCGATACTCGTCCAGCGGGGCCAGATAGGCGATGGTGCGCAACTCCTTGGGAAACGCCCCCTTGGGCGAGAGCTTGGCGTAGTCGGCGGTGAGGGTGCCGGCCGAGGATTTGAAGCCGACGTCGGCGCTCCAGGCCCCCGTCGGATCACTCTCCCCTGGGTAGTCGGCCGCCGGCCAGTTGCTGGTGGCCGGATCGATCTCCACCACCGCGTAGATGCCGTCACTGACCGGGCTGACCAGCACCAGGGAGGCCAGGACGGGGGTGGCGGCCTTGGAGTCCTCGATGGCTTTCTTCAAGGGGCTGCCGTCGATCGGCAGACGATCCACCTTGGGGGTCGAACGGATATTCTTGATCACCCCGTTGTCGGGGATCTCGTCACCATTGGTGTCGTTGAAGACAAAGTTGGCCGTCTGCACGGTGTCGACCAGGTAGATGGGCGACGAGATCACCCCGCGGATGATCAGTACATCGGTGCCCGGCACCACGTCGTTGCCCCCCATCTGGGTGCCATCGGCGACATTGGGGAGCACCTCGACCGAGATGCCGTTGGGCAGCAGCTTCTCGTCCGCGCCCGGCTTGGTCAGGGTCGTGTGCGCCGCCGGCAGCATGCCGCGACCGGCCATCCGCACCAGCTTGATCATCTCGTTCTGGCTGACCCGCAACGACTGCTGCATGTCGGCGACGTTGGTCTGGGTGCGGGCGATACGGCTGTGCATATCGAAGAGCTGCAGCACCCCCACCAGGATCAGCACCAGAATGGCCAGGGCGACCAGCAGCTCCACCAGACTGAATCCCCCCTGCCTAGCCCGGGTCGGATGGATTGCGACTCTGTTTGTCATGACCCCATACCCTCCTGCTAATGCGACTTGAAGACCCGAACCGTGATCTGTTTCTGGGGACCCAGGGGACCACCCGCGTGACCCAGGACGTTGACCTGGATCTCCTTGAGGTGGATCGTCGCCGGCGGCTCACCACCCTGGATCGCTGCCGTCAGACCCGAGAGCGCCGTCGGGTCGATGCCGAACTGGCGAATCGTCGTCGTGCGGACGAAAAGCGCGGTGTCGCCGCCGGCGGGAGTGGTCCCGACCTTCCACCTGTGGTCCTTCTCCGAGTAGTGCTGCTCGACCACCAGCGCGGCCGTACCATCGGGGACCGTCAACATCTGATGATTGAAGGGCAACTGCACGTACTCCTCCATCTGGGTCCGCGCCATGTTGCTGACCTCGGTGGAGTCCAACCCCTGACGATTGCTGATGATCGAGCGGGAAAACAGCGGCAGAATCCCCAAGGCGATGATCAGCAGCAGCGCCGCGGCGATCATCACCTCGACGATCGACAAACCACGCTCGGTGATCCCCGGATATCGCTTGTCTCTCCTAATCACGACCAGTCTCCTCTGCTACCACTTCCAGGTCTTGCCCTTGTCGCCCTGGGCCAGGTACTCAGCACCGTCCCACTTGAGGATCTCCACCCGGGCGGTGGCCTGGGGCTCGACCCGGATCTCCAGATAATTGCCCTCGAGATCACCGGTGCGAAAGGCTCCGACCTCGCGTACCGAGCCGTCCGAGTCGAAGACCGCCACGTTGGTGCCGCTCCAGGGCACCACATGGAAACCGTCGGCCACCTTGGCGTCGTCGGTGCCGTCCTGGGCGGCGAAGCTGATCCCCGCCGGCAGGTTGAAGGTGCCGCCGATCTGATAGTCGGTGGTGCGGTAATCGGCTCCACCATCGGGGTCGAACTTGAAGTCACCGTCGTCGTTGACGTCGGCAAAAGCGGTGACCGATTTCGTGGCGGGATCGATCGCCACCACCGTCGGCACACTCTGCTTGACCGCCTCCATCTTGGAGCGGTGAATCAACATCGAGATCTGGCGCGCCGCGCCCTCGTGCTTGGAACGCAGAATCATGTTTTGCAACGCCGGCAGACCCATCAGGGATATGATGCCGACCACCGCCACCACCACCATGATCTCCAGAAGCGTGTAGCCTTCCGGACGTGATTGGACGGATCTCATATGCGCTCCTTTCACCACCAACCGCATAGTGCAACGGCAGTGCCAGGGCTCGGAAAAGAGCGCTAAATTGTTTCTTTAGAATGGTTTGGGGCGATTGCCCAGGAGCCGCAAAGAGACTCGAAGTGACAACTCTCGTTACCTTCGGTAACAAAAGTGGACCGATAGAAAGACTGTAATAAGCAAATCAGGAGCTATTCGTCGTCGTCGTCATCTCCCTCTTCGGCGGCCAGGATCTCCCCCTCGGCGGCTTCCTCGGCTCCCTCGGCTCCCTCTTGCCTGGGGCTCAAAGCGGTGCTGTTGACCCTGAACTCCGGTCGATCGAAGCCGACAATCCCGGCAAAGGCGGCCCGGAAGGAGGACGACTGCCCTGCCCGGAGGAGGACGTTGTCGACGGTGGCCGCGGCACGACCGGCCAGCGAGCCGTCGGTGTTGTAGAGAATCACCTGCAGGGTGATCTCGCTGTGCAGGTTGGAGCTGCGATTCTCGATATTCCCCGTGACGACGACGCCATCGATGCCGTCGTCGTATTCCTGGTTCCAATCGGCCACGGTCAGCTCCCCACCGGAAGCTTCGGCCGCCAGCTCTGCCCGCGCCTCGGCCCCGGCCTCTTGCCTCTCGGTGGCCGAGGTGGGGGCTTCGGGCCCCACGTGGGACACGTCGCTGTCGGTAATGACGATGGTCGCTTCACGGCGCTGGCTCGTGGTGACGACCGGAGCGCTCGGAACGTCCTGCGCATGGGTGCGCTGTTGACTGGCGTCCAGATCCACATCCGTCAACCGCATGGAGGAGAGAGTGCCATTGGGCAGCGTGAAGACGACGAGCTTGCCCTTGATCTCCCATGCCCCCCGGGTCTCTACCTGGTCTCCATCCTGGGTCACCAGCCAGTCGGCGGCGGCCGGTAGACCGGTGACAGCGATCAGCAGGCCAAGGGTGAGCCCGATTCGAAACAACCGGGCGCGGGTCGGATAGGTAGTGTGTCGTGTATTCATGCCCATCTAGAACTCCTTCCAGTTCTTCGAATCGATGCACACCGGGACAGGAGCGATGCACTGTACACCGGTGTCGGCGCGCTGCGTCATTATGTTCTCAGTTCTGTTGGAAAAACTGCAACCCGATGGGAAGAGCTGCATCATCCTCTGGGTCATGGCGAGTTGGCCGGCGCAGGGATTGCCACCGCCGTCATCATCGTCATCGTCGTCGTCACCGGGCATGCCACCTGATTCGACATAGGGGTTGGTGACGATGTCCGAGACGTCGAAGTAGCGGGTGTCGTTGCCGGCCACAGCGTGTATCGAGTTGGCATTGGTGGTGTTGACGATGAAGATCTTGCCCGAGCCGGTGCCACCGCAGGCGTCGGTCGCGGCGGCATCGGGGTTGAAGCTGCTAAAAGTGAGGATACCGGCAAAAGCCAGCGACTTGGTCACCACTTTCTCGTTGGCGGTGAGGGAAATCGCCCAACCGGCCTCGTAGCCGGCGGGCGGATTGACCAACAGGTCCACGGACTGCTCGAGCGCTGAATCGAACGGGATGACGGTGAGATCGCTCTCGTCCAGTGGCAGCCGAATGTCGCTGGCGGTAAAACCGTCGTCGACAAAGGTGTAGAAGCGTGCGACCTGATTGTTCAAGGCCAGGATATCCTCCCGGTCGCCGGTGCCGAAGGCGAGGGCGTACTGCCCGATCTTGGCCACAAAGATCACCGACGGCGGGAAGTAGATCGGGCGCCCACCGGTGTCGAAGATCTTGAAGGGCTCCCAGGCGGCGTCCACGACCCGGTTGACGGTTCTGACGACGGCGGCGCCGGTGGAGTACTCGGTCACCGTGGCCGTCGGATCCAACAGCTTGGGATCGCTCACGTCGGCCTTGTAAAGGTAGCCGTCCGTGGTGCCGATAAAGATAGCATCGATGAATCCGTTCTGATCGGTATCCACCGCCGCCGGCTCGGAGGCCGCCGACGAGCTCAGCCGCCGTTTGTAGATGGTCTTGCCGGTCTCGATATCGACCATGTAGAGCCAGTTGCCGCTGTTGCCCGCTTTCAACGGGTCCAACCCGCCGCCAAAGACCGCTACGAACTTGATCGCCTCTTCGGTGCCGCCGGCCCCATCGTCGACCAGAACCCTGATCATGCCGGTATTGGGGATCGACCAGGTGTCTCCCAGGTCGGGGTTGCCATGGCCGGTCTCTTCGGCGCTGTCTTCGTCCCAGGTGTCGGTGAACTCCCACAGGACGGAGCCGTAGGGCACCGGCCCGCAGTCGTCAGTCCCGCCCTCGTCCCAACAGGAGGGTACATAGCCGTTGAGGGGTACCCCGACGTTCTCGGTGTCCAGCTTGTCGGGCTGGGTCAGGTCGAGGGCGTAGTAGAGCTGCCCACCGCGGCGGAGACCACCCATCGCCAGCGTCCGCCACTCCCGGTCTTCGGGTGTGGGAATGCCGTCGTGAACCGGGTCGATGAAGACATCGGCGGCCCTCATGGGGCTGTCGACGTCCCAGCCGTGATCGTTGAACTCGGCTTGATCCAGCACGTTGGGCAACACCCCGCGCGGAATATAGGAAAAGAGCTCCCGCCCGGTGCCGTCGTTGTACTCTCCGTCCTCTTCAGGATCGGTCGTGTACTCGAACCTCGCCAGATCGAAGAAGTGGACCTGGCCGTCGTTGGCGCCGGCCCCCAGGACCTGGCGCCGGAATTGATGTTTCTCGAAGTAGCAGCGGTAGCCGTCGTTGTCGGTGCAGTCGAAGGGGTCGGTGCTGAAGAGATCGACACTAAAGAACCGTCCCTCGTTGGGCAGACCCACCACCGCCGGGTCGGAGTGGAAGATATCCCCGAGCACGTACTGGATCTCGACGTCGATGGTCGTATTGTCGGGATCGGGGATGGTCGCTTTTTTGATCTTGAGCGTATTGCGGATGACGTCCTTGCCACGATCCACCTCGGCTGCATCGAGGCCCAGACCGGTGAGCAGGTCGGTCCACTCGGCAACCGTGGTGCTGTCGTTGAAGGAGAAAAGTCTTCGGGCTCGAGGCACCTCGTCGGGGGTCAGGTTGTCCTGCTCCTTGCCATAAAAAACCCGGCGCTCCTCGGCCGCGTCGCCGATGTCGAAGAGAGGAGGCGTGGAGTTGACCTCGTTCTCGGTGGGAGCCTGCTCCTTGAGCTCCTCGCCGACGTCCCAGAGAAAACAGGACTCGGTGATGGTGGTGCCGTTGCAGATTTTGTTGGTGTCCGGCCGGCCATCGCTGGTCAGGGGCAACGGTTTGATAAAGGCGCCCATGTGACCGTCCCAGGTCGACTCACCTTCGATGGGCACGAATTTGGAGAGGACGATCTTCTCGTCGGCGTTGAAGGTCCGCGGGGGAGTAGCCGCCGGGACAAAGGCCCTCGGTTCCGCCCGGATTTTGGAAAAGATCGAAAGCAGATCGGCGACCAACTCGTCTTTGTTGTTGGGGAAGTAGGCGCATTCATCCGGTGTCGCCGGGTCGCCATCGCGGTCGGCGCAGGTGTCCCCGGCCCGGGCCGTGTAGTCGAGGCTGGCCTGGTTGTTGTCGTAGCCGATGACATAGGTCTTGACGTTGCGCGGGAGATCAGTGAAAGCGGTCTCGACCTCGGGGGTAAGGGGATCGTCGGGCGTTGTAAGCGTGCTGGTCAGGCCTTTGTTGAGCACATAGGCCTGGTAGGCGGGAATCTCGTTGCCGTTGCTCTCGCAGCTGCACTGCGCAGTGGGGCTCCCTCCGCAGCCCCCCGGGGCATTGGCGCCATCTGGGCAGAATTCGGCCGGCGATGAATCCGGCGGCGGGTAATCGCCCTGGCAGGACTCGTTGCCATCGGTCAGCAGGATGATATTGACCCCGGCGCGGCAGTCCCAGTCCGGATCCTGCTGAATGGCGATGTTGACCCAGTTGTCGTACCACTGGCGGAAGCGAAAGAGCGCGCCGCCAAGCGGAGTGTCGTTTCCCGAGGTCACGGGGGGGTAATCGATGAACTCGTCCTTGAGCAACAGCCGCCCGTCCGCAGCACGCTCGTCGTACGTTTTGTAATAGCGGGCCATTCGAAAGTCGGGAGGCTCACCGATAAGAATCGACGGCGCCAGCCGTCTCATGGCCTCCTGTCGATTGCCGACAGAGAATCCCGGATTGGTCCAGTCGAGGGGGATAAAGTCTCCCCGGTCGAGGGTGTTGTCGACCGGGTCCCGGCCGAGGGGGTCGGCGATGAAGTCGTAGCTGAACTGCTGCCCCGCGTCGTCGGCATCATAGTTGCCTTCCAGATACAGATTAAGGCCCCCGCAGGCATCTCCCGGGCTGTAGTCGTGCTCTCCAAAAAAACCACGGCTCGTCGAATGCTGGGAGATGATCTCGGCGGGGCTGATGGTGAAGGGATCACCGTCCAGATCCTCTGTGTACAACGGGACCATGACCAATGTCTCGTTGATGGCGATGTCGTCGAAGGCGGGGCTCGAGCAGTTGCCGTTGTTGAGCCGGTGGAGGTCGACCTGGACGTTGAGCGGGACGTCGCCCATCTGCTGACCAGCGGCGAGGGCCTTCCAGGTAACGCGGTACTTTTGGCCGTTGAGCTTGAACCACTGGACGGTGTTGGTGTCGCCGTTGCGCCCCAGCTTGGCAAAGGACCACAGCTGGCCGAGGCCCCTGGTGTCGGTCCATTGAGTCTTGTTGCCGTTGCGGGAGTCGGCAGCGCGGCTGTCGACCATGACGTCCAGGTTCTCGGGGTACTCGCAGCTGCCATCCGTGTGGTCGCCGTCGACGCGCGCCGGGTCGTTGTCGTCCTGGTTATCGTCGTCACCAAAGAGCAGGGGGTGACCGGGCCGCGGGTAGGCCACATTGGAGCTGCCGGGTCCCTTCCAGGGCCGGGTGGCGCTGCCGCCGGTGAAGTCGGCCACACTCGACAACCAGGGGGGGTCGCTTTCCGGAGTATAGAGCCAGTGTCTGTCGATGGGATTGGCCTTTGAGATGTCAAAGATGGAAAAGCCGAAGAGGGCATTCTCCCCTACCTGATCGATGACCTCGTAGACGGCCTTCTTGGCCTGATAGATCTTGGAGTTGGGGTCGTCGTTGGCCCCCGGTACCCATTCGTTGCCGATAAAGCGCCTCATCGACG
>JBAUDS010000050.1:0-6495 GCA_049678185.1 Thermoanaerobaculia bacterium
AGAAGACGATCTGTGCCGTTCCCACCACCGAAGTGGCGCTGGGGATGTACGGCAAGATGCCGGGGGTGGCGTTCGAGGACTTTGTCCACTCGCGCTGTATCGTCGTCTGGGGTGCCAATCCCAAGGCTTCCAACATCCACCTGGTGCCCTATCTCCGTCAGGCGAAGAAGAATGGCGCCTTTGTCGCCACCGTCGACCCACGGCGCAACTTCTCCACCGAGGAGGTCGATCTCCATCTACCGGTCCGTCCGGGATCCGATCTGCCGGTGGCTCTGGCCATGATCGCCCACTGGGAGCGGCAGGGCAGCCTCGATCTGGATTTCCTCCGCGAGCAGGCCGTCGATCTCGAGCTTCTTCTGGAGCGGGCCCGAGCCTGGTCGCTCGAGCAGGCAGCGGCAGTGGCCGGGGTCGAGGCACTGGACATCGAGCGGTTGGCCCGGGAGCTGGCCGCGGGGAGCCCGGCGGTCATCCGTTGTGGCTGGGGGATCGAGCGCAACCGCAATGGCGGTCAGGCGGTGGCCGCGGTGCTGGCGATGCCGGCGTTGTTGGGGAAGTTTGGTGTGCGGGGGGGTGGGTACACGATGAGCAACACCGGTGCCTTCCGCTTCGACCCGACGACGGTGGTGGGACCACTCGCGGATACCACCCGGTCGATCAACATGACCCGGCTGGGTCGGGCTCTGGGCAAAGATCTGGAGCCACCGGTCAAGGGGCTCTTTGTCTACAACGCCAACCCGGCGGTGACCGTACCCGGCCAGAGGTCCATTCTGCGTGGCTTGGCGCGCGACGATCTGTTTACCGTGGTCTTCGATCAGGTGATGACCGATACCGCTGCCTACGCCGATGTAGTGCTGCCAGCGGCGACATTTCTCGAGGGCCGAGACCTTCGTGGCGGCTACGGGAGCTTTGTGGTGGGCGGAGTCAGGCCGGTCATCGAGCCCCGGGGTGAGGCGCGAACCAATGCGGCGGTGTTCTCGGCCCTCGGTCGAGCCATGGGCTGGGAGGACGAGCCCTTCCTCTGGGACGAGGAGAAGGTCTTTTCCCAGGTGGCCGCGGCGGTGGAGATGACCGGTCGGCGGCCAGGCGGCGATCGACTCGAGGCGGGCGGCTGCGAGCGTCACGACTTCCCGGGCGGGACACCGATCCAGTTCGGAACCGTCCATCCCCGGACCGCCGACGGCAGGATCCACCTGACACCGGCAGTCCTGGGGCCCGAGCCCTACCGGTTCCAAGCTCCCGATGACGGCTTGCCACTGGCGCTCATCACCCCCGCCAGCTCACGCATGGTCAACAGCACCCTGGGGGAATCCAATTACCCCCGGCTCTCTGTCGACCTCCATCCACGGGATGCGGAGGCGCGGGGTATCCAGCCGGGTGACCAGGTGCGGGTGTTCAACGATCTGGGGGAGGTCGACTGCGTTGCCGCCATCAACGAGCGGCTGCGGCCCGGTGTCGTCGCCATGCCCAAGGGCGCCTGGCGTCACGCCTCGCTCAACGGCGAGACCTCGACAGCACTCTGCCCCGATCACCTCAACATCGTCGGCGGTGCGGCCTGTTTCAACGACGCGCGAGTCGACGTGGGAAAAATCTAATTCCTATGTCGCCAGCCGCTCGAGAGTTGCCGTCAACAGCTCCCAGAAGGTAGCCACCGAGTCGATCTTGACCCGCTCGTCGGGCGAGTGGGGGAACTCGATGTTGGGCCCGATCGAGATCATGTCCATACCCGGGATCTTCTTGCCCACCAGGGCGCACTCGAGCCCGGCGTGAACCGCCTCGATCTTGGGCGCCACCCCGGTTAGCTTCTGGTGGATCTCCTTGAGCAGTCTGAGCAGCTCGGAATCGAGGTCGGGCTCCCATCCCGGATAGCCATCCTCCTCGCTCACCTCGGCTCCAGCGAGCGACGCGGCGGCACGGATCTTCAGTTTCAGCGCGTTCATGGCCGAGGCCACCGAGCTGCGGCTGCTCAGCAGGATGGTGAGTTTGCCATCGTCAACGTTGACCGTGGCAAAGTTGGTGCTGGTCTCCACCAGATCGGCGATGGCATAGCTCATGGAGACGATACCGTGAGGCAATGCTTCGATGAGCTCCAGTACTCTGTCGGCGGTGGCGTCGTCCCAGACCTCGGCAGGGGCCGCGACCTCCGCAATCTCGACACCCATGTCCGGCTCGACCGGCTTGAATTCTTCCTGGATCGCCTCGATCTCGCTGGTCAACGCCTCGATCAGAGCCTGCTTGCCGTCGGCGGCGACGGTCACCGTGGCCGAGGCCTCGCGGGGGATGGCGTTGTGCTTGTTGCCCCCCTCCAGGCTCGAGAGATGAAACTCCTGGTCGATCGATACGGCGTAGAGGGCCCGGGCCAGCAGCTTGGTCGCGTTGCCGCGTTGGAGGCGGATGTCGATGCCCGAGTGACCCCCCTTGAGACCGTAGAGCTTGACGCTAACTCCGACCGCACCCTCGGGGGTGGGCATCGAGGTCAAGGGGAGGGTGACCGTGCTGTCGGCACCGCCGGCGCAGCCGACACAGAGGCTCCCTTCTTCTTCCGAGTCGAGGTTGATGAGCCGTCGCCCTTCGAGCAAGGAGGCGTCGAGACCGGCCGCGCCGTTGAGACCGGTTTCCTCGTCGACCGTGAACAGCATCTCGAGCGGGCCGTGGACCAGATCGTCGGCTTCGAGGATGGCGAGCATGGCCGCCACCCCGATGCCGTTGTCCGAGCCCAGGGTGGTTCCGGTGGCGGTGAGAAACTCACCGTCCTGTCGCGGCTGGATGGGGTCCTTCGAGAAGTCGTGATCCACATCGGAGTTCTTCTCGTTGACCATGTCCAGGTGGCTCTGGAGGATCGTGACAGGTGCGTTTTCGTAGCCTTTGGCGGCGGGCTTGCGAACCACGATGTTGCCGGTGGGGTCGGACTGGTGGGAGAGCCCAAGGCGCTCCGCCACCTCGATTACATACTGCCGCGCCTTCTCCTCCTCCTTGGAGCCGCGGGGGATGGTCAGAATCTCATCGAAGTGTCCCCATAGGGGCTTGGGCTCGAGAGTTGCGACAAAGGTCATGTCTCCTCCTTGTGAAGCGGCATCTTATTGCCTGCAATCGGGTCGATTCGAGGGGTCCGAGGGTTTGCCGAGCGTGGGGGAGTCGAAAGTCCACGGACGTTGATCATGTCCGGTAGCCTAGTTTGACACCCTTTTGGGCCCACGGCTACAATCGCCGCGGTTCCAGATAAATCCAGTTCGGAGGGATTATGGCTGACAAGTCTTTTACCCCGTTCGTGCCGGCCTCGCAGACGATGGCCGAGCTGACGGTCAAAGCGGTGCTGTTGGGCGCGGTCATGGCTGTCCTCCTCGGCGCCGCCAACGCCTATCTCGGCATGAAGGCGGGTCTTACGGTCGCCGCTACCTTTCCCGCCGCCGTGGTGGCCATGGCCGCCCTGCGTGGGCTGGGCGGCACGATTTTGGAGGAGAACATCGCCCGTACCACCGCCTCGGTAGGTGAGGCGCTGGTGGCGGGGGCGATCTTCACCATCCCGGCCTTTGTCATCAGCGGTGCCTGGGATGAGCTCCACTATTGGGAGTCGACCGCCATCATGCTCATCGGCGGTGTGCTCGGGGTGCTGTTCGTCATCATTCTCCGAAGGACTCTGGTAGTGGAGGCGGATCTGCCGTTTCCCGAGAGTGTGGCGGCGGCCGAGATCGTCAAAGCCGGTCAGGGAGGTCAGACCGGTGCCAAGTACGTCTTTGGCGCCATGGGTATGGCCGCTCTCTGGGAGCTGTTCAAGAACTCCAACGGCATTCAGTTTGTCCAGGGAAGCACGCAGAAATTCATCACCTTTGGCAAGTCCACCATCGAAATCCTGGGCGAGAAGATGGAGTATACGGGTGGTCTGTTGCTCTCTACCTCGGCAGCCTCGCCGGCGCTGATAGGTGTCGGCTATATCGTCGGCATGCGGGTATCGGCGATTCTCTTTGCGGGCGCCGTGATGGGTTGGCTGTTGTTGGTGCCGTTGGCGGTGTTTCTCAACCCGGCATTTGCCTCCGAGTTGGGGAGCGAGCAGTCATCGATTGCTTTGGCCAACTCGGTCTGGTCGAATCAGGTCCGACCGCTGGCGGTGGGGACGATGATCGTTGCCGCCTTCTACACCCTCTTCAACCTCCGCAAGTCTCTGGTGGCGGGCATCAAGAAGGCCCTCAAGGACATCGGCACGTCCAAGGATGACCAGACCACGGATCGCACGAACATCGATCTGGACTTTAAAAAAGTATTCGTGGCGATCGGCGTCATGGCGGTGGCGACGTTCTTTCTCTACTACTACTTTGCGCAGAGCCTGATTGGGGCGCTCATTCTCACCGCCGTCATGGTCGTCTTGGGATTTCTGTTCGCGGCGGTGGCCGGCTACCTGGTGGCACTCATCGGCAGCTCCAACAACCCGATCTCGGGACTCACCCTGAGTGCTCTCCTGATCTCGGCGGTGCTGATGGTCTTCCTGGGGCTGACGGATGTCCACGGCGTGGCGGCGGTGCTAGGAGTGGCGGGGGTCGTCTGCTGTGCGGCGGGCATCGCCGGCGACATGATGCAGGACCTCAAAGTGGGACACATCCTTGGGGGCACCCCCTGGAAGATGCAGGTCGGCGAGATTATCGGTGTGGTATTCGCCGCTTTTGTATTGGCCTTTCCGCTCATCGCCCTGGACAAGGTCTACACCATCGGCTCGGCCGAGCTCCCGGCCCCCCAGGCGGGGCTGATGGCCCTGATGGCCAACGGCATCGTCGGCGGGGAGATGGCCTGGCCACTGGTGATCGTGGGCATGTTTCTGGCCATCGGTCTCATTCTCATCGGTTCGCCATCCCCCATGCTCATCGCCGTGGGGATGTACCTGCCGTTCGAATCCACCGCGGCCATCTTTGTCGGTGGTCTCATCAAGTTGGGGCTGGATTTCTGGATGGACCGGCAGAACGCCACCGCCGAGGAGAAGACCAGGGCGGAGAACACCGGGATTCTCATGTCCTCCGGCTTTATCGCCGGTGAGGCGCTGATGGCCGTTGCCCTTGCCTTTCTGGTGCTGAGTGGCGACTTCTTCCCGGCGCTGCTCAGTATTCACGAGCGGATGACCGGCGGCATCACTCCGCAGTTCTGGTTGAGCCTGTTGATCTATCCGGTGCTGCTCTATCTGATGGTGTGGCTACCAAGCCGCATCGCGCAGAGCGGCAACGTACCGGCTACCAAGGTGGAGTGAGAACCGATCATGGGAGCTCATGGGACCGCCTCTTCGATGGGAGGCGGTTTCCTTTAGATGAGACGGTCCAGAAAGGACCCGCTCGGGGAAATCAACCTGCTGGAGCTGGCACCTGTCCGTGTGGCTCGCTGGCAGCAGGTCGAGGATCGGGTGGTGGTCGATAGACCCAAGCCCCACGCCCGCTTTCCCCGGATCTTGCTGGAGTGGTTATCCCACCTGATGGCGGTGAAGAGCCTGCGACTCGACGAAGTCGGCAGCTTCGCGTGGCAGCTCCTGGATGGCGAACACACCGTGGGCCAGGTGGCGGTGGCGGTCCGCGAGCGCTTTGGCGATGCGGTGGAGCCGGCCGAGGAGCGGCTGGGGCATCTGGTTCGCCTCTTGCGCCAGGAGGGACTTCTCGCCTATCCGGAGTGGGATCCGGTTCCGGATCTCGGCCAAGAAGACGGTCTGTCCGGACAGAAGTGAGCAATGCAAGCTAGAATCCAGGACCGAGGATACTGCCAGAGGGTGGCACAGGCGATCGCCAGCTGTCCCTCGGCGTCCCGACACGATTTGTCTACTGCAATCAGAGGCACGGAGGGAGCGGCGTGAATCCGTGGTGGTTGAAGCCTACGGCCGACGAAGAGCCGGTGGCAAGAGAGCGCCCCCGGGAGAAGGAAGAAGATCGTCCCGAGAAGCCCCAACGCAAACCGAAGAGTGGAGCATCCGGCCGCCCAAAGCCCGCCCCCAAGCCGCCGGCCCGTGGGCGCAAGAAACCGGCCGCCGGGAGTCGACCAAAGGCCGCCGGGGTGCGCCGGGTGGCTCTGCTCTGCGACCCGGAGTCCTTGACGCGGGGGCTTTCGGAGGTGGAGATCGCCGCCCTCGATCTGCAACCGGCCATTCAGCGACTACTCGAGACCGGCAAGATCGTGGTCAAGAGGGCCTACGCCGATCGGGAAGGATCCAGCGAGATTCGAGCCACTTGCCGCGAGGCCGGCTTCGAGCTGATCGCCACTCCTGAGGGCGGAGCAGCGCCGGGCGCCGGCGCCGGTATCCAATTGGCGGTCGATGCCATGGATCTCTGTCATGCTAAGGACCCCGTCGACACCTTCGTCCTGATCTCGGGTGACGGCAACCTCGCCCCCCTGGTCTCGAAGTTGAAAGAGAACAACAGGAAGGTGCTGGGTGTCGGTCTCGAGCAGACCTCCTCGCAGGCTCTGGTGGGTCTGTGCGACGAGTACCTCTTTTGCGACGATATCGGCGAGGCCGAGCCGACCGCACCCGAGCCG
>JBAUDS010000051.1:0-1642 GCA_049678185.1 Thermoanaerobaculia bacterium
CACAGACTTCGCGGTAGAAACGCTCGCTGAAGGCCTTGAGATCGACGTTGGCGGCGTCCATGGCGGCAAAGAGCTCCGCCCGCGGCTCGGGGCAGATCTCGGCCGCGGTGACCGCCACCGTCAGCACGCCCAGCTCGTGGCAAGCCGCGGCGACATCAACCGCGTACTCGAGAAAGATCACCGGATCGTTGTAGGTGAAGGCCACACTCCGGCAGCCGAGCTCGTGCGCCGCCCGGGCGATGGTCTCGGGTGAGGCCTGGTCGGCAAGGGTGTCGAACTCCCGCGACTTGGAGATGTCCCAGTTCTGGCAGAACTTGCACGCCAGATTGCAGCCGGCGGTGCCAAAGGACAGGATCGGGGTGCCGGGCAGAAAGTGGTTGAGGGGCTTCTTTTCGATCGGATCGATGCAGAAACCGCTGGAGCGGCCGTAGGTCGTCAGCACGATCCGGTCGTCGAGTCGCCCGCGCACAAAACAGAGACCCCGTTGCCCCTCGCGCAGCTTGCAGAAGCGCGGGCAGAGATCACACTGGATGCGGTCGCCCTCCAGCCGGTGCCAGTAGCGCGTCGGCACTACGCTCGAATCGCGAACGATCTCCACATCCATGGCAGGCTCCGGCCCCTGAAACCGAGAGGCTCTCTATCCGAATCAACCGGATGACGATTTGTCGAATTCCGGCGTAGGGCTAAGGAGGTGAGAATCCGCCCTCTTCCAACAACCGATCCGCCTTGGCCGCCCAGATGAAATCACTGCCCGTGAGGCCATCGATCTTGTGGGTCCAGATGACCAACTTGACACGACCCCAGCCCAGCTCGATATCGGGATGGTGACCGACTGCCTCGGCCAGCTCACCCACGAGATTGGTGAACCTGAGGGCATCGACGAAGGTCGGGAAGCGATACTCCTTGGTCAGGTGGTGCTCATCGACCAGCTGCCAGTCTCCGCCCAGCTCCTGGTGGAGCTCGCTCAGCTCTCCACCCTTCAACGGCGGTACCCCACCTCTGCACGGAATGCACTCTTGATCGGCCAGAGCCACGGGCAATCTCCCTATTCGTCGGTTCCTTGTCGTTTTCCTGCAGCACCCGACAGGGTCGGGAAAGCTCTTTTCACCGGGACTGTGGTCCTAATGTACCCCATTCGAGTTATGGGTCAAGTTGGGTCTCACCATCCGATCACTTAGGCGAGAGCGAGGCTAGTCCCGAGTTTGGTTCAGGATCGACCGCCGCAGCTCGGCCGGCAGCTCGACGTCGCCCAGATGCCGGCAGGCGTCGTAGGTCAAATCCAGGGTGGCAAAGAGCGAGCGGCAGCGGGTGCAGAGCTCGTCTGGGGTGACCGGGAAGTCCACCCCGCGATCGAGCGCCTCCTGTTTGCCCTCGAGCAGGTCGAGACAGACCTGCCGCGAGTGGTCAGGAGGGGCCGCTGGGCGTCTGGGTAGCGACTCCGCCAGCTCTTTGCGCAGCGCCAGTCGGGCGCGGTGCACCCGGGTTTTTACGGTCGCCTGCTTGACTCCCAGGATCGCCGCCACCTGGGCTGTCGACAGCTCGGCGATGTCCTTGAGCACCAGGGGAAGGCGGAATTTCACCGGCAGACCGGCCAGGGCGGCATCGACCCTCATCCGGGTCTCGCTCTCGATCTGCTCGTCGA
>JBAUDS010000052.1:0-4188 GCA_049678185.1 Thermoanaerobaculia bacterium
GAAGGAGGCGGTCCGATGATCGCCCGAAAGGCGGCGTCCGACTCGACCACAAAGCCGTCCTTCAGGACAATGGTGTTGCCGGCGCGGAAAGTCACATCGCCTCCGGGTCCTTGAACGACGAAATCGCCGGCTGTCAGGATGTTGCAGGCGACAAACTCCTTCTTGCTGGAGACGTCCTGCTCGGATTCGTCGACCTGTGAGGGGATCGTGCAGGCGTCGAAGGTCATCGTGCACGCAAAGTCCGCGTTCATGGTGAGCTCCCCGTCGCTGCAATCGGCGGCGCCGCTCCAGCCGCCCACCATCGAGCCGAGGTCGGGCACCGCCGCCAGGGCGACGGGGGTGCCGTGAAGATAGTCCTCCTGACAGTCCCCGCCGCAGTTGATTCCCGATGGGCTGCTGGTGACCATGCCCCCCGACCCACTCTTTACGATGGTGAGACTCCTCTCCACCAGGTTGAAGGTGGCCGTACAGGTCCTGCTCGAGCTCATGGTGACGATGCCGTTGCTGCAGTCGGCATGTCCGCTCCAGCCGGCAAAAACAGCGTTGGCGCCAGGGATGGCGGTCAGGCTAACAACATCATTGTCCGGATAGACCTCGGTACAGTCGGAGCCGCAGTTGATGCCTCCGTCCTGGGAAGTAACGGTACCGCTGGCGGTGCCCTGCCTGGTAATCGTCAGCAGAGGGTTGAAACAGCCGGGGTCTTTGTTGGCCTCGCTCGCGACATGAGCGAGCATTCTGGTCGGCACCCGGTCAGGCAAGAATCCATGAGGATGCCCGTCACCAAAGGTCAAGGCGATATTGCTATAGCCGCCGGCGAGCTTGTGACAGTAGCTCATCAACGTGCCGCACCCACTTGCCCCTCCCGAGCAGGGAAGCTGCTCAGCGCCATCGTGGCAGAAGTAGGTGGATAAAGGATGGCTCACTTCGTCACCCTCACACTTGTCGACCGGCGCCAACCCGTTGCCACCGATGTTGCCGTAACAATGGCTGTGAAGTGAGTTGAAGTTGTGACCGATCTCGTGGCTGACCACCATGATGTCCCAGCCGATGCCGGGGTTGTTGATGTTGAATCCGAATGTCAGCCCGCTGCTGACACCAAAGCCGTAGGTCTTGTCGCACAGCACTCCAATCCACGCGATTCCACACGCGGGACTCTTGCCACTCAGCATATGGACGAGAGTCCGTTCTTCATTTGCACGATTGGGCTCGACTTGCCAGTAGTACTGCAGCTCGTCGGACATATCTTCGCAATCATTCTCGGTCCAGGGGTCGGACGGGGATGACCAAAGGCCGATAAAGCTGATCTGGAGGCTGGTATCGACTTCGGCCTCGTAGATTGTCGAGCTGTAGCCGATCAGGTCCGCGGCGTAATCGATGGCGGCCGGTGCGCCGCCAAAGTGAGTGAAGTACTCGTAGTCGGTCTCGATGGCGACGCGCGCCGCATAGGTCGGACCGGCCCCCTGCTCGATGATGACACTCTGCGGTTGCGCTAGAGCCGGCTCCGATGGGCTTTCCCGCAGCGGCAAACGATCGGTCTCACAGCGAAAACCCTCGATCCGGTCGGCCAGCTCGAGATCGGGCTCGGCTCGTCGGCTGATCAGCCCCGGCGCTACGATTCCGGTGCCGGTGCCTCCCGCCAACACCCACAGCTCGCCGTCGCGAAATAACAGGCCCCGCAGCTCGCCGCTCTGTCGCAGCGTCAGGAGCACCCGCGAGCCCGGCTCGCCCGCAATCCGGCCCTTGAAATAGCGGTTGTCGGGGATGGGCAGGATCTCACTGCCGTCGAGGACGATGCGGGCATCGGGGGTAAAGACTCGAAACCGCTCGAGCTCGAGGTCGCTTGCGCCCGGGATCCCGTCGAGCTCCAGACCGGTGAGCCGGAAGGACCCGCGCAGCGGGACCTTCCGCGCGGCCGCCGCCAGATCAGGATGGGTGGCTCTTGCGGTGGTCTCAGACCCTGTGGCGGTGCCGGCAATTGATACGGCGGGCAGCAAGAGAATCGGGAGGAAAACCCAAGCGAGAAAGATGTATTTGCGGTTACTCATATCTATAAAGGCACATCGTTCTTGGCACGGCTCGCCGTGCCTGAATAACAGGATATTTGCCTCCGGTGGTGGTGGAAATGAGAAAGCTCACAACCGGCGCCAAGTTGCCGTCGCGCCGGCGGAGATCGAGGCCTTTTTGTTGATGATTTAGGCTAGAAATCGATCTCCTCATCGGCGGAGACTTTGTGGGCCGACCACGATCCGGCGGCCGGTTTTCCACCCGTGAGATCCATGGCCTGCCACTGGCCACTCACCTCACCCGAGTCGGTATCCAGCTCGCCTCGAATCGTCCCGACGTGACCGGCCTCGGCCTCGACCAGGTCGAGACGCAGGTTGCCACCGGCAAAGGTCCCCTTGACCGAGCCCTGGTTGCCGTTGCTCAGTCGGTAGGTGCCGGTGACGATGGTGCCCTCCTGTCGCAGATTCATCAGCCCGTTGACGTCGATGGGCTGGGCTTCGATCGTCCACATCCCGTTGAGCGGGGTGTCGATGTCCAGGAGTTGGCTGTCCGCGTAACGCTCGATCTCGCGGGCCAGCTCGGCCAGACGACCCATGCGCTGGTAGAGGCGCTTGCGGACCTCGCCGGTCTCCCTGGCGCGGGCGTACGCGGAGTCGAGGGCCACACCGAAATCCGTCTCCAGTTTCCTCAGCGACGAGACCGAGGCGTTGGGGTCGGAGAGGGCCGCATCCAGTTGGTCGGTGATGCTGCGGAGTCTGTTGACGGCCTCGCGTTGACGTCCCCGTGCCCGGGCGTATTCGTCGATCTCGCTGTCGAGCAGACGGGCCTCGACGGAAAACGAGCTTTTCAGGTTCTCGGGAACGGCGGCGACAACGGTCTGGGCGAGAGTCCACGGCAGGAGGGCGAGGACCAGCAGCTTTGAGAGGCGCATGGCGGGATCCTATCTCTTGAAGCCCGCTGGGCGAAGACCCGACCTCCGGAGGCCGCCCGCTGCGCTTGGTCGCATCCGATAGAATAGCGATGGTTTCCTCCAAAGCTCACTCCTACTTGGTGCGGTTGGCAGAACTATGATCGGAACGACTCTGGGCCACTACAAGATCGTCGGCAAGCTGGGGCACGGTGGTATGGGCGAGGTCTTCCGGGCCGAGGATACAAAGCTCAAACGGGAGGTTGCGCTCAAGGTGCTGCCCAGCGACCTGTCTGGCGACGAAGAGCGGCTGTCGCGCTTTCAGCGTGAAGCCGAGAGCATTGCGGCCCTCAATCACCCCAACATCGTCACCATCTACTCGGTGGAGGAGGATGGCGGCACCCACTTCTTGACCATGGAGCTTGTCGACGGCAAGAGTCTGGACAAGATCATCCAGAAGAACGGGCTGCCGCTCGACGAGGTGTTCGACATAGCGGTTCCTTTTGCCGATGCGCTGAGCAGCGCGCATGAGAAGGGAATCATCCATCGGGATCTCAAACCGGCCAACGTCATGGTCTCGGAGGAGGGTCGGGTCAAGATTCTCGATTTTGGTCTGGCCAAGCTCCTACAGGAGTCCGACGAGGCACAGTCCGCCGATGACCAAGCAACCGAGGCGTTGACCGAGGAAGGGCGAATTCTCGGCACCATCCCCTATATGTCGCCGGAGCAGGTCCAGGGTCGGGAGTTGGATGCCCGCTCGGACATCTTCTCGCTCGGGATCATTCTCTACGAGATGGTGACCGGCGACCGGCCGTTTGCGGGCGACACCTCGGCCGATCTGATCTCGGCGATTCTGCGCGACACCCCCGATTCGGCTTCCGAGGTCAAGATGGATCTGCCCCACCATCTGGGCCGGATCATCCGCCATTGCATGGAAAAGAACCCCAAGCGGCGCTACCAGTCGGCACTGGACGTGCGCAACGAGCTCGAAGGGCTGCGCCAGGAGATCGCGTCGGGTTTGGTTCATACCGAGAGTGCCGTCATGGCGGCGGCCAGGCCCAGCGAAAGACCGAGGTGGCTGCTCCCGGTCGTCGGCGGTGTCGTCGCCCTGCTCCTGGTCTTCGCTGTGTGGCGATTCCTGGGACCGAGCGAGGAATCGGCTCCTGCGGATGGCGCTCCGGTGTCGACGGCAGCTCCAGCCGAGCCGAGCGCGCCCTCGGTCGCCGTTCTCTACTTCGACAACCTGTCGGGCGATGCCGACCTCGAGTGGCTGCGCA
>JBAUDS010000053.1:0-12493 GCA_049678185.1 Thermoanaerobaculia bacterium
ACCCGTGAGCTCTTCTCCTCGAGCACACCGTGCATCACCTGTTGTCCGTAGATAAGGGTAGTCATGTAGAGGATCATGAAGAGACCGAAGGCGAGGGCGAGGCCGCCCAGCCCTCCTTCCTCTCGACTGCCCTCCGCCGAGAGACGAACGGTCTGTAAATCGATCGAGCGGCTGAGCTCGGCGATCGCCTCGGCGTCGTAGCCCGCCTCTTGTAGCCGCACCTCCCGCACCACCGTCGACAGGGCGCTGGCCAGCGTCTCCTGGGTGATGATGTTGGCCACGCTCTCGGCGTGGTACTCCACCCGGTCCTCGTCCAGCAGCGCCTGGTCGATCCAGAGCCAGGCCGCGATCTCGTCGTCGAGCACCCGTTGGTCGAGCTCGGCGCGCTGCGCCTCGGGGTCGGGTCCTGTCTCCAGCACTTCGATCTCGAAGCTCACCTGCTGGGCGGTGCGCTCGGCCCACTCCTCGAGCTTCTCGGTCAGCGGGCCGGCGATCCGGTCGGTGGCGTCGACCACCCCCAGATGCTGCCGCGCCTTGGTCTTGGCGATCATCAGCCCCGGCAGGATCGACCAGGCGGCCATCATCACCGGTAGGGCGATGGTGCTGATCCAGAAAGCCTTGGTCCGGATCCGCGCTAGGTACTCGCGCTTGGTGATGGTCTTAACGGCCCGCAGACGCATCCCGTACCGCCTTGATAAAGATCTCCTCGAGCTCGGGCTCCTCGGAGCGGAACTCGTGCACGGTGAGGAACTGGACGATCTCCTTGAGCACCTCCGAGCCCCTGGCCTCGGGGTGAAGCAAAAGCTTGACCATGCCGTTGTGGGGGACTACCTGTTCGACACCAGGGATGTCATCCAACCGACCGAGCTCGCCATCGGCCACCAGCCGAAAGGAGTTGCCCCCCAGGTCGCGTTTGATGGTGGCGAGCTCGCCCTCGAGGATGGCCTTGCCCTGGGAGATGAGGCAGATGTGATCGCAGAGCTTCTCCGCCTGCTCCATGACGTGGGTGGAGAGGACGATCGTCTTGCCCTGATCCTTGTACTCACCCAGAAGATCCTTGAACAGGGCCTGGTTGATGGGATCGAGACCCGAGAAGGGCTCGTCGAGGATCAACAGCTCCGGCTCGTGGAGCACCGTGCCCACCAGCTGGATCTTCTGTTGCATCCCCTTGGAGAGCTCGTCGACCTTCTTCTTGGCCCACTCGGCCAGACCTACCTTTTCGAGCCAGGTCTCGATCGCCGGCAGTGCCTGGCGCCGCTTGAGACCATGGAGCTCGGCGAGAAAGGCGAGCTGGTCGGTCACCGTCATCTTGCGGTAGAGACCCCTCTCTTCGGGCAGATAGCCCACCCGCTCGAGATCCTCGGTGGTGCGCGGGCGGCCAAAGAAGAGCACCTCACCCGCATCCGGCGCGATGATGTCCATGATCATGCGCAGCGTCGTGGTCTTGCCTGCCCCGTTCGGCCCCAGAAGACCAAATATGCTTCCGGATGAGACCTGGAGCGAAACCCCGTCCACGGCGACAAAGTCGCCATAGCTCTTGCGCACTTCTCGCAGCTCAAGAGAGGTTGTGGCGGGCGGTTTCATCATTGGGCCTGGCGTCGAGCCACGCCGACAGCGGTCAGGCGCGATTGTACTCTCTGGGCCCGGTAAACATCAGCGGCATATCAACGTACTCGACTTGGCCGGATGGGAGTGGTAGAAACGCCCGGTTTGTCAGGCCTACTGTGGCCTGATGTCGACAAGATGACCCTGCGCTCGACACTAACCGGACTCGTCTTCTGGCTGATCGGAGCCGCGGGAGTGATGGCGGCGGTTACCGGAACGGTCGTCAGCTCGGAAGGGACCCCCATAGAGCACGCCCGAGTGGAGCTCGATGGCGGCTCGGGGGTGGCCTTTTCCGGTGCCGAAGGCACGTTCCGGCTGGAGCAAGCCGAGCCGCCGCAGCAGATCGTCATCACCCATCCCCGATTCCTGTCTCAGTCGGTGAGCGTCCCCGCCGGTAGCGACGAACCGCTGGTGATCGTCCTCGAGCCAAAGCAGGAGTACTACGAGGAGATCGCGGTGTCGGCCAACCGGGGTGAGGAGAACTTCTCGCCTGTCAGCGTGGCCGCCAGTGTCATCCAGCCGGGCGACAGCGTGGCCCCACCCGCCGATCTGACCGAGATGGTGAGCCAGGTGCCGAGTGTGTCGGAGAACGGCCAGGGCGGGCTCTTCCAGACCTTCTCCATCCGCGGTGTGTCGCGACAGCGGGTCCTGACCCTGGTCTCGGGGATGCGAATCGTCAGCGACCGCCGGGCAGGAACCTCCGGCTCTTTTGTCGATCCGCTGCTGATGAGCTCGGTGGACGTGCTGCGCGGCCCGTCCTCCTCTTATTGGGGCTCGGGGGCCCTGGGCGGGGTCGTCCAGGTCTTCCCGCGTCGATTCGACGACTGGTCGGTCGCCAGCGGGTATGTCTCTCAGGGCAACACCTGGAATCTGGCCGCGGGCTGGGGCAAAGGTGGCTGGTCGGCGGGTGTGGCCCACCGGCAGGCCGACGACAGCGAGACACCCGCGGGGGAGAGCCTCAACTCGGCCTTCAAACAGACCTCGGGCACTGTACAGGGGAGTTGGTCGAGCGGGCGCTACGAGTACGACCTGCAGGCGGTCGCCTCGGCCGGTCGGGATATCGGCAAAGCCAACACCGACTTCCCTGAGCGCACCACGATCTACCCCGAGGAGAACCACCTGCTGGTGCGGTTCGCCATGCGCTCCGAGGCCGACTGGAGCCTGGATGCCTGGGTCCATCCCAACGATCTGGAGACCCACGTGGTGGAGAGGGAGGTCTCGGAGAGCTCGGTCGACAACTCGGCCTTCGATCTCGGGCTCAACTGGCAGAAACAGGTTCGGATCGGGTCCAAGGTAATGACCCGGTTTGGGCTCGACTACTTTGGGCGGCGCTCGGTCGATGCCGATGAGTTCACCGAAGATCTGGTCAGCGGCGAAGTGCTGCGGCAGCGGACCCTCGACGATGGCACCGAGGATGAGGCGGCCGCCTACGGTGCTCTCGAGTGGAACTGGGGGAGCACCGTGGTGCTGGCCGGCGGGCGCCTGACCTGGGACCGGCAGACAAACGCCGACAAGCCCAGTGTCACCAACACGGCCGGTAGTGGGTTCGTGGGTGTGGTGGTGCCGCTGGGGAATGGCTTCGAGTTTGTCTCCAACGCCGGCTCGGGGCTACGATTTCCGTCGTTGAGCGAGCGGTTCTTCAATGGGGTCACCGGCAGAGGCGAGGTGGTGGGCAATCCCGACCTGGAGCCGGAACGCTCCCTCAACCTGGACGCCGGTCTCCACTGGTACGGGGAGAGTCTCTTTCTGTCCGGGTACGTCTTCCGCAATGACATCTCCGACTACATCGAGCGCATCGAGATCGAGCCCGATCTACTCACTTTCGTCAATCTGGTCTCAGGCACCATCCAGGGTGTCGAGCTCGAAGGCTTCTACCAGTTCAGCGGCGCCTGGTCGTTCTCCTTTGGCGGTCACCTGATCGACGGCGAGAACGACAGCAACGAGCCCCTGGCCGATGTCCCGGCCAACCGCGCCTATCTCGGCGGCAAGTGGAGCGCGGGCAAGTGGGCGTGGGAGGGACGCTGGGAACAGCGGGCCGAGAGAAGCGATTTCGGCCCCGGCGAAAAACCGATCCCCGCGGCCAGCCTGCTGTCGATGTCGCTCGCCTATCAGGTGCGCGAAGATCTCGCTCTCACTCTGACCGGCCGCAACCTCCTCGACGAGGAGTACTTCAACTCCGCCGACCGCAAAGTAGCCCTCTCCCCCGGCCGCGCCATCGGCCTCGCCCTACGCTGGACCAGAATCCCGTAGGGGCCTGGTAACCTTTCGGACTTGCGGGATGAAGCGGCCGGCCTCCGTGCCGGTCAATGCTCGCTATCCAGTTGTCAAACCTGCAGGCTCAATGCGCGCAACACCCGGGATCAGATCGAAACCACGGTCATAGCTGCAGATCCCATCGAGCTGGTGTGACTCGACAACTGCGGCATGGAGAGCATCGCGCGCGCCGATCGCAGAGTGCGCGTCCAAAAGGTGCCGCGCCAGATCGAGGGTCTCGACCGTGATCGGCAGCACCACCGAGAAGATGCGACGAGCGTCATCATAGACGCGGGCCCCTGCCGACCAGCGCTCGATCGCCCGATACCGATGGAGGACCTCCTGCAGGACTTCCGCATCGAGGGCGGCATCGACGTTTCCCTCGGCGATCCCTGCGAGCAGCTCCAAACAGGGGGTCTTGTGCGGGTGGTCGGCCCCCGCCGCGTACATCAGAATGTTGGCATCCACCAGGATCACGGCATCAGCTCTTCCGGTGACGGTACCGACTCACGCGCCATCTCCTCGGGGGTTCCCACGGGGAGGTCGAGAGAGGCGAGATCCTCCACCGCCGCGAGACGCTCGTCCCGGCTGGCGAGGCCGTACTGCTCCTCACAAGCCGTCCGCACCAGGTCGCCAAGACTGGTCCCTCGCTGCTTGGCGAGCCGCGCCAGCCGAGCATGCAGATCGGGTGGAAAAAGGATCGTTGTCTTCTTAGAAAGCTCCATATACGCCTCCATATGTGGATCCTATCTCACAGTCACTAGCCAGTCAATGTCACCCTGGCTACGCGTAGGACGATGGGGCGCCCTGGACCCTGCGGCAGGTGACCTCGAAGAGGTGGCCTCCTTTGGCGGAAGGAGCGCTGTCGGCGTCCCATGCCAAATCAGACGGAAAGCAACGCCTAGATCTTTCAAGGTCCCTCTGGCATTTGTTGCGGGGTCTTGGAGACCGCCCGGCAGAAACTCCAACAATTTGCTGGGTAATCGCGAGGCGGGCGCATTTACGATCAGGAGATTCCTGGGCGCTCTGGCGCAGAGGTCGCGAAACCTGAGGAGATGCCTGGTTATTTTGGGCATCGCTTTGCGAGAGGATCGAGCCGGAGTGGGCTTGGCTTTCGGCCGCCACGGAGGCAGGCCGCTGCAAGACCTCAGGACCGCAAAGTCGCCCTCTCCCCCGGCCGCGCCATCGGCCTCGCCCTACGCTGGACAAGAAAGCCGTAGCCTAGTTCGCGGTGCCGTTTTCGTCGGCGTAGGTACTGCGGAGCTTTACCGGCGCCGGCTTGGTCTTGTGTAGCCGCAGGTTGAGGAATTCCACGAAGACCGAGAACCCCATGGCGAAGTAGATGTAGCCCTTGGGGATGTGGAAGCCGAGCCCGTCGGCTACCAGGGCCATGCCGATGAGCAGGAGAAAGCTCAGGGCCAGCATCTTGACCGTGGGGTGGTCCTCGACAAAATCGCCGATCGGTTTGGCAAAGAGCATCATGAAGATCACAGCGATCACCACGGCTGTGACCATGACCGGCAGATGCCGTGCCATGCCGACGGCGGTGATTACCGAGTCGAGCGAGAAGACGATGTCGAGCAGCACGACCTGGACCAGGACGCTCTTCATGGTCGAATAAGCGGTGGTTGGCCCCTGCTCCTCGATCCCCTCGAGCTTGTGATGGATCTCGTGAGTGCTCTTGGCGAGCAGGAAGAGTCCGCCACCGATAAGAATCAGGTCCTTGCCCGAGATGCCTTTGCCGAAAACCGTAAACAGCGGCTCAGTGAGCTGTACGACCCAGGCCAGCGAGACGAGCAGTGCGATGCGCATGATCATGGCCAGCGACAGGCCGATCAATCGGCCTTTTTGTCGCTTATCCTCGGGGAGTCTGCCGGTGAGGATGGAGATGAAGATGATGTTGTCGATCCCCAGCACGATTTCCAGCGCCGTCAGGGTAATGAGGGCGATCCAGGCTTCGGGCTCTGCCATCCAGGTCATGTCTGCTCTCCTTCCTTCTCCACCTCGCCGATCAAAACCGCGTAGAGTGACTGATCCATCAGTCGACCACGCTTGAAAACGGCTCGCCGCATCGTTCCTTCGAGAGTGAAACCGGTCTTTTCCAACACCCGGACCGAAGCGGTGTTGGTTTCGAAGACAAAGGCAAAGATTCTGATCAGATCGAGCTCGGCGAACGCCCAGTCGACGATGGCCCGCACCGCCAGGGTGGCGATACCCCGATTCCAAAAGGGCTCCCCCAGCCAGTAGCCGAGCATTGCGGAGCGAGAATAGACGTCGTCCTGGGGGATCAGACCGATGCCGCCGATGAGCTCCTGCCCGTTGTCGATGGCAAACAGGGTCTCCTGATCCTGGTCCCGGGCGAATTCTACCCAGGCCTCGGCGTCCTCTCGGGTGTAGGGGTAGGGGAAGCGGTCGGTCAACTGGAGGGAGACGTTGGGGTTGTTGCCGTACTTGACGATGGCGTCCACGTCACCCGGGCGGAAGCTCCGGATCGACCACTCTCCGATCTGGATCTGCATGGGCCCGAAACTCGAGATCTTCAAGCCGGACCGCTGGACGAGCTCTCCATGACCAGGACGGCGGCTCCCTGGATCTGTCCTGCTCGCAGCCTTTCGAGAGCCTGGTTGGCCTCTGTGAGGGGGAAGGTCTCCACTTTGGTCCGCACGGGCACCTCGGGTGCAATCTGGAAGAAATCGATTCCGTCCTGGCGGGTGAGGTTGGCCACCGAGCGGACAACGCGCTCACCCCAGAGCAGCTCGTAGGGAAAGGCGGGGATGTCGCTCATATGGATGCCGGCGCAGACAACGATACCCCCCTTGCGGACGGCGCGAAGCGACAGGGGGACCAGGGCGCCGACCGGTGCAAAGATGATGGCGGCGTCCAGTTCGGCCGGGGGCAGGGTCTCCGAATCGCCCGCCCACACCGCTCCAAGCGCGCGGGCGAAATCTTGACCCTCCACGTCTCCCGGGCGGGTAAAGGCATAGACTTCCTGGCCCCGATGCCGGGCCACCTGGGCGACGATGTGGGCCGAGGCCCCAAAACCATAAAGACCCAGCCGGCGGGCCTCACCGGCCAGGCGCAGAGACCGGTAGCCAATGAGCCCGGCGCAGAGCAGCGGTGCCGCCTCGCTGTCGGTGTAGAGGTCGGGAATGGAAAAACAGAACCGGTGGTCGGCGACCGTGTACTCGGCGTAGCCCCCATCGAGCTGGTAGCCGGTGAACTCGGCCTGATCGCAGAGATTCTCCGCGCCGGTGCGGCAGAAGTCGCAGCTGCCACAGGTGCTCCCCAGCCAGGGAACACCGACTCGCTGCCCGGCCTCCAACCGGTCGGCCTTGGAGCCGGTTTCGATCACGGTTCCCACGATCTCGTGTCCCAGGACCAGCGGTAGCTTGGGCTCGGTAAGATCGCCATCGAAGACATGGAGGTCGGTCCGGCAGACGGCACAGGTGTGAATCTCGATCAGAACCTGGTCTGGATCGGGGCTGGGGGGGTCGAGCTCGCAAAGGCGCAGCGCCACGCCCGGCTCGTCGAGAACCATCGCTTTCATACACTGGTTCCCTGGGTCTTTCACCGCTTTCGGGTGCGAGGCTCCTCGATCAAGGCCTCTTCGATGAAGTCGGCCACCGCTGCCAGCTGCTCGTCAGACATCATTTTCACCACGTTGTTGATGACCATCGGGATGCCCTTGCTGGTGGAGGCGATGCCGAGCTTGGCGGTACTGACTCCAATCATTCCGACACCGGCCCTCTGCAACGAGTGGACAAAATAGTACTCGAGCCCGGCCTCGGTGAGGTCGGAGATGAGATCGCTCAGCAAGGGTAGGTGTCGACGCCGGTCGGTGCTCTCGCGCAGCTGGGCGATCGTCTCCAGGGTCTGCTGCCGCAGCTCTGCGGAGAGCGGAAACGAGAGTCGGGTGACTGGCTTGGTGCGCTTGGCCGGCATGGGTCCAAGCTTACAAGCAATGGACGCGGGGCTGTCAGCGGACCTTGTTGGGTACACTCCAGGGAGCGACCCGTAAAGGACTCGGGAGATGGTCACATCCCAGACGGCACCAGAAGTCAGTACGGAGGCTCTCCTCGAGCTCGTGCAGGAGTTGGTGCGGGAGCTCCACCCTCGGCGAAAGCACGGGGACGGTCGGCCCACCCTGGATGCCTCGCTGGAAAAAGACCTCGGCCTCGACAGTCTGGGCCGGGCGGAGCTCATTATTCGCCTCGAGCGGGCCTTTGGCCTGAGCCTCCCCGATCAGCTGTTGGCCAGCGCCGAGACCCCGCGAGATCTGTTGAGATCCTTGAAGATCGCGGGCCCGCGGCAGAAGGGTCCGGCCGTAGCGGGCGAAGACGCTCTCGAATCGGCGGGTGATGCCGACGCGGCTCCCCACAGCGCCCCCAGTCTTCTCGCCGCGCTCGACTGGCATGTCCAGCGACATCCCGAGCGCCGCCACATCGCCTACGACGCCGGTGACGGCACCGTCGAAGAGCTGACCTATGCCGACCTCCAGCGGCGGGCCCGGGCGGTGGCCACCGGGCTGGTCGATCAGGGGCTCGAACCGGGTGGTGCCGTCGGCATCATGCTGCCCACCGAGCTCGACTATTTCGCTGCCTTCCTCGGTGTACAGCTCGCCGGTGGTATTCCGGTTCCCCTCTATCCACCCGTGCGGCGGAGCCAGATCGAGGATCACCTGCGGCGGCAGGCCGGCATCCTGCGCACAGCGCTGGTCGAGGTCCTCATCACCTTTGCCGAGGTGCGGCCGCTCGCGCGTCTGCTCCGGGCCCAGGTCCCCAGCCTCGACCGAGTGGTGACGGTGGGGCAGCTGGAACAAGAGCCACCGGCCACGCACCTCCCCACCGTCACCGCGGACGACATCGCCTTTCTCCAGTTCACCTCCGGCAGTACCGGTGATCCCAAGGGGGTCGTGCTCACCCACGCCAACCTACTGGCGAATCTGCGTGCCGCCGGCCGTGCCCTCGATCTCAGCAGCGCCGACCGCGTGGTCAGCTGGCTACCGCTCTATCACGACATGGGTCTCATCGGTGCCTGGATGGGGAGTCTCTACTTCGCCATGTCCCTGTCGCTGATGTCGCCGCTGACTTTTCTCGTCCGGCCCGCAAGCTGGCTCTGGGCCATACACCGACACCGGGGCACGACCACAGCGGCCCCCAACTTCGCTTTCGAGCTCTGTCTCGAGAAGGTCGATGACGACGAGATCGAGGGACTCGACCTCTCCTCCTGGCGGCTCGCTCTCAACGGTGCCGAGAGTGTCAGCCCCGAGACCGTTCGTCGTTTTATCGAGCGCTTCTCGGCCTGCGGTTTCAGGGCTGGGGCGCTGCTGCCGGTCTATGGTCTGGCCGAGTGCTCGGTGGCCTTGGCCTTCCCGCCGACCGGCCGTGGCCCGCTGGTCGATCATGTGGTCAGAGAGCCCTTTCAACGGGCCGGCAGGGCCGAGCCGGCGGCGGAGGAAGATGAGACCTCTCTGCGCTTCGTTTCGTGCGGGCTACCCCTTGCGGGGCACGAGATCAGGGTCGTCGACGCCACCGGCAGGGAGGCCGGGGAGCGCCGGGAGGGGCGGATACAGTTCCGCGGACCCTCGGCCACCAGCGGCTACTACCGCAACCCCGGGGCCACCCGTCGGCTGTTTCGTGGCGACTGGCTGGATTCCGGGGATCTCGGCTATCTAGCCGGCGGCGAGCTCTATGTCACCGGACGGGCCAAGGACGTCATCATCCGGGCTGGACGCAACATCTACCCCCACGAGGTGGAGGAGATGGTGGGAGGTCTCGACGGGGTCCGCAAGGGGTGTGTGGCTGTGTTTGCCAGCGCCGATAGCAGATCGGGTACCGAGCGCATGGTGTTGATGGCGGAAACCCGGAAGGACGAAGCAGAAGAACTCGAGGCATTGCGTGATCGAATCGCGGCTGCAGCTCTCGATCTGACGGGGGTGCCCGTCGACGAAGTCGTTCTGGTTCCGCCTCGCACCGTGCCCAAGACCTCCAGCGGCAAGATCCGCCGCGCGGCCAGTCGCGAGCTCTACGAGCGGGGAAAGACCGGCAGCAAAAGCTCTGCGCTGTGGTGGCAGATCACCCGGCTGGCCTGGAGTGGCCTGCGGCCACAGCTGGCGCGCACCCGGCGGGCCACAGGAGAGACCCTTTATGCCGGCTATGTCTGGCTCGTGGTCGGCCTGGCGGCCACCCCGGCGTGGCTCGGGGTTGTCGCTCTGCCCACCCTCGGATTGCGACGCAGGTACGCGCGGGCGATGGCGCGGTTTCTGGCCCGGGCGATGGGTGTACCGCTCGAGGTGGCGGGTCTCGATCTCCTCGCCGCGGGTACCCCGGCTGTGCTCGCCACCAACCACTCGAGCTACGGTGACGCCTTTGCCCTGGTCGGTGCGCTGCCCCCAAACGTGGCCTATGTGGTCAAGTCCGAGCTGCGACGCAACCCTTTTGCCTACCTTCTGCTCAGCAGACTGGGCGCCCTCTTTGTGGAGCGATTCGATGCGGAGAAGGGGGTCGAGGACACCCGTCA
Organism: Thermoanaerobaculia bacterium; assembly: GCA_049678185.1. Classification (GTDB taxonomy): domain Bacteria; phylum Acidobacteriota; class Thermoanaerobaculia; order Multivoradales; family JAHEKO01; genus M0029. The sequence continues at coordinate 10,378 of JBAUDS010000053.1, forward strand.
GGCGCTGGCGGCAGTGGAGCGGGGTGAGAGCCTCGTCGTCTTCCCCGAGGGCACCCTACAGCGTGCTCCCGGTCTGATGCCGTTCAAGATGGGGGCCTTTGTGGTGGCGGCGGAGGCGGGTGTACCGGTGGTCCCCATGGCGCTGAGAGGGACCCGGTCGATACTGCGCGGAGGCGAATGGTTCCCGCGGCGGGGGGCCGTCAAAGTGACCATCTGTCCGGCGATTGCTCCCCGGGGCTCGGACTGGTCAGCCGCCCTCGAGCTGCGGGAGCAAGTACGTGAGCAGGTCCTGCGTCATTGTGGAGAGCCCGACCTGGCCGGCTAGCCGCGAGTCACGCCACACACCAGAAGTCCTCAGCCTCGCTATAGCCGAGCTCGCCGAGTCGATTGCGGATGAGCTTGCGGGCACCGCGGGAGGAGACTGCGGCCAGGATCACGCAGCTCTTGGCGGCGGAGGTCAGCTGTGGGAGCTCGGCGGGCAGACGGATCGGCAGCCCCCGGAGCGTGCGCCCGACCTTGGCGGGATCGATGTCGATAAAGGCCTGCAAAGGGACACCTTCGCGGATGAGATGCTTGGACAATCGCCGCCCGGTCTGTCCCGCACCCCAGACGATCACCCGCTCTCGGCCCACGAGAGGACCGCGGGCAAGATGATGCGCCTTGCAGGCGAGAAATCGCTCGACCGCGTAGCGGCTGTCGGTGCGGGTCAGCCGGTCAGGGTGCTCCCGCCAGAAGTATAGATACTCGGGGACCTTGCAGAAGCGCTTCCCGGCGGCGGCCAGTCTGAGCCATAGATCGTAGTCCTCCGGCCCGCCGGTCTCCCGGTAGCCCCCGGCCTCGGCGAGCACGCGGCGGCGGGCCATCACCGCCGGGTGGGGCATGGGGCTTTCGACAAAGCGCTCACGCAATATATCGTCGTGTTCCACCAGATTGTTGAGCCACTCTTCGTAGATTCGATACCCCTGGCCGACCGACTCGTCCGGGAAGTGCCGGACCAGACAGGCGACCAGATCGAGGGATGGATCCTGCCGGAGGAGGTTCGCCTGGAGCTCGAGGCGCCGGGGATCGGTCACATCATCGGCGTCCATCCGCGCCACCAACTCGCCCCGGCAGCGGTCGAGACCGGCGTTCAAAGCCGTCACCAGACCCTGATGCGGGAGACGAACAAGACGGAATCGGGCATCCCGCGCCTGCCAGTCGGTCAGTCGCTCGCTCGAGCCGTCATCGGAGCCGTCGTCCACGGCAACCACTTCGAAGTCGGTCCAGCTCTGAACGGCGAGACTCTGGAGACACTCTTCCAGATAGGGCTCGGCATTCCAGACCGGCAGCAGCACCGAGATGGAGGGTGCAGTGCTCACTCGCTGGCTGTGGTGGGATCCGGCGTGGGCGGTCGCGGCGATCGACCCCGAGCGGCGGTCTCGTAGAAGCGACGACGCAACGCCACCAGCTCCTCCGGATCGAGATCACCCGGCTTCCCCCAGGCCCGACGCCGCGACTCGACCGCCCACGACAGGGCAATGGCCGCCGCCACCGAGATGTTGTAGGACTGGGAAAGACCATACATGGGAATGCGAAAGCTCCCGTCGCAGGCCGCGAGGACGTTGTCGGGCAGACCCGTGGGCTCGCTGCCAAAGACCACGGCGACGGGGCGGGTGAAGTCGATCGCGTAAAGAGATTCGGTCCGGTCTTCGATTTTCGCGGCGAAGATCTTGAAACCACGGCCGCGCAGAGCGCCGGCGACGGCCGCGAAGTCCGGGTGAGAGACAACGTCGAGCCAGCGGTGGGCGTTTTGCGTCACCTTTGGACTCGGTCGAAAGGTCTCGTCGCCCAGGGCCAGATGGACCTCCTGGATGCCGAGGCTCTCGCAGGTGCGCATCACCGCCGCCTGGTTGTGTGGGTCGTGGGTGCCGGCCAGGATGGTCGCCAGCGTGCGGGTGCGGTGACCGAGCACCTGTTCGAGGTAGTAGCGACGCTGGGGGCTGAGGAGCCCTTGATCTCGATAGGCGCGCAGATCGGGTGGAAGGTTGTCGGTGAGCTCTTCCAACTCCGCTAGCGACTCGGGCGGAGGGGGTGGCTTGGGTGTGCGAACACTGCGATAGGCAGGAGAGCCATCTTT
>JBAUDS010000054.1:0-55339 GCA_049678185.1 Thermoanaerobaculia bacterium
AGCACTTTGGGGCATAGCTGTAGGGCAAGGATACCCCATCGTGACCGCGAAAAGCCTCAGCACCCCGAGCTAAAGTTGCTGGGTCATCCAGGACAGCACCTGTCCCTCGAGTCCCTTGGCGCCCTCGATCCCGAGGTCGAGATGCGAGTCGAAACCCAGGTGCCCCCCTCCCTCCACCCACTTGACCTCGAGCGGCGGACGACCGTCCAGAACCGGTCGTATGGCAGCGGGCGGAACCATGGGATCGGTCTCCGAGACCACCAGCAGGGCAGGCCGGGCAAGACCGTCCAGAACCGTACCGACGCTTGCCTGTGCATAGTAGTCCTGAGCGTCGGCGAAACCGTGGCGCGGTGCCACCACCAGGTCGTCGAATTGCTCGATCCTACGCAGCCGACGCACCTCGGCCAGCGGTGCGGGCACCGGCCTGCGGGCAGCCACTTTTTCGTAACACTCCACCAGGTTGGCGAGCAGATAACGCCGGTAGAGCCAGGCGGATGGGCTGTCTATCGCCCGGGCCCCGGGCGCCAGCAGCAGCGGTGAGCAGACGGCCGCCACCGCCCTGACGCGGGGGTCCACAGTTTCGACCGCAAACCGCAGGGCAACGTGCCCACCGAGCGAGTAGCCAAGAACCAGAATCTGCTGGAAACGAGCGAGCTCGGGGCTCGCCACAGCCGCATGGAGATCGGCGGTCAGACCCGCATGGTAGACATCCTCACCGCGGCGATCCGCACCTCTCAGGTTGATCCGGAGACAGGAAAGACGCTTTGCCACGGCAAACGCCGCTGCTCTTATGGCGTAGGAGCTCTCGCAATGCCCGCCCAGGCCGTGCACCACCAGCAGCAGCGGGCCCTCTCCATCGAGCTCGGTAAATAGTCCGCTGATCCGAACCGGTCCCACCCTCGGATCGTCGATTTCCGCCCCCCACTCCCGCGCCGGGGGCGGCGTCACGGACTGCCAGCGCCGTCGAAGGTAGCCGCCCACCGTCCACAGATGTCCCTCCACATTCATGACGACGACCTTAGCAGCCCGAGGTAGAAGTTCCGCTGGGCGCTTTACGAGCGCCTTGGGCCCAGGTACCAGATACAAAAATTCCACAGTGCCGCCCACACTCGCCGTGTTACGATCCAGATAGCGGTTGTCCAGTCAGCGAGGCAGTTTCACCACGCGCTCCATGATCACGGCTATCGTCAGCAAGAAAGGCGGCGTGGGCAAGACCACGACCGCCGTCAGTCTGGCGGCGGCCTTGGCAGCCCAAGGCAAGCGAGTACTGCTCGTCGATCTGGACAGTCAAGCTTCCACCTCTCTTTCCCTCGGCGTCCCCAGATCAGCCCTTGCCCCCTCCTCGGCCGACATTCTCCTGAGCTCGCTGCCGATCGCCGAGGCCATCCGTGCCACTCCCGTTGCCGGGTTGTTCCTGGTCACTGCATCCGCCGACCTGGTGAGTCTCGACCAGGATCTGGGACCGCTGCCCCGCAAGGAGGAACGGCTACGCTGGGCGCTGGCACCGGTGGTCGATCAGTTCGACTTCATCTTCCTCGACTGCCCACCCACCCTCTCCCTGGCCCCACTCAATGCGCTCGTCGCCTCGGACAGCTTTATCGTGCCGGTGGTTCCCCACTACCTGGCCCTCGAAGGGGTGCGAAACCTGCTGCATGCGGTCAACCGGCTCTATCAACGATTTGGAACTAGGACCCACCTTCTCGGCCTGATTCTCACCATGGTGGATTACCGCACCAAGTTGAGCCGCGAGAATGTCCTGCGCATTCGCGAGCTGTTTGGCAGAAATGTATTTGGCATCGAGATCCGCATCAATGTCCGATTGGCCGAAGCCCCGGCGGAGGGGCGCACTATCTTCGATTACGACCCCTCCTCCGCCGGCGCCGTCGCCTATCGGCTGCTCGCCGACGAGTTCCTGCTGCGGGCAGCAAACGCGCCCATAACCGGTTTGGAGCGTCCCCCTCTTGCTGCCGTGGGCAGCTGACCTCCCCCGACAGGTACTTACCCCTGTAAACTGACCATATGGCGGGAGTGGCCGAGGACTCGGTTCTCCAGCCCATCGCCCGGGTCAGACCTGCAACACCCACGGGTCCAAATCGATGTTCGACAAGAGCTACACCTGGTCACGCTTTAGAGAGCCGAAACCGAAGACGATTCGGGTTCACCTCGGGCACGTACCGGCTCTCGACCTCGACGATAAGGAGGACAAGAAGGGTTTCCGTATCGCGGTGGGTGTGGCGCTCGCCCTACATATCCTGCTGTTTGTCGTCTACATGCCGGATCTCGGGAGTGAGATCCACTATGTCGGCACCGAGCGGCAGGTCTATGTCGTGCAGCAGGTGCAATTCCAGCCCCCACCCCCACAACAACAGCAGCAGCTGCCAAAGCGCCCGGAAAAGACAAAAAAGATCCCCATACCCGATCCGACCCCCGACGAGCCCGAACCGATTCAGATGGAAGAGATCGACGTCCCGGATACGGACATCGACTCGGAGATCGACGACGCCTTTGGTATTCCGGAGGGTCCCCAGGCCTTCGGTCTTACCGGTCCCGGCCCATTCCGTGTCGGTGGTGACGTGCTACCGCCCAAGAAGATCTTCGCCCCTCAACCCCGCTACACCGAAGATGCCCGGCAGGGGCGGATTCAGGGAGTGGTGCTGCTCGAGGCGGTAATCGATGTCGATGGGAGCGTGGTCAACGTCAAAGTCCTCAAGGGGCTACCCGAGGGCTTGACCGAGTCCGCCGCGGAGACGGCCAAGACCTGGAAATTCGAGCCGGCCACCCGCAATGGCGAGCCGGTGGCCGTCTATCTCAACCTCACCGTGCGTTTTTCCCTCCAGTGAGGGCTCACTGGGGAGATTCAGCACCCGCTACGCAGCGAAATCAGCCAGCACCTGGAGCGCATGGTCGATGTCGGCGGCGGTGTGGTCGGCGGAGACCTGAAAACGGATCTCCTCGTCGCCCTTTGGCACGACCGGAAAGTTCAACCCGGTGGCCAGGATACCGTTGACAAACAGATGCTCGACCAGGGCCGAGGTCTTGGCCGTATCTCGAACCATGAGCGGCACCACGGGGTGCTCTCCCGGTATGGTCTCGAACCCGAGATCCACCAGACCCTGCTCGAATCTCGCGGTCATCGACCGGAGATGATCCAGCAGCTCGCGGCCGCGCGGTCCGTCGAGAAGCGCCACGGCTGCGCAGGCCGCGGCTGCCTCGGCGGGAGTTATCGGGTTCGAGTAGATGTAGAAGGGTGACTTCTCACGTAGGTAGCCGACGATCTGCTGGCTGCCCACAACATACCCCCCGTTGACGCCCAGTGCCTTTCCCAGGGTGGCGATCAGCAGGTCAACCTTCTCACCTCCGGTGTATTCCTCCGTCCCTCGTCCGGTTTCGCCAAAAGCACCCACCCCGTGTGAGTCGTCCGCCACTACCAGGACATTTTCGGCAAACCGGTCGTCGTACTTGCGAGCCACCGCCATGATGTCGGGCAGCGGTGCGTGATCACCCCGCATGCTGAAGATTCCATCGGTCACCACAATTGCCCGGCGACACTTGCCCGCCGTCTCGGCCAGCTGGGTATCCAACTCCTCGAGGTCCAGGTGGCGGTAGACCTTCTTCTCCTGAGGCCGCGCCAACCGCATCGCGTTGATGATGCAGTTGTGATTCAGCTCGTCGCTGATGACAACCGTCTCCGCTGTGATGAGGGGTGGCAGGACACCCATCGAGGTGGCGTACGCGGAGCTGAAGATCATGCAGGCCTCTCGGCCGTGGAACTCGGCCAGCCGGCGCTCGAGCTCGATGTGGGGATGATAGGTACCACTGATAAAACGCACCGCCCCAGGTCCGGTGCCGAAGGCGCGAGCCGCTCCCTCCTCCGCCTCGATAATCTCTTGGAGCAGAGACATTCCCAGGTAGCTGTTCGAGTTCATACACAGAAACCGCCGATCTCCCTCGCCCTCCAACAGGTAGCGTGGACCTTCGTCACCGGTCGCCGGCAGGAGCTCGGTGATCACCTTCTCTCGGCCTTTGAGGGAGCCCTGTTTTTCCAGCTCCTCGAGCTCATGCGCCAGAACTTTTTCGATGCGATCGGTTGCCATGGTGAAGAGTCTCCCTGTTTAGACAGTAGGACCGGCCGTCGAGAGCTTCTCGGCCAGTTTCTCCAGCATATCGGCGGTCATGCTCTCGAGGTCATAGTCAGGAGCCCAACCCCACTCCTCCCGCGCGGCGGTGTCGTCGATGGAATCGGGCCAGGAATCGGCAATGGCCTGGCGCAGGGGATCCACCTGGTAGTCGATGGCGAACCCGGGAACATGCTTCTGGATGGCTTGGGTCAGCTCTTCCGGAGTGAAGTTCATGGCCGTGATGTTGAACGAGTTTCGATGGCGGAGCTTGTCGGGATCGGCCTCCATGAGCTCGATGATCGCCTTTACGGCATCCGGCATGTACATCATGTCCAGACGCGTATCCGACTCCAGGAAGCAGGTGTATCTCTGGTGGCGCACGGCCTCGTAGAAGATCTCCACCGCGTAGTCCGTCGTCCCACCACCCGGTGGCGCGACATAGGAGATCAGACCGGGAAACCGCACCCCGCGGGTGTCGACACCAAAGCGCAAGTGGTAGTAGTCACACAACAGCTCGCCCGAGACCTTGGTCACTCCGTACATCGTCGTCGGGCGCTGGATGGTGTCCTGTGGTGTGTGGTCTGGTGGCGTTCCCGGCCCAAAGGCTCCGATCGAGCTGGGGAAGAAGACTGCACAACCGTTCTGCCGCGCCACCTCGAGGACTCGGTAGAGACCACCCATGTTGACGTCCCAGGCGAGGTGCGGTTTCTCTTCCGCCACGGCTGACAGCAGCGCCGCCAGGTGATAGATCGTACCCACGTCGTACTTCAGCACCACCTCGCGAATCTCCCGCTGTCGCGTGCAATCGGCGTATTCGAACGGTCCCTCCAGCTCCGCTGCGCCTGCCGGCATCATGCGTATATCCGAAGCCACCACGTTGTCGACCCCGTACCGCTGACGCAGGGCCGCAACCAGCTCGGAGCCGATCTGACCGAGCGCTCCGGTCACCAGGACTTTTCTCATCTCACGAACCCCCTGACAAGCCCGAGCTGCTCACCGATCGTCATCGCCATGGGTGGCTGGTGCTGGCCTCGGGTTAAGTTGGAATTCTCGGCTGGGCAGGACGTAGTCCAAGAGGGGTCAATCGTATCGAGACACTCGCCCTCAGACAAGAAGCGCCGGTCCCCACTGCACCTCGATGGATCGGTTGACGCGTTCAAGATCGAGGAGGCCAACCCGGATTACCAACTGGTTCCTTTGCTAGAGTTACCGATATGCGTAAATGGTGGATCAGAATTGGGATATTGGCGGCAGTTGTGATCGCCGGCGTCGTATTGAAGGCCACTGTCTTCAAGCCCGATCCAGTGCCGGTGCAAGTGGTGGCCGTCGACCTGGGCACCGTGGAAGAAACGGTGACCAACTCTCGCGCCGGTACGGTGAAGGCCCGACGACGTGCGACCCTGTCGCCGGAGATCGGTGGCAAGGTCATCGACCTCCCCTTCCGTGAGGGAGAGCTTGTGAGCCGCGGAGATGTCCTCCTGCGCATCGAGAGCAGCTCACAGCAGGCCCAACTGAGTCTTGCCGAGCGGGAGCGGGACACCGCCGAGGCCGAGCAACGACGCGCCTGTCTGGCGGCCGAGCGCGCCGGCCGCGAGCTCGCACGCACCACCCGTCTTGCCGAGGAGGGAATCATCTCGACCGATCTTCTCGACGAGCTGGAGAGTGCCGAGAAGACCGCCGAGGCGGCTTGCGACGCCGCCGTCGCCAACTCGTCTCGCGCCGAGGCGGCGGTGGTCGTGACTCGCACCGCTCTCGACAAGACAGAGATCCGAGCACCCTTCGACGGTATCCTGGCCGAGGTGTCGGCGGAGGTGGGCGAATACACGACCCCCTCGCCTCCGGGGCTACCCATCCCACCGGTCATCGATGTCATCGACCGCTCCTCGATCTTTATCAGCGCCCCCATGGATGAAGTGGACTCGGCCCGAATCCTGACGGGACAGGAGGCCCGGGTGACCGTCGACTCGCACCGCGACCGGACATTCCCGGCGCAGGTGACCCGCGTCGCGCCCTATGTTCTGGATATAGAACAGCAGAACCGCACCGTCGAGATCGAGGTGGAGCTTACCGATGCCGAGTTCGCAGCGACCCTGTTGCCTGGTACCTCGGCCGACGTGGAGGTGATCCTGAGGACTCGCGACGAGGTCCTGAGGGTCCCCGCCCCGGCGCTGATGGAGGGCAACCGGGTTCTGGTTCTCGCCCAGGATCTGCTCGAGGAGAGGCAAGTCGAGATCGGGCTGCGGAACTGGGACTTTGCCGAGATCGTCAGCGGACTCGAAACGGGAGAGCTGGTGGTCACTTCCCTCGACCGGGTCGAGGTGAAAGCAGGCGCTGAAGCCCGGGTCGGGGAAGACGAGTCTTGACGGCAACCGATAGATGATTCAGCTCGAAGGCATCACCCGTACTTTTCAGGTGGGGGATCAGCCGGTCCACGCCCTCGTCGATGTCGCCGAAACGATAGCGGAAGGAGAACACGTCGCCATCATGGGCCCTTCGGGCTCGGGCAAATCGACTCTGCTCAATATTGTCGGGTGCCTGGATCGGCCCACCAGCGGCTCCTACCATCTCAACGGACGCGACGTCGGTGTTCTCGAAGAGGCCGAGCTGACCAACGTCCGCCGCCACGACATCGGCTTTGTCTTCCAGTTCTTCCACCTGATTCCGCGCCTCACAGCGGCTGAGAACGTCGAGCTGCCCATGATCTTCGCCGGTGTGCCCAAAGCCGAGCGCCGGCAACGAGCCGCCGCTGCTCTCGAGTCGGTCGGTCTGTCGGCGCGCACCGGACACCACCCGGATCAGCTGTCGGGCGGTGAGCGTCAGCGGGTCGCTCTCGCCAGGGCCACCGTCATGCAGCCGCAGATTCTGCTGGCCGACGAGCCTACCGGCAACCTGGACAGTCAGTCGGGACGAGTGGTGCTCGACATGCTGGATCAGATGAACGACGAAGGGTTGACCCTGATCGTGGTGACCCACGATCCCAAGGTCGCCCATCGGGCCGGCCGCATCGTGGTCCTGGTCGATGGTCGGATCGAACGCCGGGTACGTGGCGACCAGATCGGCGAGATCCTCGCCATGTTGGCCGAGGAGGACGAGGATTGAGCCTGGACAAGGAATTCGGGTTTCGGTCATGAAGGCGTCAGAGGTCTTCAGGTTCGCGGCCAAGAGCCTCACCGGCCACCGGCTGCGTACCGGTCTCTCCCTGCTGGGGGTGACGATCGGAGTCGCCGCGGTGGTCATTCTCACGGCCCTGGGCGAAGGGGCGCGGCTTTATGTGGTCGAACAGTTTGCGAGCCTCGGCACCAACCTGCTGATCGTGATTCCCGGATACACCGAGACCTCCGGCTCGTTTGGTTACGGCGGCGTACCCAACGATCTGACCCTCGATGACGCCCAGGCCATTGCCCGACTCGTGCCCGCAGCTCGCCGGGTGGCACCCATCTCGATGGCCAACGACGAAGTGGCCTACCACGAGCGGCGCCGGCAGGTCGCCGTGTTGGGAACCACCCAAGAGTACCAGGAGGCTCGTCAGCTCGATATCACGCGGGGTGAGTTTCTCCCCGTCGACGAGGTCCATCGCGGCGCACCGGTGGTGGTTCTCGGCGCCAAGACCGCCAGGGAGCTGTTTGGCAGCGTCGAGCCGGTCGGCAAGATCGTCCGCGTCGCCGGCTGGCGGATGAGGGTTGTCGGCGTCTTGGCGGTACAGGGAGTCAAGATGGGGATGGACTTCGACGACATCGCCATCGTCCCGGTGGCCACGGCAATGCAGCTCTTCAACCAGACCTCGCTGTTTCGCATTCTGGTGCAAGCTCACGCCTACTCCGACCTGGAGGTCGCCAAGGACGAAGTCCGTCAGCTGCTCATCGAACGGCACGACGAGGAGGACATCACGGTTATCACCCAGGATGCGGTGCTGTCGACCTTCAACGCGGTCCTCGGGGCGCTGACCCTTGCCGTGGGCGCCATCGCCGCCATCTCGCTGTCGGTGGCGGGTATCGGCATCATGAATGTGATGCTGGTTTCGGTCTCGGAGCGGACTCGGGAGATCGGTCTGCTCAAGGCCCTGGGTGTCGGTCGGCGGCAGATACTGGCCGCCTTTCTGACCGAAGCCGCTCTCATCTCCACGGCCGGGGGCCTGCTGGGTCTCGGCCTCGGCTGGTCGGCGGTGCGGGTGATGGTGCGTCTCTACCCGGCGTTGCCGGCAAGTCCTCCCACCTGGGCCGTGGTGGCGGCGCTGGTCATCTCTGTCGGTGTCGGTGTCACCTTTGGGCTGCTACCGGCGCGGCGGGCAACGGGACTCGACCCCGTCGTCGCCCTGGCCGGTCGTTGAGGAAAGATCCATGCAAGAGCTGATACGCCTCGCCGTAAGAGCCATCGTCGGTCACCGGTTGCGCTCCGCGCTGTCGATGGTCGGCATCGCCATCGGTATCGCCTCCGTCATCCTGCTGACCTCGATCGGCGAAGGCACCCGCGTCTATCTCATTTCGCAGTTCACTCAGTTCGGGACCAACCTCGTCGCCATCAATCCGGGCAAAGCGGAGACCATGGGTATGCCCGGTGCCCTCGGCGGCACGACCCACAAGCTCACCATCGACGACTCCGAAGCCCTGACCCGGATCCTGGGCGTCGACGAGGTCGTCCCCGTGACCTTTGGCATGGCCCGGGTCGAGGCTGGGGGCCGGGGGCGCAGCGTCATTGTCTACGGCGCCACGGCGGAGGCTCCGGAAGTCTGGAAGTGGGATGTACAGGTCGGTGCGTTCTGGCCACCCGGGGACCCGCGGCGGGGCCCGGCCCAAGCCGTGCTCGGCGCCAAGCTCAAACGGGAGCTCTTTGGCAACGACAGCGCGCTCGGGGAGTTCGTCAAGATTGCCGGCGCCCGTTATCGGGTGGTAGGTCTGATGGAGCCCAAGGGGATGTTTCTGGGATTCGATTTGGATGATTCCGCCTGGATCCCCGTCTCCGAGGCCATGCGAATCTTCAATCTCGAGGAGCTCCAGGAGATCGACCTGACGATCAACAACTCCCAGGTTCTGGACGAGGTGATCGAGCGGATCCGCGTTACCCTCACGGAGCGCCACGACGGCAAGGAGGACTTCACCGTCACCAGCCAGGCCGCCATGCTCGAGGTCTTCGACAACATCATGAACATCATCACCATGGGGGTGGGGGCCATCGCCGGCATCTCGCTCCTGGTCGGTGCCATCGGCATCCTGACCATGATGTGGATCGCCGTCGGCGAGCGCACGCAGGAGATCGGCTTGATTCGCTCGATCGGGGCCACGCGGGAACAGGTGCAGCTCGTCTTTCTCACCGAGGCAGCCTTTCTCTCCACCTTGGGTGGTCTGCTGGGTGTCGCCGTGGGCCTGGGTCTTTGTGCCCTGCTCAGGACCGCCATCCCCGGTCTGCCGGTGCAGACCCCGGTGGTCTATGTGGTGGCGGCGGTCGCGGTCAGCCTGGCCATGGGTCTGGCATCCGGCGTTTCCCCTGCCAGAAGGGCGGCCGGGCTCGATCCGATCGAAGCGCTGCGCGCCGAGTAGCCAGCCTGCTACTCGCTCCAGTGATCCACGGTAAACCGCCAGACCTTCATCTCCGGCGACCAGAAGTCGGTCTCGAGACCGGCCTTGCGCTTGAGTTGGCGGAGAAAATCGGCCGGCCGAGGCAGGCTCTCCCACACGGCCGGCAGGAATGTGCCGCGATACTGCTGGTACTCCAAAACCAAGCCATCGATCGCCGGTCGGATCTGCGCCAGGAGCTCCTCTTCGGACGAGAAGTCCAGGGCCTCCAGAGGTGAGAGCAGAGACACCTCGATAGCGGTGCGGTCCAGCTCATCCACGGTCAGAGCTGGGAATCTCGGGTCTCTGAAGGCGGCCGCGCGGGCGTTCTCGCGCACATCCTCCTCCAGGGTGCGGTGAGCGTGGATGGAACCGATACAGCCGCGCAGGCGGCCCTCCTGTTTGAGGGTCACAAAGCAGGCTCCCGGCTGCTCGAGCCAGTCGGCCTCGGGTGGGCTGGAAGTCGGGCCCTTCAGAGCCGCGGTCAGACTCGACCTGGCGAGAGCCAGAAGGGTCTCTCCCCTCTCCGCCGGATGGTCGTCGACCTCACTCACGACCATTCGTGAAAGGCAAAGGCGCCATAGCCCACCACCTGCGCCTTGTCCCCTGCCGTATCCCCCGAGTTGCGCAGATCCAAGAGCTCGGAGCTCAAGCCACGACGACGTGCGGCCACCAAGAAACCGTTGACCGCCGCCGCACCACATGCCTGTCTTGGTGAGATCGCCGCCTGCAGGTCGATGATCTGATCGGCTGTCTGTTGATCGATGTGGCGAGCAAACGAATACCCGTGATAGTGCGACAGATCGGTGCTGATGACGATCCGTGTCTCGACCCCACCCCAGACCCGATCCAGCACCTCCGCCAACTCGTTGGGCGTGGTGTCTCCGACCAGGATCGGGAGAAGGCTGAACTCGCCGAGGATCACCTGCAGAAACGGCAGCTCGACCTCGAGACTGTGCTCGGCCGCGTGCGCGGTGGCGGTAACCGAGACCTGCGACTGGGAGGAGATCCGGGAGACGAGACCCTCGTCGACCGGCACCACCCCCAGCGGGGTCTCGAAGCCCTCGACACCGGGCAGCGCAAGACCTTTGACGGGGACCCGATGCGCCGGCCCGATGAGCACGATCCGCCTGATGAGGGAGGCCTCGCTGGCGAGTCGGGAGAAGGAAAAGGCCGCGGTGGGTCCCGAATAGATGTAACCGGCGTGGGGGGCAATCACCGCCTTGGGCGAGTTTCCGGCCCCCTGTCGTACCTCCGCCGCCTTGAGGTAGCCCTTGATCATGGGCAACAGCTTGCTGGTGAGCAAGGGATAGAAAGACCCGGCTACGGCTGCCGGTCGAACTTGCATGACTACCTTCCTCTCCTCGGTAGTTCGGAGCTACCCGCCAAGGGTATCAGCCCCACGCTGCCATTTCTGGTTGGCTTGAGCAGCCCGTGGTAGAAGTCCCGCGGGCTGCTACTCGCTCGTCTCTTCCTCGCTGCCAAAGAAGGGGCGCCATTTCTCTTCCGCCGAAGGAGGAGTCAACAGACTGACGACGATGAGCGACAGGAAAGAGGCGAACCCGGCGGGATAGATGATGTAGTCGTATTCCAGTGGCAGCTCGAACAGACCGAGGTTCAGACTCCCGACTCCCGCTTGCGCCAGACCGGCAAAGACCATCGTCGCGACGATACCCGAGGCGATGGAGACCATGCCGCCCATGGGTGTCACCCGCTTCCAGAGAAACGCCGCCAACAGCGCCGGCGTCACCGCCGCCCCGACCATGGTGTAGGCATAGAGGGCCATATCCAGGATGTTCTCGAAGCGGGAGGTCACCATGAAGGCCACCAGGGCGAGCAGGACGATCATCGAGCGCTGGAACAGGATGATGGTCTTCTGGCTGGCGTTGGGATTGATAAAGCGTTGGTAGACATCTCGGGTCAGGTTGGTCGACGGGATCATGAGAAAGGTGTTGGCGGTGGAAAAGATGATCGCCGCGGCGCCGATGAGCAAGAGGATGCCGGCTGCCACCGGCAGTCTGTTCGCCGCCAGGTCGAGCAGGACGGTCTCGGTGGTCGCTCGGTCCAGGGCTCCCGCAGCGGTGCGGTACGCGGCATCGCCCCAGAACTGGCCGGCGCCAAAGATGGCGGTCGCATCGAGGACCGTCTCGACGATGACCACCCCGATGATCATGCCGATGACCGCCCGACGGGCCGTCAAGGCGTCCTTGGCCGACATGAACTTCTGGTAGATGCTGCTTTCGCCCAGCAGCAGCAGGAAGGTAGGAAGAAAGAGTCCTATCGCCGGTATCACACCGAGGCTGCCAAAGAAGGTGAAGTGGGTCTCCGGCAGGGTGGTGGTCAGACCGCTCCAACCGCCGGCCCCCTTCAGGGCGAGCGGCGCCGCGATGATCACCCCCGCGGTGATCAGAATGCCGTTGAAGATGTCGAGCGCGACGATCGAGCTCATACCCGCCATGATCGTATAGAGCACCACCAGGCCACAGACGATGGCCTGGCCGTAAATCGGATCGAGTCCGGTCAGTATCTCGAGCAGACGCCCGCCGCCGATGAACTGATAGCTGGCTATGGTGAGGTAGGCGATGATGATGGCGACGGTGCCGAGCAACCGGGAGGCGGCGTTGTAACGGAGTTCCAGAATGTCGGGCACCGTGTACTGGGCAATGCGCCGCACTCTCGGCGCCAGGTAGTAGACGATAGCCAAGCCCACCCAGGCACCGGCGCTCATCCACAGTGCCGAGAATCCGTGCCGAAAAGCCCGTCCTGCGCCCGCAAACAGACTGCCCGATCCGATCCAGGTGCAGACCAGGGTCGCTACCAGAAGGGCTGCACTCACCCCCCGGCCTGCCACCATGAAGTCGTCCTGGGTCTTGACCTTGCGCCCGCGCGAGGCGCTGACAAAGATCAGAAAAAGCAGATAGATGCCGATCGCCCAGACGTAGATCACGCCGACCTCCTCTCCAAACAGATAAAACCGATCGGCCAAGGATAGGTCATGGACCGATCGGCCGCAAGCAGACTCGAGACTCCCCTAACCCTGGCGACGGATCGCCGCCCGATACGGTATGCGAATGAGCGCGATGGCAACCACCGCGAACACCACGAGCGAGAGCCAACCGCCAACGGGTCCCTCGACAAACGAGAACGACTCCACACCGAATATCCACTCGGTCATGGAGGACACATCGAGGACGCTCATACTGAGGAGGACGAACCCCGCCAGGATAACTCCGGTCAACGCCTCGCCGGCAACAAAGCCACTGGCCAGCAGGATCCCCACATTGTCGAACACCGTCCTTCCTTCGGGGTCCAGCTTGTTCTTCGCCACCCAGTCGGCCGCGGCCTTGATCACCCCACCGACGAAGATCGCAAAGGTGGTCTGCAGCGGCAGGTACATACCCACGGCGATGAGCATCGGTGCCGGCGCCTTGATCAGGATCAGGGCGATGGCCAGACCGATGCCGATGATGATCAGACCCCAGGGCATCTCGCCGCCGATAATGCCGGTGGCCAGTTGTGCCATGAGCCCGGCCTGTGGCGCCGGCAGGTCGGGACCGCCGATGCCGATCCCTCCCTTGGCCACGCCCTTGTTGTGGAGGATCATGATGGGAAAGACGAGCACAAACGAGACCAGGACGGTGCTGATGATCTCCGCGATCTCCATACGCCGCGGGGTACCACCCACGAGCTGTCCCACCTTGAGGTCCTGGATCATGTCTCCCGCCATCGAGGAGGCACAGCAGACGACCGCCGCCACACCCAGGACGGCACCGATGCCGGCCAGCCCCGTAACACCGATCGAGACCATCAGCAGAGCAGCCACGATGAGGGTGGAGAGCGTCAGACCGGAGATCGGTTGATTCGACCCGCCCACCAGACCGACCAGCCAACCACCCACCGCCGAGAACAGGAACCCGGTGATAGTCATCACCACCGCCGCCAGCAGCGCACCACCCAGACTGCCGGTGAAGTGGTAGTAGATGAGAGTGACGGGAATGATGAGCAGGAACGCCGCCACCATGACATTGCGGAGATTGAGATCCTGCTCGAGGCGGGAGGGGGGAGGAGAGTCTCCCGAGCCCCCCCGGTCACGAGAACCGAGCGCTCCCTTGAACGCCCGCCCAAGTGAATGCCGCAGACCCCAGAGGGTGTAGAGCGCCCCCACCAGCATGGCGCCGACCGCGATCGGCCGGACATGGTTGTACCAGACCGTGAAACTGAGGTCGGTCCAGGTGGGCGTGCCGTTGACGGAGAGTTGATCGGCCAGCTGGGGATTCAAAAAGAGGATGAGCGGTATGAGCACGAACCAGGCCAGCGCCCCGCCGGCGAAGTTGATGGCCGCCAACCGGGGACCGATGATGTAGCCCACACCCATCAGCGCCGGGCTGGCCGCCGGTGAGGCCAAGGCAATGCCACCCGTGTGGGTGATGCTCCCCATCGCTTCGCGCGAAGGGTAGAAGTGCCTCACCACCGATTGCGGGAAGCGGATAAAGACCTCGGTCGATTCCCTCAGGATCGCCAAGCCGTCGCTGTTCTTGAAGATCTCGATCAGCATGCCCAACCCCAGGGCGCCAAAGACGTACTTGGCCCCACTCTCCCCCTTCTGCCCCACCTTGACGATCTCGTAGCAGGCGTACGACTCGGGAAAGGGCAGATCGGCGTCCTCGACCAGGGTTCGGCGCAGGAGGATGACAAACAGGATTCCCATCACCCCGCCGATGAGCAGGAGCAGAGAGGTTTCCCAGTATTTGAAGGTCGTCCACAGACGCTCTCCCCCGACCTCCACCATGACAAAGGCGGGAATGGTGAAGATCGCTCCGGCCACCAACGCCTCACCGACACTGGCCGTGGTGCGGGCGATGTTCTGCTCGAGGACGTTGCCGCGCATGAAGGGCAGGCGAAAGACGGCGATGGCGATGACCGCCGCCGGGAAGGTGGCGGAGATGGTCATACCCGCTTTGAGCCCTAGATAGGCGTTGGCAAAACCGAGGACGACGGCCATGACCAGACCCAGAATCACGGCTCTCCAGGTGAGCTCCGGCAGCGTCGACTCGGCCGGCACATAGGGCCTGTCACTCTTCTGGATCGGTCCGTCCATACGATCTTCCTTTCGTGCGTTTGGCACCCAATGGTAAGGGAGCACCGATGCGAGCGCAAACGGTCCTCGAGCACGACCGCTCGCCATGGCTGCTGCCTGCTGTCAGGGAGGGTGGTAGGGAATGGTCGGGGCGAGAGGATTTGAACCTCCGGCCTCACGGTCCCGAACCGTGCGCTCTACCCGGCTGAGCTACGCCCCGTGTGACGTCCAATTCAAGCGCCCTTCTTCCGGGCACGCCCCCGGGTTCTCACCACGGAGGCTGCGGAAGGATAACGCCGGCCAGAACCCCGGTCAAGAACATCCGCCGGCCAGGGCTGCGGCTGGCTCCCGACCCCTGCCTTTGATGTAGAATTTTCCCATCTGTAGGTCTTTCATTCCGTCCAGAAGGGGGAGTGCTATGTCGATCAAAACGCTGTCGGAGCTCTTCCTGGTGGCCGCCGGTCACCAGAAATCGGACTGCCTGCTGCACAAAGTCGATGGCCGGTTTCGGCCCATCTCCACCGCCGAGCTCACCGACCGGGTGCGGCGGGTGGCAGCGGCGCTCATCGGTCTGGGCGTCGAGCGGGGCAACCGGGTCGCCCTGATGGCTGAAAACGGCCCTCACTGGCCGAGTGTCGATTTCGCCACCCTGGGTATTGGCGCCGTCCTGGTGCCGGTCTACCCCACCCTGACAGCCGATCAGGCCGCCTACGTGATCAATGATTGCGGTGCCGAGGTGGTCTTTGTCCAGGGCGGCGAGCGGCTGGAGGGGCTGCTGGGCGAGAAGGCCGCGATGCCAAGTGTGCTCAAATTCATCCTCATCGACGACGAGCCGCCGTCATCCGAGGTCGACTCCTTCGCCAAGCTTCTCGAAGACACAGCGCCCATGGACGAGGGACAGTTCGAGGAAAGCGCTCGCAGCAGCTCCGCCGACGATCTGGCGACGTTCATCTACACCAGCGGCACGACGGGCAACCCCAAGGGGGTGATGCTGACCCATGGCAACATCACCTCCAACGTGGTCAACGCCCTCAAGGTGCTGGACATCCACAGTGAATGGACGGCGCTTTCGTTTCTGCCGCTGTCCCACTCCTTCGAGCGCATGGTCGACTACATCTATTTCTACCGTGGGGCCACCATCGCCTATGCCGAGTCGATTCAGGCCGTCGCCAAGAACTTCCAGGAGGTCAATCCGCACGTCTTTGTCGCGGTGCCCCGCGTTTATGAGAAGGTGCTGGCCAAGGTACGTGAGAATGTGGCGGCCAGTCCGCCGCTCAAGCAGAAGATCTTCGGCTGGGCGGTCGATGTCGCCAGGAAAGCCCTGCCCTACCGTCTCCAGCGTCGCACCCCGTCGGGCCTACTGGGGCTCCAGCTTTCGCTGGCCGACAAGTTGGTCTTTGGCAAGATCAAGGAGCGCCTTGGCAGCCGCTTCCAGTTCGCCATGTCGGGGGGCGCCCCCCTGGCCCGCGATCTGGCCGAGTTCTTCTGGGGCGCCGGGATCGAGATCTTCGAGGGATACGGCCTATCGGAGACCTCGCCCGTACTATGTGTCAACGGCCCCGATGCCGTGAAGCTCGGGACTGTCGGTCCGGCGATTCCAGGCGTGGAGCTCAAGATCGTCGACGACGGCGAGATTCTGGCCAAGGGACCCAACATCATGAAGGGCTACTGGAACATGACGGAAGCGACCGCCGAGGCCATCGACCAGGAGGGCTGGTTTCACACCGGTGACATCGGTGAGATCGACGATGGCGGCTTCCTCAAGATCACCGATCGCAAGAAGGAGATCATCGTCAACGCCTACGGCAAGAATGTGGCACCGGCACCGATCGAGAACGCACTCAAGTCGAGCCGCTTTATCGGTCAAGCCGTTGTCATCGGCGACCGGCGCAAGATTCTGGCGGCGTTGGTGGTCCCCGATTTCGAGGCGCTGGACAGCTGGGCGGAGAGAGAGGGCCACGTCGTCGACGAGATGGCCGACTTCCTCAAGACCGCTCCGGCGATGGAGCTTTTTCAGCAAGAGATCGACACCGTCAACAAGGAACTGGCGCGGTACGAGCAGATTCACGTCTGGGAGCTCTTGCCCGACGACTTCACCATCGAGACCGGCGAATTGACACCGACCCAGAAGATCAAACGTCGTGTCATCGGCACCAAGTACTCGAGTGTGATCGAGTCCCTCTACCAGCGCTCCGAAGAGGCCAAGAGCGCTCACTGATTCGAAGGGGCTCGCCTTTTGACCACCGCTTTCCGTCTCGCCGTCCAAGCGGACGGCCTCGCGACTCTTACCTTCGATCATCCCGACAAGAAGGTAAACGTCTTCACCCGCACCGCCCTGGCGGAGCTCGACGACATCATCCGGCGGGCCGGCCAGCAGGAGATCAGGTGTCTGGTCCTGCTCTCGGGCAAGCCAGGAAACTTCATCGCCGGCGCCGACCTCGATGAGATCGCCGGTGTCACCGATCCGGCGGAAGCGGAAGCGGGAGCGCGGCTGGGGCAAAAGCTCTTCAACGCCTGGAGCGCGCTTCCCTTCCCCACCATCGCCGCGATTCAGGGCACCTGTCTCGGCGGCGGGACCGAGCTCTCGCTGGCCTCGACCTACATTCTGATCAGTGATCGCCCGGATCTGCGCATCGGGCTACCGGAGACCCGCCTGGGGATCGTCCCCGCCTGGGGTGGCTGCGCTCGACTGCCCCGCCGCATCGGCATCGCTCCGGCGCTTGACATCATCCTGGCCGGCAAGGCGGTGCCCGGCAAGAAGGCCTTCCGTCTCGGCCTTGCCGACCGTCTGCTGCCCGACGCCTCCTTTCTCACCCAGGTGCGAGAGTTTGCCGAGCTCGTACTGGAGGGGGGCGAGCCCCGGTCCCGAAAAATCGACCTCAAGGAGATGCTGCTGGAGAAGAATCCGGTGGGCCGGATGATCCTCTTCGACCAGGCACGCAAGCGGGTGCTCGAGCGGACCGGAGCCCACTACCCGGCCCCCATCCGTGCCATCGAAGTCGTCAAAGTGGGGATCGAGAGTGGGCTGGAGGCGGCGCTGGAGGCCGAGGCGCGAGCGACCGGTGAGCTGGCTATCTCCCCGGTCTGCAAGAATCTCGTCCATCTCTTCCGGCTGGTCGAAGCCTCCAAGCGCAACGGAGACATTCCGCCAACCGAGACCGATCCCATCTCCAGTGTCGCCGTTCTCGGGGCCGGAGTCATGGGTGGCGGCATCGCCCAGCTCATCGCCCAGCGGACCGACGTCCCGGTGCGGCTCAAGGATCTTGCTGCCGAGCCCCTCGCCAGCGGCATGGCCCACGCCGCCGGCCTCTTCCGGAAGCTGGTCAAGCGCCGACGGTTGAGCCGGGTGGATGCCAAGGAGAAGATGAGTCTGCTGCTACCCACCGTCTCCTATCGTGGTTTTGAGCGCACCGAGCTCGTTATCGAGGCGATCGTGGAGGATCTGGCGATCAAGCAGAAGGTCTTCGCGGAGGTGGCCAAGAACACCACCGAGGAGACCATCCTCGCCAGCAACACCTCCTCCCTCTCCATCGATCTGATCGGCCAGGACACCCCGAATCGGGAGCGGGTCGTTGGGATGCACTTCTTCAACCCGGTCCACAAGATGCCGCTGGTGGAGGTCGTCGCCGGGCCCCATACCGCACCTGAAGTCGTCGCCGCGGTTGCCGACTTCTCCCGCCGGCTCGGCAAAACGGCCGTCATCGTCAAGGATGGGCCGGGGTTCCTCGTCAACCGGCTGCTCATGTTCTATATGACTGAAGCCATGTGGCTGCTGGGCGAAGGGCACCGGATAGAAGACATCGACCAGGCGATGACCGACTGGGGAATGCCGATGGGGCCGATGGCCCTCACCGACGATGTGGGGATCGACGTCGCCGCCAAGGTGGCCCATATCCTGGGAGATGCCTTTGGCGACCGGCTGCCTCTCCCCGCCTGGCTCGACCGACTGTCGGCGACCGGCCGGCTCGGGGCCAAGACCGGAGCGGGTTTCTATCTTTATGAGAAGGGCAAGAGGACGCAGCCGGACCCCGAGGTCTATCGCCTCCTGGGTCTGGCACCGGATGCCGAGCGGCCGGAGCCGTCCAGGCTCGTCGAACGGATGGTCTTGCCGATGGTCAACGAAGCCGGCCGCTGCTTGGAAGAAGGAGTCGTCGACAGCGCCGGCAAGCTGGACCTCGCCATGATCATGGGCACCGGCTTCCCCCCCTTTCGGGGTGGTCTGTGTCGCTGGGCCGATCAGCAGGGGCTGGGTGAGCTGGCGGAAATCATGGCGGGGCTGGCCGCAGAGGTGGGAGAGCGATTTCGGCCATCATCCGCGCTCGCGGCCGCCGCCGCAGGGGGTGGCTTCTACGAACATTTCGGGTAATTGCTGGAGACTGTCCAGAATCGCGGTCGGAGTCGTCCCCTGGGAATGCGAGCCTGTAGAAGACAACCCTCCCGCCTAGCGGCCATCTCGCAGTGAATCTCCAGCGCACAACTGACAAACAGCCGATGGCCCGTCTTTTGCTAGAGTGGTCGAGTAACTATCAAAACCGACACCAAATGCAGGAAGCAGAAGGAGTCCATGTGATGCGCACCCAGTTCCTATCTACCCTCTTCACCCTGACCCTCGTCACCCTCTTGGCCCTGCCATTGGCCGCCCAGGAAGAACCCCAGGCCGAGTTTCGTGGCGAGCTGGAGGTCACCGAGGTGCTCCTCGATGTGTTGGTCACGGACGGCTCCGGCAATGCAATCCTGGGTCTCCAACCCGAGGACTTCATTGTCGAAGACGAAGGAGAGAAGATCGATCTCACTTCGGCAACGTTCTACAGCAACCGGCGCTTTCTGGACTCGGCCTCGGCCGCCGAGCGACTGGGAGTGGCCCCCGAGGAGGTCCCTGTCGATCGATATTTCATCCTCTTCTTCCATGACCAACGCTTCTCGGAACCGACCTTGACCACCGACCAGCTGGACGCCATCCGCTGGGTTCGCCAATGGGTCGACTACGAGTTGCTACCCAGCGACTGGGTGGCGGTTCTGAGCTACGACGTCAAGCTCAAAGTCCACCAGGACTTCACCACCAACAAAGAGGCCCTCCAAAACGCTTTGACCAGCGTTGCCAAGGGCAAGGATCCGGGCGCCAACTGGCCGTCGCGCCAGGAGCTCGACTCCGTCCGCGGACCTTCGCTGAGAAAGAACCTCCCCCAGGGCAAACAGCTCAACAAGGAGAGCCGACGGCAGATCTACAGCGGCCTCAGACTTACTGGCGAGGCTGCCGGTTACATCACGGGGCGGAAGAACCTGATGCTCTTTAGTATCGGGTTCGGGAGGCTCAATGACGTGGGCACCTATTACCCCGACCAGCGATACTTCCCTCCCATGGTGGAGGCGCTAAACGACAACAATGTCGCTGTCTACTCGATCTCTTGGGTCAAGAATCTGGCGCAGGAGACGCCCGAGATGAACGACCTCGGCAACGCCTTGAGTCTGCTCTCGGCCGACACCGGCGGCACCTACTACTTCAACTTTGCGAATTTCAACGATCCGCTGCGCGAGGTTGTCAACGACAACAGCGGCTACTACCTGCTCAGCTACAGCTCGGAGCGCCCCGCCGGCGAGACCGGATACAGTCGCGTCGAGGTCAAGACCAGCAACCCGAGTTTTGTTGTGCGGGCGCGGCAGGGATACCGATACGGAGGCTAGGGGTCCTGGCTAGCCACCTATGGCCAGGACCAGCACGGTTATGTTGTCCAGACCGCCGCGATCGTTGGCGGCATCCACCAATCGGTGGCAGATCTCTTCCAGGGACCCGTCGGCCGCCAGATAGTCGTAGATATCCTGATCGTTCAGCATGGTATTCAGACCGTCGCTACAAAGAAGATAGAGATCGCCGTCACGAACCTCGATCTCCCGCAGATCAACCGCGATCTCGCGATCACCGCCGATCGCGCGGGTCACCACACTTTTGAGCGGATGTGATCTGGCCTGGTCCGCCGAGAGATAGCCGGCCATAACCTGTTCGTTGACCCAGGTGTGGTCATCGGTAACAAGCTCCAGCTCGTCATCGCGCAACCGGTAGGCCCGACTGTCTCCCACATGGGCGAAGGCGGCGATGTCGCCGTGGATGGCACAGCCGACGGCAGTAGTTCCCATACCGAGCAGAGTGCTGTCCTCGCGCATTGCATGGACCACCGAGTCGTGAGCCATGCGGAAGGCGGCTGCCAGGCGAGCCGCATGGGGTTGAATCCCCTCCGCCGAAGGGGAATTCGCTCCCCCGGACTGGGCATCGTTTTGCAGCATGGAGTTCCGAATGGCCTCGATGGCCAGCTGCGAGGCGACTTCGCCATGCCCATGGCCACCCATGCCATCGGCCACCAGAAACAGCCCGTGTTCAGCGTCGATGGCGAAGCAGTCTTCGTTGTGAGAGCGAGACTGCCCCACGTCCGAGAGGCCGCAGGCTTTGACCGACATGCTCACTCGCCTTTTCCAAAGAAACCCGTTTTGGGTTTCTTGCCCTTCTTGAGCTCATCGATCACAGCCTGGATCTCAGGATCCTCTCCACCCCAGGTCAGGGCTTCGGAATAGTAACGCTCGGCCTTGGTAGAGAGTCCGATCTGAGTAAAGAGATTACCCGCCAGCTTCAAGTAGCCAACCTCCATCGGCGCCAGCTCGCAGGCTCTGGCGCTCGCCTCGGCCGCCCGTGACAGCCACGCCCGTCGACGGCTGGCCGCCAGGGCCAGGTAGTACCAGGCCTGGGCATCCATGGGGTTCTCCTGCGTCGCTCGATCGAAGTTCTCGGCCGCCTCCAGGTAGTTCTTGTTCTTGTAGGCCTTGACCCCCCTTTTGACGTACGCCTGGGCGATCTGAGCAGCCTGGCTCTGATCGCCCGCATCGCCCCCCTGTGGTCGAACGAGTTGGAGATCGTACTCTCGCCGCCGTTCCGGATCGCTCAACGCATTGAAGGCCTGGGTGATGGCCTGGAAATCCGCTTCGATCTGCTCCTTGTTGTCCCCGCGATAGCGGTCGGGATGGCGCTCCCGCGCCAGCTCCAGAAAGCGCTCGCGGATCTGCTTCGCGGTGGCGTTCTGGGGAAGCCCCAAAATGGCGTAGTAGTCGTCGCTCATTGAATTTCCGGTCAGACTCGCTTTACTTTGTACAAACGATCCGCGGTCTGGCGCACTTGTTGGGAGACATTGTAGTCCCTACGCAGCGCCCGCAGGTCGCGTACCGAGAGCCGAGGTATCAGACGCACGGCGACACCGATGTTGACACGGGGGTTCTTGGCCATGGCTGCCATCACCGGATACTTCTGCAGCCACCTTTCGTTCCGAGCGATGATCTGAAAAACGTCGTCGACCACCGCACGGCTGCCGGCGATCAGCTCCAACTCGCCATCGGTCAGCATGCTCTCGGTCATGACCGTTCGCGCCACCAGGGGATTCTTGTCCCGCACCAGGAGGTTTCTCATCGTTCTGCCTGCGTGCCGGGCCAGTTTCATACGAACCTTGACCGGCAGCGCCCGAATCTGGACCTCGGTAAGACCGGTGAGGTCTTCCTTGTCACCCGCCGGCGCCACCTCTCTGCGAACTCTGTCAATGGCCTCGATGACCTCTTCGTTGGTGACCTCCTCGACGTCCTCTTCAATCGGAAACTCCTCGATGATCTTTTTTCTGAACAGCAGGTGCTCGCGGTATTCACCTATTCTTCGGCTCGAGTAGGAACTGAGCTCCGGATTCTGCTCCAACTCCTCCAAGACTCCGGGATCCTCGATAATAATATCCTGCCTCAACAACAAGATCTCCTGGAGATCGGGGGAGGCTCTCTTGGCGATGACCTTGAGGGTCTCCGCAGACGACTGCCGGTGGCGGATGACGGTCTCCAGAACCAAGGGATGATCGGAGGTCTGGGCGAAGTAAATCAAATCCCCGTCGTCACCGTGCTCCTCGAGGACCTGGGCCACCAGCGTCGGCGCGAGCTCTCCAAGAGAGGCGTTCGCCAACGTGGCCAGCTCCATGTCCGCAGACAGGGCCAGCTTTATCTGAAGTGATATCAGGATTTCGGGAGGTAGGGGTGCCAGTCCCTGGGCGGCCAGGATCTGGAGCTCTCGATTGCGACCGGCAAGGACCTCCTCGACAAGCGACTCACTCTGGTCTTTGGTGCTCACTCCTCATCCTGTCCCGCAGGGCGGTAGCCGTCCACCGTTATCTCTACCTGACTGACGACCTCACCCGACGCTTCCGGCATGCTGAAGTCTTCACCATTGACCTCGATCCGCACGGCATCGGGGCGGTCGAGGGTCAACCGCACGACCTGATTGGCCTCGATCCTCAGGGACTCCCCCTGCACGTGGAGCTCGCTGAGGCGGCGCCCCTCGTCGACCACGGCCTCTACCCAACAGTCCTCGGTGAAGTCCATCGTCACCAGCAGCGGGATATCCCGCTGCGCGTCAGCAGTGGCCGCCGTAGCCGACGGTCGCGGAGCCGCCTCGACAGGTGGCGCCGCCATCGGTGGCGGCGTCTCATCGGCCCCGCTGCGCCGGCGCTCGGCATAGAAAGCGAGGAAGGCGACGAGAGCCAGCAGGGCGACCACGAGCAGCGCCAGGAGGAGCCCGGAGGCCCACTCCCACGAGGTCTTGCGGCCCTCACTCCGCAGGGGTTCCTCTTCCTGCGGCTCCTGCTCCTGGAGGGCGTTGAGATAGGAATTGACTACATCGTCGGGTTTCAGCCCGACATAGGTGGCATACTGACGCAAGAAACCTTTGGCAAAAACCGGGGCCGGCAGGACGTCGAATCGATCCTGCTCCAGTGCCTCCAGATAGCGGATGCTGATCTTGGTGACATCGGCCACCTCGCGCAGACTCACTTCGCGCAGCTCGCGCTGCTGCCGCAACCAGGTACCAAAGCTAGCGACGTCGGCCTCGGCCCCGGCCTCCCAGGGAGGCTGGCGAGAGTTCTGCCGATTAGGACTTGTCATTTGGACACAATGGGTGGACTCGTAGTCGCTTTCCCAGCGAGTACCTATCTCGATCCCAGGGTACTTTAGTAAGGACCCTACTCCGCGTCAATTCCTACCGCTTCCCCCCCAGGAGCAATTCGGCGCGCTTGCGCACCGTGGCAGGCACACGCCGATCCTTCGTTATCGCCGCCAGATCGCTCTTTTTCAGCATGGGGAGCAGGGGCAGAGTGGTTACCGCTGGGGTGCGCGGATTCTTGCACACCGCCTGGCGCACCGGGTAGCGAATGCCCCAACGTTTGTCGCGAGCAACCACCGCGAGGATCTCCGGCTTGGTGGTCTCGCTGCTCACCAACGGCAGCAGAGAGCCCTCGGTCAGCCGCGGGTTCTCGAGCATGGCCTCGATTACCTTCGGGTCGGGATCCCTGCGCAGCTGAGCGATGATGCCTGGCCCCCCAAGACGGGCAATCGACCTCTTTTCTCCTGCACCCAGCCCGGGTAGCCGGCTGACCAATTGCAGCTCGGCTGCCCGGCGGATAGCCGGGGGAGTCCGAATCTCCCTGGCCAACTGCACGAGATCTCTCCAATAGAGTGTCGAGACCAGGCGCATGGCATTGACCTTCGGTGTCTTGGGGTGGCCGGCCAGATCACGTCGGATCTCGTAGTACCCGACGAGCCGGGACTGGGCGAGGAGTATCTCCGTCACCCTGGTGGTGACGAACGGATTGCGCAGCACCTGCCTGACAGCAGGCACATCCAACTCCTCGAGGTGCTCCTGGAGAAGACGCTCCAACTCGCCGGATTCAGCCTCTCGAAGCTCGACCAGGAGACTCCTGGAATCATCATCGCTCACAGTCTGCGTACTGTAACTCCATGTGGCGCTCATGAAAATGAAGATCTCCACCGCCTACGCAGACCTATTGGGCGCCGGCATCTCCAGGCAGCATGTAGAATCAGCCCCCGACGATGACCATACCCAGAAACATCAGAAGACTCATAGAAGCTGCGCAGTTCGACGCCGTCGAGGACGACTGGCTCGAGCATATGGAGACTCAACCCGAGGATCTCGACTACTTCGCCGGCGTCGCCCGACCCCTAGCGGCCGCCGGTGAGCCCGACCGCTGCCGTCTGCTTCTCGATCTTGTCGACGACCACTTCGAGAAAAACGGTCTCTGGGAGCGGCGCCTCGACCTCTTGAAACGGGCCGGAGACCTCCGCTTCGAGCCTCAGGAGCTCCATTCACAAATACTGGACACCCTTCATCGTCTCTACCCCGACTTATCCACCTTCGAGGGTCTGGCTGAGAAACTCGGTCTCTACCGGGCGATCGAAGACACGCCCAAGATCTGGCAAAAAGTCGAACGACTGCGGGGCCTACTGCAGTTCGAGCAGGGCGCGGTGGTGTGGATGGAAGGCAAGGGAGCGGGCCGTGTCCTCGAGGCGAACCTGGAGCTGGAGAACTTCAAAATCGACTTCGAAAGCCATCCCGGACTGAGGGTCGGTTTTCGCGCCGCCCCGAAGCTCCTTCATCCTCTCTCTCCCGGGCACATTTTGAGACGAAAGTTGGAGGAGCCGGAGCTGCTGCTCGAGATCAAGCAGCGCAGCCCGGGAGAGTTGCTCGCCATCGCCCTCGAGAGCTACGACCGACCGCGGACCGGCGCGGAGATTCGCCGCACCCTCAGCGGCATCGTCGGCGAATCCGAGTGGAGCAGCTGGTGGTCTGCCGCCCGCCGAGACCCACAGGTGCTCACCGTGGGCCAGGGGTCCCGGCAGGCCTATACCTGGGCCAAAAGCGGTGAGTCCGCTGTCGCCGAGATCCGCCAGGCGTTCACAGCTGCCGAGCCGCAAGAGAAACTGGACATCTTTCGCAAGAACGCGGGGAGATCAGCGGAGTTGCAGCGGGAGATGGCCGAGACGCTGCTCGAGATTGCGGAATCTGCTGTCGAGACCCAGCCCAATCTGGCCATCACGGCTTGGTACGCGCTGGAGAAGGCCGGCATCGATCTGTCCGCGGTCCCCTGGTCACCGACGTCGTTGATTGCCTCGTCCGCCGCACCGGCCTCCCTGCTGACAGGTCTTCCCGATCGTGCTCTACGCGAAAAGGCCTATCGGCTGATCAGGGAGGCCCGCTCGGAGTGGGAGAAAGTACTGGGCGAGGTGATGGCGAAGGAGGAGGACCCACGGCTCCTCGACGCCCTCTCCCGGCAGCTGGGCGAAGAGGGCGGCAAAGAGCTCCAATCCTTTGTCGACACGGTTGTCGCCCAACCGCGCAAGCACCCGGCGGCGTTTGTCTGGCTGGCCGAGAATGCCAACGCGGAACGGCTCAGCCGCAACCAGAATCCGCTGCGGTGGCTGCAACAGATCCTCGACGCTCCACACCACAAAGAGCTTGCCCCCTATCGGGCGCGGATCGCCCGACTGCTCGGATCCGGCGGACCGATTCTCCATCTCCTGTCGAGCCTCGACGAGGAGCAGGCGGCGAAAGCCGAAACCGCCGTCGAGCGAGCACCGTTCGAGGAGTACCTGCGCTCACCGTTGATCAACGCTCTGCATCTGCGGTTCTCGTCCCTCGGACCTCCGATCGAAACCCCCCTTTACGCGCTACCCGACTCCATCACGGCGCGCCGGGCTACGCTCAAGGAGCTGCTCGAAAAGGATATCCCCACCAATCGTCGCGCCATCGAGGAGGCTCGCGAGCTCGGAGATCTGAGCGAGAACTTCGAGTACAAATCCGCCCGCCAACGCCACGAATACCTCACGGCCCGCGCGGCGAGCCTCGAGCAGGACCTATCGAGAGTCAAGCCATTCGACAGCTCGCTCAACGACGCGAGCGAGGTGAGGGCAGGGTGTCGTCTCGAGCTCGAGGGAGAGGGAGAGGAGAGACGCACCCTCACCATCCTCGGACCCTGGGAAAGCCAGCCCGAGGACGGCATCATCTCCTACGAGTCGGATCTGGCTCAAGAGATCCAGGGCAAGAGGGTCGGAGACAGCGTGGAGCTCTCGGGGCAGAGCTTCCGAGTCGCCAAAATCGAACCCGTGGCCACTTCCTAGGTTTCTCAGGAGCTACTCGGGGGAGTCCCGAGCCGGCAGAATCACCTCGACCCACTCCTCCTCGAGTCGCAGAACCACCCGGCCGTCGAGCTCTCGACTCAGCCGCTCGAGCTCTGGATAGCGCTCGATCCACTTGGTGCTGCCGTCCGGCGTCGTCAGGTCGAGAACCAGGGTGGGGGTAGCTCCCGCCGAGCCCCTCTCCCGCCAACCCCCTTCTCGCGGCGCGAAGACCCGCCCTCCTACTTCACGACTCTGTGCCAGCTCTTGCCCCCCGTTCCCTACCGGTGGATCGAGAAGCACGGGCACACCCCGCTGCTGATGGCGCTCGAGACCATAGGCAAAGAGGTAGACGATGGCGGCCAGAGCGACGACCAGGGCAAAGGTCGGCAACATGGAGGGCTGTGCCATCAGCACGCCCAGTCGACGCTCCACCCTCTCGACAAGCCCTCGGCGCCCGACCTCGAGACGGATTTGTTGCCCCACCTGCTGGGCCAGATGTGGCGGTGGCGCGGTTTGCTCCAGCCTCTCGAGCCCCCGCACCACGCGGCGCATCCCAGCCAAGTGCCGTCGGCAGTCCTCGCACTCTGCCAGATGCCCTTCCAGGCGTCGACGCTCGGGCTCGTCGAGCCGATCGTCGAGGTAGATGGACAGCTGCTCTACCGAGGAGTGATGGATCATGATTCATTCTCCAGCAGCAGTCGAAGTCGATCCCTTCCACGGGCGATTCGCGATCTCACCGTGCCCAGGCGAAGACCGGTGATGGTGGCGATCTCCTCGTACGAGAGGCCCTCGATATCCCGCAGCACGACGGCTTCTCGAAAGTTGACAGGAAGTTGGCGCAACGCGCGACGGACGGTCTCTCCAGCATCTTGGGCCAATGCACGATCCTCCGGACCACGACGGCGATCGGCGAAGCTCTCCAGCACTGCCGGCTCGGAGATGCGATCTCGCCGCCACCACAACTGGTGGCGATACCTACTGCGGCAGCAGTTGAGTGCCACTCGATAGACCCAGGTCCTGAGGCTCGATCGGCCACGGAACTTCCCCAGATGGCGGTAGATGCGAAGAAAGATCTCCTGACTCAGATCAGCGGCATCCGCGGGCTCACCCGCCATCCGCAGAGCCAGGTTGTAGACCATCGGATTGAAGCGCTCATAAAGGTCCTCGAAGGCCTGCGGATCACCGTATCGATGCCGCTCGATCAGCCGCCTATCGGCCTCGCCGGAGGCGGCGGTTGATGCCGTCGCCGTACCCATCTCGGGTCTCTCCCCACGGCTTTTGAGCCGCGGTCTCCTCGATTGCTGAGACTCCTCGTCGTCGCGAAAAGTTCCCATCCAAGGGAAAGCGTACCGGAATAAGGAAGGAATAGAGGGCTTGGGGGCTTGGGGGCTTGTGGGGGTGGGGGGCCTCAAGCCCTCAGGCCCTCAAGCCCCCAGGCCCTCGGGTGGGCGGGGATCCTATCCCCCCGTCGCCGCCACTTGGATGGCCGCGTCTGCCTCGGTGCCGTCGTAGTAACTCAGGATGCCGCGCACGATGGTCTCGGCCACCTGTTGACGGAAGGCCCGGGTCTGGATCAGCCGGCGGTCCTCGCTGTTGGCCAGGTTGCAGACCTCGAGCAGCATCTCGGCGGGGACCTCGTTGTAGCGCAGAACGGCGGGGACCCACGACCGTTGCGAGCGGATCACCTTCTCGCGGATCGGCTTGTACGGATGCACCTCCAAATCTTCCCGGCGGAAGGCCTGGATGACATTCTGTGCCAGGTCCCGCGACAACCCCTCGCTCTTCACCAGATCGTGCTTGGCAAAGGTCACCTGGGGCCGTTCCTTGTACTCCCGACGGGAGGCATAGACGGTGCCGCCTTTGCCGTAGGTGCCGCCACGATACTTGGCCCCCGGTATATAGGCCATCGCTCCGCGCAGCGAAGGATGGAGTGAGTCGGCGTGGATCGAGATGAAGACCACCTTCTCCGCATCACCACCCTGTTTCACCGCCTGCCGAAAGACACTGTTCGACAAGTACCATCGCAGGTGAACTCCGACCCTCGAGTCCTCGATCGTGTAATTGGGCGTCGTCAGCACCCGGTGCTTCTTGGTGTAGGGCAGTTGATCGCGGTCCGCGACCAGGTGGGTGCTGCCCTCCATGGTAGTGGCTACTACTTTGGCAGCGGTAGTGGATTCGAGCAGCTGCTTGGTCCGGACCATGATGTCGTAGACATAGAGGCTCTCCCAGACTCCCGACAGCGAGGCGCCCACATCGTTGCCTCCATGTCCCGCATCCAGAATGAGGGTGACCCCCTTGAGACTGCTGGTTCTGACCTGGTTGCTGAAGCGGGCGCTTGCCAGTAGCCCCTCCTCGTACTCATTGCGGCGTGGGTGTCCCGAGGGCAGATACTCGGGCAGCAGAAACTCGAGCGGCACCTTGACGCCAAAGTCGACCGGAATATCGGTGACGTCCTCGATACCGCTGCGTTCGGCCACCTCGTCGGCCAAGGCGTTGACGTCTTCCGCAAAAACGCGACCGGTGAAGCGGACGATCACACTCGAATAGAGGGCCTCTCCCGCTTTCAATCTGTAGAGCACATAATCGCCCCGACCGTCCTCACCGTATTCCAGATGGTATGGGGAGCTAGGTGGAAGGCCGGAGCGGAAGGCAGGCAGCAGCAACTGTGCCGGTATGAGAACAATCTGACCCGGCACCACATGATCGTCGGCGAGATTGTTGGCCTCTCGGATAGCGCTGAAATTCTCGCCTCTGCCGGTAAACCACTCTGAGATTCGCCACAGGCTCTCCCGCTGCACGTCGCCAAAAGACCGCACGCGGTGCTCCCAACCCGGCCCCACCGCCCGGTCGTCTTCGAACAGAGCTCTGGCCACCCGCAGTCGGTATGGGTCGATGAGAATGGAAAACGGAATGCGATAGCGTACTCCGGCGCGCAGCTGCCTGGTCCCTGCGTTGGCCTGAGAGATGGCTCTGGCGGCTGTATCGGTGTCGCCGCAATAACGACGCGAGAAGGCCAGCAGACCTTCGCCTGGACCGGGCTGAGACTCCAAGAAGAGCTCGTGATCCTCGTCGATACCGGCGACGCTGCCGTCGGCCAGCTGAACCCTGAGCGTGGAGGACCACGCCCCGCCGGCCGTCAGGCAAAACACCAGTCCGGACAGGAGCGTGATTTTTCTTAGTTGATCGGTAGTTACACCCATTCCTTGAAGTGGAATTTTAGGGTCTCGGGACCCCTTTTAGCAACCGTGGACTTCACAGGAGCTTATGATCTGATTGGCGGCATCATGGACAGCTCTCCCTCCGGCGAACACTTCGCACCCCTCTTGCGGCGACCGGTGGTCACCACTCTACTGGCGGCGGTGGGTCCGATCCCTTGTCATCTCGTCGGTGGCGTCTTGCGGGACTTCCTTCTGGGCACACCCTCTCGGGACCTCGACGTCATCGTCGAGAGAGACGGAAAAGGCGTTGCCGAGAGGATCGCCACCGAGCTCGGAGCACGTCTGGTGCTTCTCGGTGGTGACCGTTTCGCCGCCTTCAGGATCGTGGCGACGGAGGTCGTCCTCGATCTCTGGGACCGGGAGCAGCAGTCGTTGACCGCCGATCTCGCACGGCGGGACTTCACCGTGAACTCCTTTGCCCTGGATCTCCACGACCCGGAGGTGGTCGATCCCTACGGCGGACTCGACGACCTGGCGGCGCGGCGGCTGCGCGCCACCACCGAGCTCTCCTTCACCGGCGATCCTCTCCGGGTGTTGCGATTGGCGAGGTTCGCCGGCCAGCTGGCCGGCTTTACGGTCGACCGCCAGACGCTCGAGCTCGCACAGCGGGCCGCGCCACAGCTGGATAGTGTCGCGCCGGAGAGGATCCGCGAAGAGCTGCGTCTCCTTTTCAGTCACGCGGGCGGCGATGAATCGTTCAGAATCCTCGAGCGACTGGGGGTCTACCCCACGCTGTGGAGCGGCCGGTCACCAGCCTCTCGAGAGTCGACGGCCGCCAGTGCGGCTCTCGATCGATTTAGCCGATCGAGTCGATGGCTCGAACGGATGGCGCCCGAGTCCCCCTTCCACCAAGATCCCTTCACCGGTCGCATGGCCGTGCTTTTCGACACCGCCTCCCGCGCGCAGGGACGCAACGGGGACGACCTGCTACAGGAGTTTCAGGCCGCCGGTTACATCTCGAAGCGCGACGCCCAACGGATCGCGCTTCTGTTGCGCCGGCAGGATCTGCCACTGGAGGAGGGCCCACAGAGATGGCTGCTCCACGAGATGGGCGAGCTGTGGCCGACTCTCGTCTGCTATCTCGGGACCCGGGGTGAGGAACCGATGGACGAGGGTCGATGGAGCCGGGTCGTCACCGATCTCGTGCGCCTCGCCGCGGAGCAAGGGCACGAGATCTTCGCCCCCGCTCCGCTGCTCTCGGGTACCGAGATCCAGGAGCTTCTCGACATACCGCCGGGTCCCCGGGTGGGGGAGATCGCAAGCAAGCTCCGCCGGCTGCAGATCGAGGATCGGATCTCGTCTCGCGGCGCTGCCGAAAGAACAATTCTGGCGTTGGGGGCAGCCTCAGAAGATCCGGTTTCTGAAGACTAGGCGGTCGTCCGGGCCTACGCCGAGCCCTTGGTCTCCAGCAGTTTTTGATTCAGCTCGCGAATCCGGTCGGTGAGCTTGTCGATCTTCTCCTGAGCCTCCTGACGAAGACGGCTGTGCTGAGAACGGATGTTCTCCGACTGGCCGTCCATCTCGGCCAGCTGGGAGTTTATCTGCTCGATATGCTGTTCCTTTTCGCTCAGCAGTTGCTGCAGGTTCGAGATCGTAGCGTCCTTGTCGGAGATCCGGATCTTGGTCTTCTCCTCTTGCTCCTCGTACATCTTCTTGAACTGCTGTAGCTCGAGAATCTGAGAGAAATCCGAGTTCGACGGGCTCATATCGCCTCCTCGTTCCTCGATGGTGGGGAACATCTTGCGTAGTTTGAGAGACAGGTCTTCGGGATCGGATGTCGCCCGCATCGCCTCGTCGTAAGTGATCGTGGTGTGAACCAACAGGGCCAGCAGCGATTGATTCATCGTCTGCATGCGGTAGTAGGTGACCGACGACTCCACCTCTTCCAGCAGCTTGTTGGTCTCTCCCTTCTCGATGAGGGCAGAGATCCGCGGCGTCGCTCGCATGATCTCCTGCGCCGCAACCAGACCGGTCCCATCGGCTCGCTCCAGAAGCTGCATCGAGACCACGCCCTTGAGCACCTGAGCCATCTGTAGCCGGACCTGCTTCTGGTGCTCGGAGGCAAAGCTGTCGAGAATACGGTCGATGGTCTGCATCGCACTATTGGTGTGGAGGGTGGAGAACACCAGATGCCCGGTCTCGGCGGCGGTGAGCACGGTTGAGATCGTTTCGGGATCCCGCATCTCCCCCACCATGATGACATCGGGGTCCTGGCGCATGGCATTGCGTAGGGCCTCGGTGAAGCTGATGGTGTCCATACCGACTTCACGCTGCGCCACCGAAGAGAGGTCGTCACTGAAAAGAAACTCGATGGGATCCTCGATAGTGATGACATGATCCGGTCGCGTCTTGACGACCCGATTGATCATCGCCGCCAGGGTCGTAGACTTACCGCTCCCCGTTGGACCGGTCACCAACACCAGCCCCATCGGCAAAGCGCACAGCTCTTCCAGTACCGAAGGCAGCTCCCAGTCTTCGATCGACATGATGTCGTAGGGAACCCTTCTGAAAGCAGCTGCGAGTGTGCCGCGCTGTACATAGATATTGCCGCGAAAGCGGGCCAGGCCCTGCACGCCGTAACCGAGATCGATGGAGAGCTTCTCCTCGAGCTTTGCCTTCTGCTGCGGACTCAGCATGGGCAGCAGCATCTCCTTGATCTCATCCGGCTTCAGGGGATCGAACTTGAGAGGCACGAGCTTGCCGTGAATCCGCAGCAGTGGCGGTCGCATCGGCTTGACGTGGAGGTCCGACGCCCCCTTTTCCGTCATCAACTTGAGGAGTTGGCTCAACTTCATGCGGGCCTGATTGTACAGGAACGACCCGGCCTCCCGAGGCGAAAAAGATCACTGCCAAATTGGATCGAAGACCGAAAAAAAGGGCTGGTGCTCGGCTAGAACCGTCTCATGAGACCGACCACCACACCTTGCACCTTGAGGTCGCCGGCAGGAACCAGGATCGGTTTCATGCGCGTGTTGGCCGGCTGCAGCCGGATCGTTCGACCTTCCGGATAGTACCGCTTGAGCGTCGCCTCGCTCCCCACCAGGGCCACCACCATTTCTCCGGTCCGCGCCTCGTCCCGTCTCAATACCACGACCAGATCGCCGTCGTGGATTCCCTCGTCGATCATGGAATCACCAACAACCTTCAGCACATAGTGGTCCTGCAAGCGCCCACCGAGCAGGTGGTCGGGGACGCCGACCGAATCGTCGCCAGGTAGCGCCTCGATCGGTCGACCGGCGGCGATCAGACCGAAGAACGGAAGCTCCACCCTGGCGGGTCCTTCTTCCCCACCTGCCAGCTCGAGACCCCGCTTCTGGTTCCAATGGCGGCGCAGATAGCCCTTCTGCTGCAGCAGCTTGAGATGCTTGTGAACAGTGCCGTACGACGAGTAACCAAAGCGCTCGCAAATCTCGCGCAGCGTCGGTGCCACGCCGTGCTCCGCCATGAAACTCTCGATGAATTCGAGGATCTGTTTTTGGCGCTGGGTGAGGAAGCTGGCCATTGCCAGCCATCCTATAGCGTAAACAAAGCGTAAGTCAATGGCTTGACTTTCCCCATTGCCTTCAATACCTTGTCAGGTCCTAGCTCCGAGCAGACCCCACAGGAGGCACAACATCGTGTGGAAAAAAAACGAGCCCGAGCCCACGCCTCAACAACCCATCATGAACAAACCCGCTGCCCCACACCCTGAACCGCGCGGCTCGCGCGCCACCATCGGATCGTCGATCGACATCAAGGGCGATCTATCGGGAGAGGAGGATCTTCTCGTCGAAGGACGGGTAGAGGGCAAGATCATCCTCAAGAAGAACACCGTAACCATTGGCAAGAGCGGCCGCGTCAAAGCCGACGTCCACGGCAGCAGCATCCACGTCGACGGCAAGGTGCGTGGCAATCTCTACGGCGAGAAAGAGATCATCATTCGAGCCTCCGGCAACGTGGAGGGCAATCTCGTCGCACCGCGGGTGACATTGGAGAACGGCTCTCAGTTCAAGGGCTCCATCGACATGGAGCCCCGGAAAGATACCTCGCGTCCTGCCGGGGCCCAGGCGGGCGCGCCCGCTGCGGCCCACAAACAGGAGGTCAAAAGGGAAGGTATCTCCGGTAGACCCGCGGAAGCCGGCGATGCTCAGAAAGGCTCCCAAGGCGACTCACGCCGACCCTGATTCAGGTGCCCGAACAGAAGCCAATCCAAGAGCCCAAGAGATTCAATCCCTCAGATCCTGGCACGACCGAGAGCCCTAGCCTGGCTCTCAAGTATCTGCTTGGACATCTCGATGAGACTCGGTGGTCGAAGATCCTCGACCTGGGTCCGGCAGTCGGAGCCAACGTGGAGTTCTTCACCCAGTACTCCTGCAAGCTCTTCATCGCGGATCTTTTTCAGGCTTTTGGCCCCGGGCGAAGCAGTCTGGGGCTGGGCGGCGGCGCTCTGAGCCGCCGACTTCAACAGGATCTTCCGTCACGCGATCAGGCACCCTTCGACATCATTCTGGCCTGGGATCTGCTGAACTATCTGGAGCCTGAAGAGATGGAGACGGCCGGGCGCCATCTGGCGGCTCTCTGCAACCCAAAAGGTCTGCTCTTCGCCCTCCTATCGAATCACCACCAATTACCCGACCGACCGATCTCCTTCGGCATTGTCGACATCGACACACTGGCCTACGACAACCGGTCTACCGCGACGCGTCCGAGCCCTCATTACCGCGAGCCCGATCTCAAGCGTCACCTGCCCGCCTTCGTCGTGGAGACTTCGTTCCTGCTGCGCAACGGCATGCAGGAGTACGTCCTGGCCAGACGATCATCGCCTTGACGACATCACTCGCCACGCAGGCCGATTATGAGCACTGTCGATCATTGCCCCTCTAGCCTACCGATCGAGGAGCACATCCTCGACAACGGTCTCCGGGTAGTCCTGCAGCCCGACTCGACTCTGCCGCTGGTGGCCATCAATCTCTGGTACCACGTCGGGTCGAAGAACGAGCGTCCAGGCCGCACGGGCTTTGCCCATCTCTTCGAGCACATGCTGTTTCAAGG
The DNA here is from genome assembly GCA_049678185.1 of Thermoanaerobaculia bacterium. Lineage (GTDB taxonomy): Bacteria > Acidobacteriota > Thermoanaerobaculia > Multivoradales > JAHEKO01 > M0029. The sequence continues at coordinate 34,976 of JBAUDS010000054.1, forward strand.
CAGCGAGCACGTGGGTACCAATGATCACTTTCGGTACGTGCAACAGGTCGGTGGGGTGGCCAACGGCTCAACCTGGTACGACCGGACCAACTACTACGAGACCCTGCCGGCCAATCAGATGGAGCTGGGCTTGTGGCTCGAGGCCGACCGCATGGGCTATCTACTCCCGGCCCTCGATGGGAGCAAGCTCGAGAAGCAACGCGAAGTGGTGATGAACGAGCGGCGGCAGCGTGTCGACAATCAGCCCTATGGACGAGCGATGGAGAGGATCCACGAGCTGCTCTATCCACCGGGCCATCCCTATCACTGGCCGGTGATCGGCTATATGGAGGACATTGCGGCGGCCACTCTCGAGGAAGTCGAGGAGTTCTTCCGCACCTACTACGTGCCCGACAATGCAGTGCTCAGTATGGTGGGCGATGTCCAGCCGGTCGAGGCCCTGGCGGCGATCGAGCGATATTTCGGCGAGTTTCCACGCGGCGGCGGCCTCGACAGGGTGACCGCCGAGCCCGTCGATCTGTCAGCAGAGCGCCGCGAGATCCTGCACGACGATGTACAACTGGCGCGGATCTACCTGGCCTTCCCGGCGCCACCTTTTGGAGAGCCGGAATGGTACGCGGCAGATCTGCTGTCCACCGCGCTCGCCGGCGGCAAGTCGAGTCCGCTGTACCAAGATCTCGTCTACACCCGCGAGCTGGCCCAGGACGTTGCGGCTTTCGTCCTGCCCCTGGAGATCGGTTCCACTTTCATGGTTGTCGCCACGGCCAAGCCCGACATCGAGCCGCAGGAGGTCGAGAAGATCATCACCGGGCACCTCGAGAGGACCGCCGACGGTTTCCCGCAGGAGGAGTTGGAGCGCGCCCGCAACCAACTGCTCACCGCCCACCACGATGGGCTACAGGCTGTCGAGCAGAGAGCCGACCTCCTGTCGCTCTACACCACCTATTTCTCGGATCCATCTCGCCTCGCCAACGAGATGGAGAGCTACGAGAAGCTGACAAGCGAAGAGCTAGCCCGTTTCGGCCGCACCCGGCTGAGGCCCGACAACCGGGTTGCACTCCACGTTGTACCCAAGGAGTAGCTACTGACGTCCATAGTCGATCGCTCGAACCCGCCCGAACCCGGCCCGCCACGCCGGGTCAGTTTCCCCTCGTTCGAGCGCTCCCGGCTGAGCAACGGCCTCGAGATCTACGCCGCACCGATCCGCCGGAGCCCGCTGGCGCAGCTGGAGCTGATCAGCCGCGGGGGCGGCGGGCAGCAGGATCCTCAGGCTCGTGCGGGGCTGGCCACCCTGACTGCAGGGCTCCTCGACGAGGGCACCAGGGACTCCTCGGCGCTCGAGCTCGCCGCCAGGGTCGAGAAGCTTGGTGGCTATCTAGCCAGCGGCGCCGACTGGGACGTGGCTCACGTCAGCACCGGGATGCTCTCCAAACACCTCCAGGACGGGCTCCAACTGTTGGCGGAGGTCGCTACCCTGGCCAACTTCCCGCCCGCAGAGGTAGCTCGCTTGCAGCGTCAGCGACAGGCCGAGCTTCAGCGTCGCCTCGCCCAGCCGGCCTCCCAGGCCTCTAACGCCCTCCTGCGACTCATTTATGGCACCACTCCCTACGGTTTTTCTCTGCTGGGAAGCACCCAGACGGTCGCCTCTATTACCCGCGACGACATTCTCGCTTTTCACCGGCACCACTATGGCCCGGCGGACGCGGTCCTGATTGCGGTGGGAGATTTCGATCTGTCGCAGATTCAGGCGTCGGCTGAGACGGCGTTGTCCGGATGGAGCGGCTCCACTCGAGTTGGCTCCATTGATCTTTCCCCGGCCCCGCGATCAGAACCCACAATCGAGATCGTCGATCGACCCGATGCGGTCCAGACCGAGTTGCGCCTCGGTCACGAAGGACCACCGAGAAGCGCCGCCGACTATGCTCCGCTGCAGATCCTCAATTCGCTGCTTGGCGGCAAATTCACCAGCCGGATCAACCTCAATCTGCGCGAGCGCCACGGCTTTACCTACGGTGCCCACAGCACATTCGCCGAGCGACTCGGTCCCGGACCCTTCGTCGTGTCGACGGCGGTAGCCACCGAGACGGTGGGCAGGGCCGTCACCGAGATCCGAGCTGAGCTCGAACGTATCCGTGAGGAGCCGGTCAGCCAGACCGAACTGGACGAGACCAAGGGCTATCTGCTCGGTGTCTTCCCCTACTCTCTCCAGCGGCTCGATGGCATCTCCTCACAGCTTGGTGACCTCGCCGTCTTCTCGCTTCCCGACGACTATCACACCACTCTCCACGACGAGATCGGTCAGGTCGACAGCAGGCAGATCGGGGAAGTGGCGCGAAAATATCTCCACCCGGACCGCCTCGCGATCGCGGCCGTGGGACCGGCAACGGAGCTCACAGCACAGCTTGGCCCGCTGGGTTCGACCAGGGTGCGGACGGCACTCGAAGTCGAGTCCGACCAGCCGCCGACGCCGACGCCGAGCGACCGCCGTGACTGAGTCATAAGTTGTTGTTTCTAAATGGTTTACAGTGCCGCCCAGAGCCCCTCCTCGGGCTCCGCCGTGTGGTATAGTTTCGCTTCGTTGCTGTCAAAAGGAGGCCAAGAGAATGCAGGTGGACAGCCCCGAAAATATCCGCAACATTGCACTGACCGGGCACAACGACACCGGCAAGACCACACTTGCGAGCGCTCTGCTCTACACCGGAGGGGTCGTCAACCGGTTGAATCGAGTCGAGGATGGGAACACCACCACCGACTTCGATCCCGAAGAGGTCGAGCGCGGCATCTCCATCGGTTTGGCCACGTGCTTTGTGCCGTGGAACCAGAACAAGATCAACGTTCTCGACTGCCCGGGCTACGGTATCTTTTTCGCCGAAACCAGCAGCGCCATGCGAGCCGCCGATGCCGCGGTCCTCTGTGTCAGCGCCTCCGCGGGCGTCGAAGTGACAACCGAGAAGGTGTGGTCCTTTGCCAAGGAGATCGAGCTCCCGGTCCTCATTCATCTCAACAAGATGGACCAGGAACGGGCCGAGCTTCAGGGAGACCTGGACCAACTCCAAGAGGCCTTTGGCCGCGAAGTGGTCGCCATTCACCTGCCCATCGGCAAGGCGCACGATTTCGAGGGCATAGTCGACCTGATCCACGACCAGGCCGTGCTCTTTGCCAAAGACGGGAACGGCAAGGGCAAGGTGGGAGAGATCCCCGAGGAGATGAAGGAGGAGGTCGCAACATGGCGGAGCACTCTGGTCGAGGCGGTGGCCGAGACCGACGACGCGTTAATCGAAGAGTTCTTCGAGGAAGGCACTCTGCCGCAAGACGATCTGGTGGCCGGACTCAGGCATGCCGTTCGTGAGCGCAAGCTCTTCCCGGTTACGATCGGTTCGTCTGCTCACGGCATCGGCAACTCGACGCTCCTGGACGCTATCTCCGAGCTGCTCCCTTCGCCCGTCGACCGTCCGGACTTTCCCGCCACCAACGTCGGCGGAGATCCCGTCACCGTCGAGTGCTCGCCCGACCAGCCTGTCAGTGCGCTGGTGTTCAAGACCTTGAGCGACCCGTTCACCGGCAAGATTTCGCTGTTGCGAGTGGTGAGTGGAACCCTCCCATCCGACAGCTCGGCCTGGAATGCCCAGCAGGAGAAGGACGAGAAAGTCGGTCACCTGATGGTCATGCAGGGCAAGCAGGGCTCGCAGGTCGACAAGCTGGTTACCGGCGACATCGGTGGAGTGGCCAAGTTGAAGCTCGCTTCCACTGGACAGACGCTTTGCGACAAGAGCCGCCCCGTCAAGCTCGGCTGGCTCGAGGAGGCAGAACCCGCCATTGCCTTCGCCATCGAGCCCAAGACCAAGGGCGACGATGAGAAGATCGGCGAGGCCCTCACCCGACTCATCGAAGAGGACCCGAGCCTCCATGCCGGACGGGACCCCGAGACGGGCGAATTTCTCCTCTCCGGAAGCGGCCAATTACACGTCGAGATCGCGATTGCCAAGCTCAAGCAGCGATTCCATGTCGAGGTGATCCTCCACCCTCCAAAGGTCCCGTATCGAGAGACTATCCGCAAGACGGCTTCGGGACATGGACGCCACAAGAAACAGACCGGTGGACGCGGCCAATTCGCCGACTGTAGGATCCAGATCGAGCCGTTGACCAACGGCGAGGAGTTCGACTTTGTCGACGAGATCTTTGGCGGTTCCATCCCCCAGGGCTTCCGCCCGGCTGTTCAAAAGGGTATCCAAGAGGCGCGCAAACGTGGCTTTTTGGCCGGTTTCAAGGTCGTCGGATTCCGGGTGCGGCTGCAGGACGGGCAGTTCCACCAGGTCGACTCGTCCGAGATGGCCTTCAAGATCGCCGGCTCCCTCGCCTTCAAGGACGCCATGACCCAGGCCAAAGCAACTATTCTGGAGCCCATCATGAAGGTGGAGATCACGACCACCGAAGAGTTCATGGGCGACATCATGGGTGACCTCTCCCAGCGCCGAGGTCGACCGCAAGGGATGGAAACCAAAAGTAGCGGCGCTCAGGTCGTCAGTGCGGTGGTACCGATGTCGGAGATGCTGGACTATGCGCCGGCGCTGAGGGCGATGACCCAGGGCCGCTCCAGCTTTCATATGGAGATCTCGCACTACGACGAGGTGCCGAGGCAGATCCAAGAGAAGATCATCACCGAGGCTCAGCAGAAGAAGGAAGACGAGCACTAGCCTGCGACAGCAGAGTTGCCAATGCAAAACGACCGGCCAGCTGGCCGGTCGTTTTTCTTGCATACGTTGTTGGTGAGTCGCTTGGAGTCGTCTATCAGCTCTTCTTCTTGTCGGACTCGGCGGTTACCGACTCCCCCAGCTCGACAAACTCCACCAGCGCCATCTCTGCTCCGTCGCCCTGGCGAGGACCCAGTTTGACGATGCGCAGGTAGCCGCCTGGTCGTTCCCCAAATCTCGGCGCGATCTCGTCGAAAACCTTCTTCACCAGATCACGGCGGGGCAGCCAGCGATTCACCTGTCGTCGGGCGTGAAGCGTGTCCTTCTTGCCCTGAGTCACTATCTTTTCAGCAATCGGGCGCAGCTCCTTGGCCTTTGGCAAGGTCGTCCTGATGCGCTCATTCTCCACCAGGGAGGCAAGCTGGTTCCTGAACATCGCCTTGCGGTGGGCGCTGGTGCGCCCGAGCTTGCGGCCCTTGACTTTGTGTCGCATGATCTTCTCTCCGAGAACTAGCTACGAGATCGCCAACCCGCTACTGTCGCTGAGTGCCTGCCCGGGGACGTCCATACCCAAACGCAGACCCATGCTGCTGAGAAGCTCTAGCACCTCTTCCAGAGACTTGCGACCGAAGTTCTTGGTCTCGAGCATCTCTTTCTCGGACCTGCGAACGAGATCGCGTAGGGAATGGATATTGGCGTTCTTCAGGCAGTTGGCCGACCTCACGGACAGGTCCAACTCGTCGATTGTCCGGCCCAGGATGGCATCGATCCCGGAGGTCTCCTCGGCGTCCGCATCAACAATCTCTTCCACCATGCTCTCTTCGGACTCGATGAAGATGGTCAGGTGGTCCCGCAGCAGGGTCGAGGCCATTGAAACGGCCTCTTCCGGCGAGATAGTGCCGTTGGTCCAGACATCCAGGATCAGCCGCTCGTAGTCGGTCGCCCGACCGACTCGCTCGGACTCGACCCTGTAGTTCACCCGCTTGATCGGGCTGTGCACCGAGTCGACCGGGATCCAACCCAAGCCCATGGTCTCGTCGAAATTCTTCTCGGCGCTCACATAGCCGCGTCCCGGCGCCACCTCCACCTGCAGCTTTAGCTTTCCCTCTTCGTTCACCGAGGCGATGTGGACATCCGGGTCGCATATCTCGACCTGCGGATCGCCGGTAAAATCCCCGGCCTTCACCTCGGCCGGACCGGAGACCTCGAGACTGAGGAACTTCGGCTCTTCGGAGTGCAGTCGAATCGGAATCTCCTTGAGATTCAGGATGATGTCGGTCATGTCCTCGACGACACCCGGGATCGAGGAGAACTCGTGCAGAATGCCCTCGACTTGAACCGCTGTTATGGCTGCGCCCTCGATGGAGGACAGCAGGCTGCGCCGTAGGGCGTTACCGATGGTGGTGGCGAACCCACGCTCGAAAGGTCGAGCGATGAACTTGCCATAGGTCGTGGACAGCGAGTCGCCATCCACCTCGATGCGCTTCGGGCGCTGAAATCCCTTCCAAAGCATGGTCACTCCTCGTACTTGTATGTCAGCAGGCTTCGAGCATCCGCTCTAACGACTGTAGAGCTCGACGATCAGCTGCTCTTCGATGGGATTCTTGATGTCGTCGCGTGTCGGCATGGCCGTCACCTTGCCGACAAAGTTCTCAGGATCCAGGTCGAGCCAGTTGGGAATTCCACGTCCACGGGCAGTCTCCACGCTGGCGCGGACGAATTCGTTCTTGCGACTGCTCTGCTTGATGGAGATCTGCTGGCCGGTTTTCACCTGATACGACGGGATCGTCGTCTTCTGCCCATCGATCACAACGTGTCCGTGCCGCACCAGCTGCCGAGCCTGTGCTCGTGATGATGCGAACCCAAGGCTATAAACGGCATTGTCCAAACGCCGTTCCAGGCTAATAAGAAGGTTGTCACCCGTGACCCCCCTCTTCTTCTCGGCGTCCTTGAAGTAGTTGCGAAACTGCTTCTCCAGAACACCATATATACGCTTGACCTTCTGCTTCTCCCTCAGCTGTGGACCGTAGCCGAGGCTTCGGCGGCCACGCCGTTGGCCATGCTGACCAGGCGGGTAGCCGCGTCGCTCGATCGCACACTTCTCCTTGAAGCAACGATCCCCTTTGAGGAAGAGCTTCATCCGCTCCCGGCGACAAAGCCGGCATACGGGACCTGTATAACGTGCCACTTCCTAAATCTCCTTATCTATGTCGATCCGTCGTCTTATGGATAACTAATTCTTTAATCCGCGGTGATTGCCTTAGACGCGGCGCCGCTTCCGGGGTCTACAGCCGTTGTGTGGTATCGGTGTCACGTCCCGAATCGACTTGATGGACAGTCCCGAGGAGCCGAGTGCCCGAATGGCGGACTCTCTCCCTCCACCCGGACCCGTGACCTGTACCTCGACACTCCGCATCCCCACATCCCTGGCCCCGTGGGCCGCGTTCTGACCGGCCACCTGCGCCGCGAACGGCGTCCCCTTGCGGGACCCCTTGAAGCCGATGCGGCCGGCCGACGACCAGCTGACCACGTTGCCCTCGGGATCGGCGATCGTGATCAGCGTGTTGTTGAACGTCGCCTGGATGTGGGCGATCCCGTGGGGGACGATCCGCTTCTCTTTTTTCTTGCGGTCTTTGCCGCCTGATTGTGGCTTTGCCATTTTCTATATCCCCAATCTGCTACTTCTTGACCTGCTTCTTGCCTGCGATGGCCCCTCTTCGCGGGCCCTTGCGGGTGCGACTGTTGGTGTGTGTCCGCTGTCCTCGTACCGGCAGACTCCGTCGATGACGAACACCCCGATAGCTACCAATCTCCATCAGCCGACGGATGTTCTGACCGATTTCCTTGCGCAGATCACCTTCGACCCGACCCTCGTCTTGAATGACCTGGCGGATCCGCCGCGTCTCGTCCTCGGTGAGATCCTTGACCCTGGTCGACTCCCCTACCTTGGATTGCTCCAGGATCGCTCGCGCCCGGGCCCGCCCGATGCCGTAGATGTAGGTCAATCCGACCCAGACCTGTTTGTTCTGGGGAAGGTCCACCCCCGCAATTCGAGCCATCGTTTCTCTCTACCCCTGGCGCTGCTTGTGTTTCGGATTCTCACAGATCACCCGCACCACGCCATGTCGGCGGACGATCTTGCACTTGGGACACATTCTCTTTACTGATGAACGAACTTTCATATCACTACCCTTATCTCAACCTGTAGACGATGCGGCCGCGGCTCAAGTCGTAGGGAGACAACTCCACCTTGACCTTGTCTCCCGGAAGAATGCGGATAAAGTGCTTGCGCATTTTTCCGGAGACGTGGGCGAGGACTTTGTGGCCGTTCTCCAACTCCACGCGGAACATGGCGTTTGGTAGCGGCTCGACAACGGTCGCCTCGACTTCGATTGCTTCCTCTTTCGCCAAAATATCCCCTCGCTTCAGGCCTGCCCAAGAATCCTCGGCCCCGACTCGGTGACCGCAACGGAGTACTCGAAATGCGCCGACAGCTTGCCGTCGGCGGTCCTTGCCGTCCAGCCGTCGGCGTCGACTTTGACACCGCTGTCGCCGACATTGACCATCGGCTCGATTGCCAGAACCAGACCCGGCTTCAGTCGGGGCCCATACCCCGCGTCGCCGAAGTTTGGTACCTGCGGATCCTCGTGCAACGATGTGCCGATGCCATGACCAACAAACTCACGCACCACCGAAAACCCGTGTTTCTCGACGTAGGCCTGCACCGCATGTCCGATATCGGACAGCCGATTCCCAGGTTGCAGTTGATCCACTGCCAGGCTTAGAGAATCGCGAGTGACGTCCATCAGCCTTCGCGCCTGATCACCGACCTCATTCACTGCAAAAGTGCGTGCGGCATCGCCATAGTAGCCCTTGTAGAGCACCCCGCAGTCGACTCCCACGATATCTCCCTCGGCCAGTGGCCGCTCATCGGGGATGCCGTGGACGATGACATCGTTGATCGAAGTGCAGAGTGTCGCCGGGTAACCACGGTAGTCCAGAAAAGCCGGGACAGCTCCAGCGTCTCGAATCGTCGCCTCGGCCCAGCGATCCAGCTCGCGGGTCGTCACTCCCGGCCGCACCTGCTCCGCGATACCGTCGAGCACCCGGTGGACGATCCGATTGGCCTCGTCCATCAAATCGATCTCACCGTTGGTCTTGAGCACCATCAACCTTCTCCCACCAGAGCATCACGGATGCTATTCGAAACATCCTCTATCGACTGATGCCCATCGATGTCGCGCAGCAGGCTGCGCTCCCGGTAGTAGGCGACCAGCGGCTCGGTCTGCTCATGATAGACCGCCAGACGCTGGAGAATGACCTCCTCGGTGTCGTCCGCGCGATGCCGTCCCAGTACTCGGTTCACGAGCTCGCCTTCCGGAACGTCGATTTGGACAACAGCGTCCAATCGGTGGCCCGACTGGTCGAGGACCTCCTGGAGGGTAGCGGCCTGCGACAGGGTGCGGGGATAGCCGTCCAGCACAAAGCCCTGATGCGCATCGTCGCTGGCCAAACGGTCTCGTACCACATCGGCCATCGTCTCGTCGTCGACGAGCTCTCCCGCCGCCATGATCTCGTTGACCCTCTGTCCCAACGGCGAGGCGGCCGCCACCGCTTCTCGCAGCATTTCACCCGTCGAGATCGCCGGCACACCGAGGCTCTCGGCAAGTGTCTTTGCCTGGGTGCCCTTACCTGAGCCCGGCGGTCCCAGCAGCACGATTCGCAGAGCCGACGAGGGCTTGGCGGCCGAGGAGGAGCTAGCGGCGTCCACGTATCCTCCCCTTCTTCATAAACCCTTCATAGTTGCGCATCACCAGCTGGCTTTCGATCTGCTGGACGGTATCCATCGCCACACCGACGACGATCAGCAGTGAAGTGCCGCCAAAGTAGAAGTTGATGCCCATCCCCTGTGTAAACCAGGCCGGCAAGAACGCGTCGATCGACGGACCGATAACCGGAAGTCCTTGTAGTTTCACTCCAGTCAGCAGGAACTCGGGCAGGATCGAAACCGATGCCAGATAGAGGGCACCCACGAGGGTCAGACGGGTAAGGATGCGATCGATGTACTCCGAAGTGCGCTTGCCCGAGCGGATCCCCGGGATAAAACCGCCGTACTTGCGCAGATTCTCTGCGGTATCGGCCGGATTGAAGATGATGGAGACATAGAAATAACTGAAGAAGATGATCGCCGTTGCATAGAGCAGGTAGTAGATGGGTTGGCCCCAAGAGATGTAATCGGAGATCGTTTGCAGCCACTGATTCTGGAACATACCCGCGATCGTGGTCGGAATCATGACCACCGAGCTGGCAAAGATGACCGGAATCACCCCGCCGGTGTTGACCCTCAGGGGAAGATAGGTGTTCTGCCCGCCGTAGATCTTGCGCCCTACCACTCTCTTGGCGTATTGCACCGGAATGCGGCGCTGAGCTCGTTCCATGTAAACGATGAAGGCCACCACGAAGACCATGAATACACTCAGGAAGATGACCTTGATGATCGACATGCTGCCGCTGGTGATGCTGGTCACGGTATTGATGATGGCACCGGGAAGTCCGACGACGATACCGGCAAAGATAATCAGAGAGATCCCGTTACCCACGCCACGCTCGGTGATCTGCTCGCCCAGCCACATGACGAACGCAGTACCCGTCGTCAGCGTCAGCACCGTCATCAGCCGGAAGCCCCAGCCTGGATTGGCAACCAGCGGCGCTCCGCCCGGTGTTGTCACCTTCTCGATCCAAAGGGCGATACCCGTCGATTGGATTATCGAGATACCCATCGTCAGGTACCGCGTGTACTGGGTGATCTTGCGCCGGCCGAGCTCGCCCTCCTTCGACAGCCTCTCCAGATAGGGCCAGACGACGGTCAAAAGTTGGAGAATGATCGATGAAGTGATGTAGGGCATGATGCCCAGCGCAAACACCGCAACTCTCTCCAAGCTACCCCCGGTGAAGGTGTTTACAAAGCCGAGAAGCGTACCCTTCATCGACTCCATGAACTCCACCAGGGCCTGCGGATCGATACCCGGCGTCGGTATATTGCACCCCACCCGGTAGACCGTCAGCAGGGCGAAAGTGAAGAACAAACGCCTCCGCAGCTCGGGAATGGCGAAGATATTGCGGAAACTATCGATCACGAGTCGATTACCTCGCAGGTGCCGCCTGCGGCCTCGATCTTGGCCCGGGCCGACTTGCTGAACTTGTGCGCGTGGACCTTTAGTTTCTTGGACAGCTCACCGTCGCCCAGAATCTTGATCGGCTTGCCGGCTCGAGCCCAGCCCCTCTCGACCAACACCTCGGGTGTGACCTCTCCCTCGAGGTCCGCCAAAGTCGCCACGTTGACGATCTCGTACTCGCGCCGGAAGATATTCGTAAAACCGCGTTTGGGCACCCTTCTGACGAGCGGCATCTGGCCGCCCTCGAAGCCCAGGCGGCGGCTGAAGCCGGAACGTGAACGCTGACCCTTGTGGCCTCTGCCCGCCGTCTTGCCGGTGCCGGAGCCGGGGCCGCGGCCGATACGCTTCCTGTCGTGCTTGCTCCCCTTGGCCGGTGAAAGATCGTGCAGCTTCATTTCGTCTCCTCGACTACTTCCACCAGATGTGGGATCTTGGCCACCATTCCCCGAACCGCAGGCGTGTCTTCTCGCTCCACTTCGTGCCGAATGCGGCGCAAGCCGAGGCTGCCGAGCACAGCACGCTGCGAGCGTGGTCGGCCAATGGCGCTACGCACCTGTCTTACCCTGATGGTCTTCTTTGCTACCATGTTCAGCTCCCGATGGCTCCTACTCGATCTCAGTGTGCTGCCTCTTCGCTACCGACGCCACGGACGCGACGCACCGTCTTCTCATCCCTCATCTGGCTGAGAGCATCCATCGTTGCTTTGACCACATTGTTCGGATTCTTGGAGCCGAGAGATTTGGTCAGGATGTCCTGATACCCGGCGCTCTCCACGACCGCCCGCACCGCGCCGCCGGCGATCACACCGGTCCCTTCAGAGGCCGGTTTGAGCAGAACTCGGCTCGACCCGAACTCACCGAGGGCCTCGTGAGGCACCGTCGTCCCCGTCATGGGGATGGAGACCAGGTTCTTCTTGGCGATATCGATCCCCTTACGGATGGCGCTCGGAACCTCTTTGGCCTTTCCAGACCCGAAGCCGACACGGCCGTTGCCATCGCCGATGACCACGAGAGCCGTGAAAGAGAAGTTCTTACCACCCTTCACGACCTTGGTCACACGGTTGATATTGATGACCTGTTCGAAGAATTCGGGTTCGCTGTCATATCTGTTGGCCAAAGCTGCTCTCCTCATCAAAATTCCAGGCCCTTGGACCGGGCGCCTTCGGCGATCTCTTTCACCTTCCCGTGGTAGACGTAGCCACCGCGGTCGAAGACCACTTTCGCGATCCCTTGGCCTTTCGCCCGGTCGGCAATGATCTCGCCCACCTTGCGGGCCGCTGCCTTGGTCTTGGCACTGCCGCCTGCCTTGCCGACTACGGCCGCCTCGCGAGAGTTTGCCTGCACCAGCGTCTTGCCGCTCGTGTCGTCGATGACCTGCGCATAGACGTATCTCAGACTCTTGAACACCGCCAGACGAGGACGCTCGCTGGTACCTGAGACCGACTTTCGAACTCTCATATGAGCCCGGCTTCGGCGCTCGCGTTTCTTTTGTGCTTTGCTCATGATTCCCTCTCGCAACCGCTACTTGGCTCCGCCCGCCGCCGCTCCGGCCTTACCGACCTTGCGATGGATGACCTCGTCACGGTACTTGATTCCCTTGCCCTTGTAGGGCTCTGGCTTGCGCAGGCTGCGAATCTCCGCCGCCACCTGGCCAACCTGCTGCCGGTCGGCTCCCAGAACCTTGATCCGACCCGCCTTCTCCTCCACCTCGACCTGGATTCCCTCCGGCACCTTGTAGACGACGGGATGAGAGTAGCCCAGCGCAAGATGGATCTCATTACCTTTCAACTCCGCCCGATAGCCGACACCGTGAATCTCGAGCTCTTTGGTGAAACCCTCGGCGACCCCGTGAACCGCATTTGCCAAGAGTGCCCGCATCAGACCGTGCTTCGAGCGCATCTCTCCGCTCTCACTGTCTCGCGAGACTTCGACGACGCCGTTGTCGATCTTCACCGGGATCCCGTCCAGCAGTGCCTGGGTAACCTTCCCCTTGGGCCCTTCGGCGACGAAGACCCCATCTTCAATCTTGACCGTCGCCCCCTTGGGTACCGGAATGGGCTCTCTTCCTACACGTGACATCGAAAAGCTCTCCTACCAAATCTCGCAGAGGATCTCGCCACCGACGCGGTGCTTACGCGCCTGCGCATCGGTCAGCAAGCCTTTGGAAGTCGAAACGATACCCACGCCTAGTCCGTTGAGCACCGGTTGAATGTCGTCAGCCCGCCGGTAGACCCTCCTGCCGGGCTTGCTGACACGCCGGACCTTTCGAATCAACGGCTCACCGTTCTCGGTGTAGCGCAAGAAGATCCGAATATTCTTCTTCACCGGCCCGGCCTCTTCCAACTGGAACTTTTCGATGAATCCCTGCTCCTTCAACACTTTGCAGATCTCCATCTTGAGCTCGGATGCGGGCACGTCGAGACGATCGTGCTTTGCAGTATGTGCGTTGCGAATCCGTGTAATCAGATCTGACACCGGGTCGGTCATGCTCATCAGCTCTTTCTCCTACCAGCTCGCCTTGATCACGCCAGGCAGATACCCTGCGAGGGCGAGATTACGAAAACAGATCCGACACAGGCCGAACTTGCGGTAATACCCCCTCGGCCGCCCACACCGCCGACAGCGGTTGCGCTTACGAACCGAGAACTTCGGGCTCTTGTCCATCTGCGCCATCTTTGCCGTTTTTGCCACTGCGATTCTCCTCTCTCGACTTCCCTAGCTGCCCTGCCGCCGGGCGAAAGGAATGCCAAGCTCTCGTAGCAGATAGAAGGCCTGCTCATCGTTCTCGGCGGTTGTAACGATGGAAACGTTCAGTCCCTTCGACTTGTCCACCTTGTTGTAGTCCAAATCGGGAAAGACCAGGTGGTCTTGGATACCCAGTGTGTAGTTGCCGCGCCCATCGAAGCTGCCGGTGGGAACACCCCGAAAATCTCGTACGCGAGGCAAGGCTGTCGCAATGAGGCGATCCAGAAAAGTCCACATGCGCTGACCTCGTAGGGTCACGCGACAGCCGATGGGCATTCCTTCCCGAAGCTTGAAGGCGGCGATGGATCTTCTGGCGCGAGTCACTGTCGCGTGCTGGCCGGCAATCTGCCCCAGCTCTTCGGTGGCGGCATCCAGAATCTTGATGTTCTGGATCGCCTCTCCCATCCCCATGTTGAGCACGATCTTCTCCAGCCGGGCAACCGCCATTACGTTCTCGATACCGAACTCCTTGCGCATCTTGGGCGCGATATCTTGCGTATAGCGTTGGCGCAACCGCGGCATGTACGGGACCCCGCCACCCTTTGGGGTGGCCTTCTCGGCGGGTTTCTTGCCCGCGCTGTCAGCTTTTTCCTTCTTTGCCATCACAAACTTTCCAAGACTCTTAGTTGAATGTGGCGCCACAGGCCTTGCACACCCGGACACCGCTGCCGTCCTCCAGCCGCTTTCTTGCGACACGCGACGGGCGGCCGCACTCGGGGCAGACCAGCTTGAGGTTGGACAGACGAATCGGAGCCTCCCGTTCCAGAATCCCTCCCTGGATCTGCTTGGAGGGATTCGGCCGCGTATGCCGCTTGACCATGTTGATGCGCTCGACGATGGCCGTACCATCAGCCGGGAAGACCTTGAGTACCTTCCCTCTGACCCCACGGTCCCGGCCCTGAAGCACCAGCACCTCGTCGTTCCTCTTGATCTTGACCTTCTGCATTACAGCACCTCGGGCGCCAGAGACACGATCTTCATAAAGCGCTTCTCACGCAACTCGCGGGCAACCGGCCCAAAGACGCGGGTGCCGACGGGCTCACCGGCGTCGTTGACCAACACGGCCGAGTTGGTGTCGAAGCGGATGTGACTGCCATCTCTGCGTCGATGCGATTTGCGCGTGCGCACGATAACCGCTTTCACCACTTGGCCCTTCTTCACCGTCCCCTCGGGAGTCGCCTCCTTGACCGAAGCGGTGATGACATCGCCCAGACCTCCGTACTGCCCGCTGGAGCCACCTCGCAGGTGGATACAGGCGATCTTGCGAGCCCCGGAGTTGTCAGCGACGTCGAGCACAGTTCCCATCTGAATCATGATCAGCCCCCCTCGGCCCGCTTCAGAATCTTCTGCACTCTCCACCGCTTGGAGCGCGAGAGAGGCCGGCTGGATTCGATCTGAACCTGATCTCCGAGATTGCACTGGTTCTGCTCGTCGTGCGCATAGAACTTCGATGTTCTCTTCATGTGGCGGTGATAGAGCCGATGCACCACCGTGTTGGTAACCGCCACCACGATGGTCTTTTCCATCTTGTTACCAACCACGGTGCCGACACGAGTCTGCCGCTGTCCCCGAGGTTTTGTTGCCAATTGTTCGGACATGATTCAGCCTCTCCCAATAAACCTCTCAGACGCCTTTTTCACCCAACACGGTGAGGACTCGCGCCAGATCCTTCCGCACCGATCGAATCCTGGCCGGGCTCTCCAATTGCCCGGTGACCTGCTGCAGCCGCAAGGCAAAGAGCTTCTCCGCCAGCTCCTTCTCCTTGTCCTGGAGCTCCTCCACTGTCTGCTCTCTCATGTCAGCAGCCTTCATCTCTCACCTCAAGCAAGCTCGCCCCGGCGAGCGATATAACGCGTTTTGATCCCGAATTTGTAGCCCGCCATCTTCATGGCCGCCTTTGCGAGATCCGTCTCGACACCCTCGAGCTCGAAAAGCACGCGCCCGGGCCTGACCACGGCCACCCACTCCTCCGGGTTTCCCTTACCCTTGCCCATCCGTGTCTCCAGTGGCTTCTTGGTTATGGGCTTGTCGGGAAAGACTCGAATCCAGATCTTGCCGCCACGTTTGACCGAGCGGGCAATGGCGATTCGGGCGGCCTCGATCTGCCTGGCCGTTACCCAACCCGCCTCTACCGCCTGCAAACCGTGATCCCCAAAGGCGATGTAGTCGCCGCCCTTGGCCATGCCACGACGGCGGCCCCGCTGCTGCTTGCGGTACTTGATCTTCTTCGGCATCAACATGGCTCAAACCCTCACTCGACTCAGACCACTGCTCGCCGGCGCTTCTCTCGCAGCAAATCGCCTCTGTAGATCCAGACCTTGCAGCCAACGACGCCGTAGGTCGTTCTGGCCTCGGCAAAGCCGTATTCGATATCCGCTTTCAGGGTGTGCAGCGGCAGCCTGCCATCCTGATACCACTCCCTGCGTGCGATCTCCGCTCCACCAAGACGACCCGAAACCATGATCTTGAAGCCCTTGGCACCAAAACGGAAGGCCGATTCCATCGACTTCTTCATCGCCCGGCGAAACGCTACTCGACGCACCAGCTGCCCAGCCATGTTCTCAGCCACCAGCTGCGCATCGAGCTCCGGGCGCTGGATCTCCTGGATGTTGATGTGGACCTCGCGACCCACCAACTTCATGAGATCGTCGCGCAGCTTGTCGACCTCGGCACCCTTGCGTCCGATGATGATTCCAGGACGCGAAGTGAAGATCGTGACGCGCAGCTTGTCCGCGGCACGCTCGATGTCGATCTCGCTGACGCCCGCGTGTGACAGCCGCTTCTTGAGCTTCGACCGCAGCTCGAGGTCCTCGTGCAGGAGCCTGGAGTAATCCTGCTCCGCATACCAGCGGGAGTGCCACGACTTGTTGTAGACGAGGCGGAATCCGTAGGGGTGTACTTTCTGTCCCACTCTAAGCTCTCCTTACTCCTCGGTTTCACCCTTGCGGGTATCCAGCTTGATGGTCACGTGACTCTGCCGCTTGAGAATTCTGAACGCTCGCCCCATGGGTTGAGGGCGGAGTCGCTTCAATGTCGGGCCACCATCCACAAAGATCTCTTTTATGTAGAGACGGTCGATGTCCGCCTGCTCGTCCCGGTTTTCCGCGTTGGCAACCGCCGATTGCAGCAGCTTGCCGACGGGCTGTGCCGCCGCCTTGGTGCTGAGGCGCAGGATGTTGGCCGCTTCCTCGACGTTCTTGCCGCGAATTAGATCGGCGACCAGACGCACCTTCTGCGGCGAGGTTTGCAGATACCGATGTTTAGCTGTCACTTCCATGATCCGTATTCCTCGAGCTCTCGAGTCTCTACCGCGGTCTCCCCATCTTCTCGGCCTTGGTTCCAGCATGGCCGCGAAACGTGCGGGTCATGGCGAACTCACCAAGCTTGTGGCCCACCATGTTCTCGGTGACGTAGACCGGGATGAACTTCATGCCATTGTGCACCGCAATGGTGTAGCCGACCATGTCAGGCGTTATCGTGGATCTCCTGGACCAGGTCTTGACGACCTTTTTCTGGCCACTCGTCTCCATGGCCGCCAACTTGTCAGCCAGGTGGTAGTCAATGAAAAAGCCCTTCTTTAGCGATCGAGCCATCGGTTTACCTCGTCCTTATTTCCGCTTCTTGCGCCGGCGAATGATCATGCCGTCGGTGCGCTTGTTGTTCCTGGTCTTGTAGCCCTTGGTCGGCACCCCCCAAGGCGTGCACGGGTGACGACCTCCTGAGCTGCGGCCTTCTCCACCACCCATCGGATGGTCGACCGGGTTCATGGTGACACCCCGATTGTGGGGCCGCCGGCCGAGCCAACGCTTTCGCCCCGCCTTGCCTAGCGATATGTTCTCGTGGTCCAGATTGCCCACCTGACCGATCGTCGCATAGCAGTTGACATGGACCTTGCGCACCTCACCCGACGGCAGCTTGACCTGGGCGTACTGACCTTCCTTGGCCATCAGCTGCGCGCCGGCCCCGGCGCTGCGGACGAGCTGCCCGCCCTTGCCGATCTTGAGCTCGATGTTGTGCACGATCGTGCCCACCGGGATCTTGTGCAACGGCAGCGCGTTGCCCGGGTTGATCGGGGCCGTCTCGCCTGAGACCACCTCGGACCCAACCCCCAGGCCGTGAGGCCAGAGGATGTAGCGCTTCTCGCCGTCCGCATAGTGGAGCAGGGCTATGCGAGCCGACCGATTTGGGTCGTACTCCACCGTCGCCACCTTTGCCGGAACTCCAAATTTTTCGCGTCGGTAGTCGATGACCCGATAGCGCCGCTTGTGTCCACCACCCCGAAAGCGGACGGTCATGCGGCCGTTAGTGGCGCGTCCACCGATTCTCTTCTTGCCAACGGTCAGCGCCTTGTGCGGACGGCTGCTGGTCAACTCATCGAAGGTCGACACCGTGCGATCACGGCTGGCCGGATTGGTCGGTTTGTACTTTTTGAGTGCCATGACTCCTCTACACCCCTTCGAAGAACTCGATTGGCTTTTCGCCCTTCGCCAGACGGACGTAAGCCTTCTTCCAATCCGGCTGACGCCCCATGAATCTTCCCTGCCGCCGCATCTTGCCGCGGAAACGAGCAACTCGGACCTCGGCGACCTTGACCTTGAACTGGGCCTCCACGGCCCGCTTTATCTCGATCTTGTTGGCCCGGGTGTCGACGGCGAAGGCGACGGTGTTGACCACGTCCCGCTGACTGGTCGACTTCTCGGTGATGAGCGGCCGACGGATCACGTCCTGGATTCTCATTTGGACAGCACCTCCACGATGCGACCCAGAGCCTCTTCCGATACCACAACATGGGCGCGGTCGATGACGTCGTAGACGTTGAGGGCCAGAGCGTCTATCGTCTTGAGCTGTGGGTTGTTGCGCGCCGCCAAAATGAGATTCTCGTTGTCGTGCTTGTCCACCAACAGCGCCTTACCCTCGATCCCCAGCTTCGCGAGCGATTTGGAGAGCTCGCCGGTCTTGTGGCTTTCGAGCTCGAATTTGTCGAGGACGAGGATCTCCTTGTCCTTGAGCTTCCGGCTCAGAGCCGACTTGAGCGCCCCGCGTCGCTCACCCGCACTCAGCTTCATGTCGTAGCTGCGTGGGCGTGGGCCGAAGGTGACACCGCCGGTGCGCCACAACGGCGACCGGATGCTGCCGATCCGAGCTCGCCCCGTCCCCTTCTGTCTCCAGGGCTTGCGGCCCGAGCCGGCGACCTCCCCACGAGTCTTTGTGCTGTGGGATCCCGAACGCCGGGAAGCGAGATAGGCCTGAACCGCCGTATGGATCAGATGCTCTTTGTACGGATAGTCGAAAACGACCTCGGGGAGATCGATCTCCTTGACCTTCTTGTTTTGTAGGTTCTTGACTGCGATTTTCATGGCTTCAGACCCTTAGCTCTACTTATCCGCGCTTGGCCCGCTGCAGAGCGACGTAGCCGTTTTTCGGTCCGGGAACCGCTCCCTTGATATACACCAGATTCTGCTCCGCATCGACCTTGATGACTCGCAGGTTCTTGACGGTGACCCGCGCGTTTCCCATGCGACCGGGCATTTTCACTCCCGGAAAGACGCGGGACGGGTAGGCCGACTGTCCGACCGATCCGGGTGCGCGGTGAAACATGGAGCCGTGGGTGGCTCGACCGCCACGAAACCCGTAGCGCTTGATGACGCCCTGAAAGCCCTTCCCCTTGCTGGTTCCGATCACGTCGACGAAATCGTCGACAGCGAAAATGTCAGCCTGGATCTGGTCACCGGCTTTCAGCTCTTCGTCGGCCTCGATCTCGAACTCGCCCAGCTTGCGCGTCGGCGAGACACCGGCCTTCTTGAAGTGCCCCCCCATCGGCTGGGTAACGTGACGAGCCGGAGTCTCCTCCACGAGACCCAACTGGACCGCTTCGTAACCGTCCTTGTCCTTGGTCTTTCTCTGCACCACGAGACAGGGGCCCGCCTGGATCACGGTCACGGCATGCGCCGTACCGTCCTCGCCGAACACCTGCGTCATGCCGATCTTCTTTCCCAAAATGCCTTGCATCGGTCCGTCCTTCACCTAGTTGCCGAAGGCTTTGATCTCGACGTCCACACCGGCCGGGAGCTCGAGCTTCATCA
Source organism: Thermoanaerobaculia bacterium (assembly GCA_049678185.1). Taxonomy (GTDB): domain Bacteria; phylum Acidobacteriota; class Thermoanaerobaculia; order Multivoradales; family JAHEKO01; genus M0029. Next base: position 54,670 of record JBAUDS010000054.1, read on the forward strand.
AGGCATCTACCGTCTGGCTCGTCGGCTCGAAGATGTCGAGCAGGCGTTTATGGGTTCGAATCTCGAACTGCTCACGCGACTTCTTGTCGATGTGAGGGCTGCGATTGACCGTGTACCGAGCGATGTGCGTCGGCAACGGTATCGGCCCCACGACGCGCGCGCCAGTGCGCCGAGCCGTGTCCACTATCTCGCCGGTCGAAGCGTCGAGGATTCGATAGTCGTAGGCTTTTAGCCGAATTCGGATCTTTTCATTGACCATGGTCTTGTCCTTCGGACGGTCGTTCAGCTCCGCCTACTCGATAATCTCGGTGACGGTACCGGCGCCCACCGTGCGGCCGCCTTCACGAATCGCAAACCGCACGCCCTTTTCCATGGCGATCGGCGCGATTAGCTCCACCGTCAAATTCACGTTGTCGCCCGGCATCACCATCTCCGTGCCTTCGGGCAACTGCGACGCTCCCGTTACATCCGTCGTCCTGAAATAGAACTGCGGACGGTATCCATTGAAAAAAGGCGTGTGCCTCCCACCCTCGTCTTTCGTCAACACGTACACCTCGCCCTTGAACTTCGTGTGCGGCGTGATCGAGCCCGGCTTTGCCAACACCTGACCCCGCTCCACCTCGTCCTTCTTCGTCCCGCGCAGCAACACACCGACGTTGTCTCCCGCCTG
>JBAUDS010000055.1:0-28501 GCA_049678185.1 Thermoanaerobaculia bacterium
GGGTCGCGTTACGAGCGCCTTGGGCCCAGATGCAAGGCGCGCGACTGAGGCATAGCGGTGACTATGTCGCAGGGAGCGCAACACCGCAGGTGGGCCCAAGCCGCCGTAACCCGGAGGGCGCCAGGGGTTTGCGCCCGCATGCGGCGTTGGGCCTCGTCACCGATGACACCGCATCGCATTCCTCGGCCCGCCTTGCCTGCGACCGCAGATCCCTGGCGCGCGACCCACGCGACTTCTACCACGGGCTGCTAGGCAGCTGCTATCGGCCGCTCTCGAGGTCGAGGGCCAGATCGAGCGCCGGCGCGCTGTGGGTGATCCAACCGACAGAAATGAGATCGACGCCGGTCGCCGCCACTTCGGCGATGGTATCGGCGTCGATACCTCCCGAGGCCTCGGTCACCGCCCGCCCCCGGCAGCGGGCTACCGCCTCGCCCAACTCTGCGACCGCCATGTTGTCGAGCAGAACGATATCGGCCCCGGCCGCCAGCGCCTCTTCGAGTTGAGGTAGGTCTTCGACCTCCACCTCCACCTTCACCGTGTGACCGGCGGCGGCCCGCGCCTTGTGCACGGCGGCCCCGACACCCCCGGCGAGTGCCAGATGGTTGTCTTTGATGAGGATGGCGTCGTCGAGACCGAATCGATGGTTACGGCCGCCGCCGGTCCGCACCGCGTACTTTTCGAGCGCCCGCAGACCAGGGGTCGTCTTCCGTGTGCAGGTGACCTGAGCACGGCTTCCTTCGATGCGACGCACCAGGTCGCGCGTGGCCGTGGCGATCCCGGACAGGTGGCTGAGAAAGTTGAGCGCCGTGCGCTCGGCGACGAGCAGAGACCGGGCCCGACCATCGACGCGAGCGATCTGATCACCCCGATCGAGATCGTCGCCGTCCCGCTTGAGAGCTTCGAATTCGACGGTCTCGTCCACGGCTCTGAAGGTGGCAGCCGCGGTCGCCATGCCACAAAGGCGACCGGGGGCGCGGGCGACGATGACGCCACCGGCTTCGAGCTCTCCGGGAACCACGGCCTCACTGGTCAGATCACCGGCCTGGCCCAGATCCTCCTCCAGGGCCCGCCGGACGAGATCCTCGAGCAGCCAGCGCGGGATGGAGAGTGACTGGCTCATCCCGCCCCTCCAGCGGCCAACTGCGAAGCCTCGTCCGGTCCAGAAGCGTGAGTCGAGCGCACTTCGATCTCCGGTAGAAGCAAAGTCGGCGGCCGCAGCGTGACCACCAGGCGCTTCTGCCATGAAGTCGAGGCTTGCGGGAAGTCTTGCCGAAAGTGGCTCCCCCGGCTTTCTCTCCGGCACTGGGCCGCAGTCGCCAGCAGGCGGGCCACGACCAGCTGGTTCTGGACTTCACGATCCAGGGGATCGTGTCTCCGAGCAAGAGTCTCGAGCCTCTCGAGTGCTCCCCTCAAACCCTCTTCCTCCCGTACCAACCCGACCCAGTTCCACATGGTCCGACGTATCCGAGCGATAGAGGCCGCTTCCGACGCCGTGGCCCGATTGGCGGCTCGCGGCACGCCGCCTGCCCCGCGACCCACCGCCACCAACCCGACCTTGATCGGCAGTGCCCTGTCGAGCTCCGCTTGGAGGTCGTCCTTTACTCTCGCTCCAAAGACCAGGGCTTCGAGCAGTGAGTTGCTGGCCAACCGGTTGGCCCCATGGGCCCCGGTACAGGCGACCTCTCCACAAGCCCAGAGGCCGGAGAGAGACGAGCGCCCCTGTCCATCCACCCAGATACCACCCATGTGGTAGTGAGCGGCGGGCGCCACGGGAATCGGTTGGCTCCGCGGGTCCAAACCGTGCTGGCGGCAGAGGTGGTAGACGGTGGGGAATCGGCTCGGGAAGGCGTCACCGACGGCTTGCCGGCCATCCAGAAAGACCTCGTCGCCGGCTTGCCGACGCCGCCAAATGGCCCGCGCCACCACATCTCTCGGCGCTAGATCGCCGGCCGGGTGAATCGATGGCATAAAGGTTCTACCCTGGCCGTCCACCAACTCCGCCCCGGCACCGCGCAGAGCCTCGGTGAGCAAGGGCATCGGGTCGGCCCCCACGGCCAGCGCCGTGGGATGAAACTGGACGAACTCGAGATCCGCCAGCTGCGCTCCGGCTCGCGCGGCCATGGCCAGCCCGGCACCGGTCGACTCCGGCGCGTTCGTGGTGTGGGAGAAGAGCCGGCCCAGCCCGCCGCTGGCAAGCACGACGGCCCGGGCCAGGTGGAGGGCTATCCGACCGTGGCGGTGACGCACGATGGCTCCCACCACCCTCCCCTTCTCCACCAGTAGCTCGAGCGCATCGCTCTGCTCGATGACCTGGATTGCGGGTTCCCTCTCCACCGCTTGCACCAGGGTGCGGACCAGCTCGACACCGGTAGCGTCACCACCCGCATGAAGCACTCGGGCCCGTCCGTGGGCGGCCTCTCGGCTCAGCTCGTAACCGGTATCGGCCCGCCGATCGAAGCGGGCTCCCAGCTCCTCGAGCCGAGCAATCACCTGTGGTGCCTCCGAGGTCAGCAGGCTCACCACCTCCGGATCGGCAAGACCACCGGCGACCGCCAGGGTGTCCGCGGCATGCCGGGAGGGGGAGTCGTCTACCCCCACGGCAGCCGCTATCCCCCCCTGCGCCAGGGGACTCGAACCGCCCAGCCCGAGCCGGCCACGGGTGACCACCGTCACCCTCCTGGGCGCCATGCCGAGGGCGACCGAGAGCCCGGCCACACCGCCACCGACCACCAAGACATCACTGGTCGTCACTTCCCGAACCGCGTCGAGAGCCGTCGAGCTCATTGGCCCCTTCGACCGATATCCATCATGCGTTGGACGGCCGCCCGCGCCCGCGAGGCGACCTCCTCCTCCACCTCGACCCGGTGCTCCAGGCGCTCGAGCGCCTGGCGGATCTTGGGCAGGGTGATCTGCTTCATGTGGGGACAGAGGTTGCACGGACGGATGAAATCGATCTCCGGGTACTCGACCGCCACGTTGTCGCTCATCGAGCACTCGGTGACCATCACCACTCGCCGCGGGCGGACCTCACTGACATGACGGATCATGCCGGCCGTCGAGCCGACAAAATCGGCCTCGGCGAGGACATCGGGTGGACATTCGGGATGGGCGAGGACCCGGATGCCGGGATGGAGGTCACGGTAGGAGCGAATCTCGCCAGCGGTGAAACGCTCGTGCACCTCGCAATGTCCCTGCCAGAGAATGACCTCCACCTCGGTCCGGTCGGCGACATAGCGGCCCAGGTATTCGTCGGGGAGGAAGATCACCCGCTCACACCCGAGCGACTCCACTACCTCCACCGCGTTGGCGGAGGTGCAGCAGATGTCCGATTCGGCTTTCACCTCCGCGCTGGTGTTGACATAGGTCACCACCGGGGCTCCCGGATAGCGACTCTTGAGCAGACGGACGTCGGCGGCGGTGATCGACGACGCCAGCGAGCAACCGGCATCGAGATCGGGGATGAGTACCGTCTTTGTCGGGCTCAGGATCTTGGCCGTCTCGGCCATGAAGTGGACGCCGCACAGCACGATCACCTCGGCTTGGGTTTCAGCACCGCGCTGGGCCAACGCCAGCGAGTCGCCCGTCAGGTCGGCGACACCGTGAAAAATCTCCGGTGTCTGATAGTTGTGCGCCAGCACGATGGCGCCCCGCTCTTGTTTGAGCCGGTCGATGGCTTCCAGCTCGGGAGCCAGCACCGCCCATTCGATCTCGGGGGTGACGCGGGCGAGTCGCTCGCGGGCCGATACCAACAGCGAGCCTCCGACCGACTCTGCCGAGACCGGCCGAGGCGCTGACGGCAGCTGCGAAATCGGGGTCTGCATTTCGACTTTCTTATACTCAATATGAGAATAACTATCCGTCAAAAAAGAGCCGGCACTGCCGGCCACCACTTATACTAACTATGAGAATATCTCGTGTCAAGCAGGGCTTCAGCTGTGTACACCGGGGAGGCCGACCCCGGGGGTGGGTCGTTCCCGCAGCACCTCGCGCCGGAAGCGAAAGAGCTCGGCCGGGCGGCCGCCGGTGTTGTCCACCAAGCGGCCGGTCCCTTCGACCAGTCCCCCCTTCTCCACCAGACGGCGGAAGTTCTGCTTGTGCAGACGTACCCCGGCCAGAGCCTCGACCACCCGCTGTAGCTGCAGGTAGGTAAAGGTCGACGGCAGCAGCTCGAACACCACCGGACGGTAGCGGATCTTCCCCCGCAGCCGGCCCAGGGCGGTGGCCACGATCCGTCGGTGATCGAGCACCATCGAGCGACCGGGCACGAGCCCGGGCTCGCCCCGACCGATCGTCCCCGATGGTGGCTCGCCCGGCGCCGCCAGCTCCGGGTCGCGCCGAGCCTCGTAGACCAGACCCGCCTCATAGAGAAGCTCGTAGCGCTCAAGCACCCGCTCGCCATCCCAGGGTGCCCCGTGCAGACCAAAGGTGATGTCGGCCCGCTCCCGGTGAGCTCGGCGCTGGAGCGGGTCGGCTCCACCCTCCACCCAACGGTCGAGTGCCGGCTCGATGGCCGCTTCGATCACCGGCGGGCGTCCGCGACGCCAGTCCTCCCACGGGAAGTAGTCGTACCAGGGTCGCCAACGGGTCCCCTCCCTGCCTGCCGCCTGCCCCTCACGCACCAACGCCACGTAGCCCACCGACAACACCCGACGTCCTCCCCAGCGGCCTCGAGGCTCCCGATCGCGGTCACCAAAGGTGTACAACTGCTCCACATAGCCGAGCTCGATACCCGTCTGCTCTTTGACCCATCTGTCGAGACCCAACTCCAGGGTCCGATCCTCTTCCGGGTCGAGCGGTCCAAAGGGCAGGGCACCGCTTTCACGGCCCTCGTGCTGCGAGTGACCGAGAAGGTGGCGGGAGGGTTGCACCGTCAGCAGGCGGGGCTCCTCGTCGGTCACGGCGACGATCACGGCGTTGAGCCCGATCAGCACCGTGCCGTTCGACTCACCTTTCGATCCCCTGTCCGGTTTCAAGGGAATCTTCTCCTCTCTCGAATCGCGCTTTGGATCACCCTGGATCCCCTACCCTTTTATCACTCCTATCGGTCGCAACTGCGCCACTTTGCGACTGATACCGGCCCGCTCGACGACGTCGACCACTTCGGCAACATCCTTGTAGGCCTCGGGCATCTCCTCGGCCACGGTGGCAAAACCCGCCGCCATCACCACGACTCCCCTCGCCTCGAGCTCCTCGAACAGCTTGCGCCCGCGAGCCTCTCTCTTGGCCTGCCTGCGGCTCAGCCGGCGGCCGGCGCCGTGACAGGTGGAGCCAAAGGTCTGTTCGTAAGCCCGTTGTGTGCCCACCAGGACATACGAGTAGCGGCCCATGTCACCCGGGATCAGTACCGGCTGTCCAACCTCTTGGTACGGCGCCGGGGTCTGCGGGTGTCCGGGCGGGTAGGCACGGGTGGCGCCCTTGCGATGGACACAGACCCGTCTCTTCTTGCCCTCCACTTCGAAGGTCTCGAATTTGGCGATGTTGTGACAGACGTCGTAGACGACATCGAGACCCACCTGGCGGGGCCCCATCGCCAGCGCCACGCCAAAGCTCTCCCGCACCCAGTGGGTCATGACCTGACGGTTGGCAAAGGCGTAGTTGGCAGCCGCGTACATGGCCCCCAGATAGCGACGACCTTCCGGCGACTTTATGGGGGCGCAGCAGAGCTGCCGGTCCGGCAGCTCGATGTCGTATTTTCCCGCCGCATCCAGCATCAGCTCGAGGTGATCGGAACAGACCTGATGTCCGAGGCCCCGCGAGCCGCTGTGGACCGTGACGGTAATCTGATCGGGCCACAGACCGAGGGCCTGGGCCGCCGCCTCGTCGTAGATCTCCGCCACGTACTGGATCTCGGCAAAGTGGTTCCCCGATCCCAAGGTCCCCAGTTGGCTCTGACCCCGGTTGTAGGCGCGATCCGAGACCAATTCCGGGTCGGCCCCCTCGAGACAACCACCCTCCTCGAGAAACTCGAGGTCGCGTGGCTCGCCCAGCCCTTGTTTGACCGCCCAGGCGGCTCCCTGAGCCAGAACCTTTTCCAGCTCCTTGCGACCCAGACGCAGGTCTCGCCGGCCCTTGCCGACTCCGGTCGGGATGTTGCGATACATCTCCGTCACCACCTCCCGGAGTCGGGGCTGAATGTCGCTGCGGCTCAGACCTGAGCGCAGAAGCCGCACGCCTCAATTGATGTCGTAGCCAACCCCACCAGGGGAGATCACCCCCTCCTCGGCATCCATGGCCGCCACCCCGCCGATGGGAAAGCCGTAACCCCAATGGATGTCGGGCATCGCCAGTGAGGCGTTGAGGATCCCGGGCAGGTGTGCCACGTTGACAACCTGCTGCAGGCACTGGTCGTCCCGCAGCTCGCGCATCATCTTGTCGCTGGCATAGACAATGCCGTCGACCAGCATCTTTCCCGTCCGCGGCAACCGCCAACGCGTGTCGTCGATCCGTTCGATTTTCATGGCCAGCGAGCCTCCTGCAATCAAGGCTACGCTCCTGCTGGGTGCGGTGCAACCGGTTGGTCAGATATCGAAGATGACTCGTGCTTGCCAGCCGTCGGGGGTCTGCTCGACCTTCAGCTGGTGGTAGGTCACGGCCTTGAGGGCTATCTTGACGGGATGGCGATCGGGGTCGTAGGGCTCTCCCGCTGCTGTCGCCTCGAGATCGAAACCCTCCTTCGACTCCTTGATCTCCACCTCGGCCTGGCTGAGGAGAAGATCCTCGACCTCGAACAGGTAGACGACTTCGCTCAGCCACTCGACCAGGAGCCTGCCGAGATCTCCGGCCTGCACCACGAGGCGGCGACGCGTCTTTGGCACCACCTGCTCGACCTCGGTGATGCAGTCGGTCATTCCTCGCAACGCTTCGACAAACAGCTCGTCGAGCGTTCTCGCCTCGACCTCCAGACCGGTATCGGCCGTGTGCTCGATGAATCTGTAGGTCACTTGGTGGCGATCAGCTCTTCTGGGTGGAGGGGTTGGGGCTGCCGATCGAAGACCTCGCAAAAACACCCGACACAGACCGTCGCCACTTCCTCTATCTCCGGCGCGGGGCCGGCGAGGCTTTCGATCGATGCCATCTCGACCCTTGGCATGCCGCAGGGGACGATGCCGGAGAAGAAGCTGAGATCGGTGGCGACATTGAGAGCGAATCCGTGGGTCGTAATCCATCGGCTGACGTGGACACCCAGGGAAGCGATCTTGCGCCCTTCGCACCAGACCCCGATCTCCGGCTGCTCGTACCGGGCCTCGGCGGCGAGCCCAAAGGCCGCGAGAGTGCGTACCAGGACCTCTTGCAGATCGTGCATGTATCGCCGGATGTCCCGCCGATCGGGATCGAGATCGATAATGGGATAGCCCACCAACTGACCGGGTCCGTGGTAGGTAACCTGTCCGCCACGGTCGGACTCGGCGATCGTGACGCCGCGGGTCGCCAGCCATTCGGTGCTGGCCAGAATCTCGCTCCGGTCGGCGCTTCGGCCGAGGGTATAGGTGTGGGGATGCTGCAAAAGGATCAGCCGCTCACCGGCCCGACCCTGGCGCAGTAACTCGCGGGAGTCTTTCTGGAGCTCGAGGGCTCTTTCGTAGGCGACCCGACCGAGATAGGCCCACTGCAGAACGCGTCGGGTCTCTTCGCTTGCTACACCATGGGTAGCCAAACGCGCACCGTCGTTCCCCTGTTCGGGGCGCTGACCACCGAGATCCACCCTTTGGAGCGGCGGACGATGTCACGCACCGTCGACAGCCCCAGACCGGTCCCCTGTCCCTCCGCCTTGGTGGTAAAGAAGGGCTCGAAAATCTTGGATCTGGTCGCCTCGTCCATGCCGATGCCATAGTCGCGGATCTTGAGCAGCGCGTACCAACCCGGAGCCAGTCGCTCGGAAGGCGTCTCCTCCAGGTCGGCGACATCGATGCGATCGGTTGCCAGTGTGATGCGCCCGCCGCCGGGCAGCGCGTCCTTGGCATTGAGCACCAGATTGGTAACGACCCGCTCGATCGGATCTCGGTCGATCCTCACCGGCAGTGCACGGTTGCCGCACTCGGTAGCCAGTGTGATCGCTCCACCCAGCAACCCCTCCAACGAGCCCTGCATCTCGCGGAGCACCTGATTGATATCGAGAACCTCGGCTTCGAGGCCGCCCTCTCTGCCGACACCCAGAAGGTCCCCGGCAAGAGCCTTGGCACGAATGGTCGACTTACGGGCTTCCACCACATGTCGCCTTCGGCGGTCATCCTCGTCCATCTCGAGCAGCAACATGTCGTTGTACCCGAGGATGGTCGTCAACAGGTTGTTGAAGTCGTGCACCACACCACCGGCCATCCGCCCCATCGTCGCCAACCGGTTTTCCTGCTGCTCGACCTCGGCCTGGTCGGTCTTGCCACCGTCGCCAAGGATGACGATGATGCAGGAGGTCTCACCCGACGCCGGCTGAGGAACAGCCATCGCCCGCAACTCGAAGAGGCGATCTTCACCGTCTCCACACGAGACCACGACCTTGGCCCGCAGATCGTGACCGGGCCGGAGGTCTTCGAGCGAGAGCACTCGAACCTGATCGGGTGTGGCAACAAACGGCCGCGCCTGGAGCGGGGCTTCCGTGATCAAGTGTCCCAGTAGGTCCTCGGCTTCGAGCTCCAGGAGCCGCTCCGTCGCCTGGTTGCAGCCCTGGATTCTGCCCATCGGATCCACAAATAGAGCCACTTCGTCGATCAGGTCGACGAGAGTATTGAGCTCCGCCTGGGTGCGGTGCAGCTCATCGCGGAGTCCCTCTGTCGCGGTCAGATCACTGAGCGCGCCTTCCACCTGGTCGGCCTGGCCATCCAGTCCCTCGGCGGTCCAGATGCGCATCTGTACCCAAACCGGTTTGCCGTCGGCGCGTCGCAGACAGACGCGATTGTCGGCCAGTACCGTCAGCCCGAGAAGCCAATCCAGCTGCCGATGATTGGTCTGATCGGAGTAGTAGAGACTCAAGCCCCCCTCTGCCAACGCCTGCTCGGTGTTCTCGTAGCCGAGGGTCTGGGCGAACGTGGTATTGCAGTCCAGCAGCTCACCCTCTGCCGAGAGCCGGAAGGTTCCGACCGGCGATTGGGCGAAGAACCGCCTGGAGAGTCGGGTCGCCCTTCCCAGCGCGTGCTCGGCCTTGTCCCTCTCGAGGCTGTAGTGCATCGAGCGCAGGAGCAGCTCCGGATCGAGCGAGGTCTTGAACAGATAGTCGCGGGCACCTTCGAGGAGACCCCTGGCCGTCAGCTCCTCCTGGTCCGGGCTGGTGAGGAGCACCGTGGGCAACCTGTGCTCGTGCGCCTGAGTCGTCTTGAGCCAGCGCAGAAGGGCTGCCTCGCCGAGATCCACGTCGAACAGGCAGAGGTGAAAGGGACCGAGATCGAGCTCGTTGATCGCTTCGGAGACCGAGCGCGCCTGGGTCACCTCGACCTTCTTGCGCCCGGCCAAAGGCCGCATCATCTTCTCCAGGAAGGCCACCGCCGTCCGATTCGGCGACACGGCCAGGACCGCAAACGGTCCCGGCTGGTCTTTCAACCAGAGGGATTCGAGCGATAACCGGTTCGTGTTCACGACCTTCCTCCGACCTGCGCCGACGTGCCAAAGCCGATCGGCCCGCCAGACAGAGCAAAATCTCCCCTCCTCCAACCGCCCCCCAACGGTTACCAGAGGACTGGAGCCCGACCTACTTGGCTATCAGTATATCGCGATATGACAATAATCTACAGAGTTTTCTTACCCAGCAATGCGGGCCCACCCTGGTGGAAGGAATCCAGCTCGCTCCAGGTCTCTTCGGCAAGCGTCTGTTTGAGGTCATTCATGAAGGCGTCGGCATCCGCCCCGTCGACCAGCCGATGGTCGTAGGTGATGGCGAAATAGGACATCGTCTTGATGGCGATGGTGTCGTTGCCCTCGTCGTCGCTCTCGACCACAGGCCGCTTTTCGATCGTGCCAATCCCCAGGATAGCCACCTGCGGCTGATTGATGATCGGGGTCCCGTAGAGGGAGCCATAGACGCCGGGATTGGTGACAGTGAAGGTCCCACCCTGGACCTCGTCGGGGCTGAGCTTCTTGGCGCGCGCTCGGTCGGCGAGATCGTTGGCGGTCTTTGCCAGTCCGACGAGGTTCAGCCGATCGGCATGTCGGACCACCGGAACCAGTAGACCCCAGTCGAGGGCAACGGCCATACCGATGTTGATGTCCTTCTTGAAGACGATATTGGTGCCGTCGATGGCGGCATTCAATTTGGGATGGGCGACCAGGGCATTGGCCACCGCGGTGAAAATGAAGGGCATGAATGTCAGCTTGGTGCCGTGAGTCTGGAGGAAGCCCTCCTTCGCCCGCTTGCGGACCCTCGCCACCCGCGACAGATCGATGTGAAAAACACTGGTGACATGAGCCGAGGTCGCCTTCGAGTAGACCATGTGGGCCGCCGTCAGCCGCCGGATGTTGGACATCGGCTCGATGGCCACATTGTCGCCGTCGAGATAGGGCGCAATATGGAACTCTCCGGGCTCGCGCCGCATACTGCTGACCGCCTGGGTCTGGGGAGCCGGGGGAGCGGCGACGGGGCGCGAGTCCATCTTTTCGAGACGCGAGTCCGCCTTCTCGAGATAGGCGACCATATCCTTCTTTGTGACCCGACCGTGGATGCCGGATCCCTCCACGGCCTCCAGATCGACGCCCTCCGCTACCGCCATCTTCCTCACCACCGGGCTCGAGAACTTGCGCACCCGTTCGACCAGCTCGACCTCGGCACTCGCTGGCTCGTCGCCGGCGGGGGGAGATGTTGGCGGTGAAGCGGGGACAACGATCTCGGGCTCGATCCTCTCCACTATCGGTCTGTCCGGCGCTGCCGCGCCGACGGGGTGCTCGCCGGGAGTGCCGATCGAGGCGACCACTTCGTTTGCCGACACCGTGGCTCCCTCGTCGTACTTGATCTCCAACAAGATCCCGGCGGCCGGACTCGGGATCTCGGCGTCCACCTTGTCGGTCGAGACCTCGAACAGGGGCTGCTCCTGCTCCACCTTGTCCCCCACCCCGACCAGCCATTTGGTAATGGTGGCTTCGGTGACGGACTCACCCATCTCCGGCATGATGACATCGGTGGCCATAGCAGTCTCCGTGAGCTTTCTTGCGCAAGTGTATACGGCGAACACAGATCTTCGTCAGATGTGGATAGGGTGTCCGACCGCCGCATGGGCCGCCTCGGCCACGGCCTCCGATAGCGTCGGATGAGCATGAATCGTCCTGAATAGCTCCTCGGTCGTCGCCTCCAGCTGCAGCGCTACACAGGCCTCAGCCACGAGCTCGGTGGCGTGAGCTCCGATGATATGGACGCCCAGGATCTGGTCCCACTGGGTCTCCCTCACCACCTTGACAAAGCCCTCCGGTTTGCCCTCGATCGACGCCTTGGCCAGGGCTGAAAAGGGGAACTTCCCGATCTCCACCTCGAACCCCCGCTCCCGAGCCTGGGCCTCTGTCAGCCCGACGCTGCCGACCTCCGGATCACAGTAGGTCACACCCGGAATGTGGTCGTAATCGAGCGGTCGTGCCGGCTCGCCTGCCAGGTGTTCGACCGCCAGTATCCCCTCGGCCGATGCGACATGGGCCAGCCACGGAGTCTGCACCACATCGCCGATGGCATAGATATGGGGCACCGCGGTCTGCATGTACTCGTTGACCTCGATGTAGCCGCGCTCGAGCCCGATACCCAACTCCTCCAACCCGAGACCATCGGTTACCGGCGCCCGCCCGACAGCGACCAGCAGCATCTCCGCCTCCAGCGATCCGGTCGACCCTTCGGTGTCGAGATGCAGACGGAGCCCGGTCTGATACCTGTCGACCGATCTGAGTTGGGTGTTGGTAAACGACCTGATACCCCGCTTGCGAAACACCCTTCCCAGCTCCTTCGAGATCTCCTCGTCCTCGAGTGGCAGTAGCCGCGGCAACATCTCGACCAGCGTCACCGCGGAACCGAACGAGGTGAAGATCGAGGCAAACTCGGCACCGACCGCACCGGCCCCCAGTATGACGAGCGAGCCCGGAACCGATTTCAGTTGGAGGATGTGATCGGAGTTGAGAATTCTTTCGCCGTCGCAGGGTGCGACACCGAGCGGGCGGGGCACCGAGCCGGTGGCCACGATTATGTGTCGGGCCTGGAATCTCTGAGAGTCCTCGTAGCTCCTGACCTCGACCTCGTGGGGGCCAACCAGACGACCCCGTCCGAAAATGGTTTCGATCTTGTTCTTCTTGAACAGGTAGCCGACGCCTTTGGCGCTCCTGTCCACCACCCGCTCTTTGTAGGCCTGGGTCTGCACCATATCGAGAGTGGCGACGCCGACCTTGACGCCGAACTCCTCCGACTTTTGCGTCTGTTCGAGCAGGCCCGCGGTGTGGAGGAGCGCCTTGGTGGGAATACAGCCCCGGTGCAAGCAGGTGCCACCCAGCTTCGAGTCCTTCTCCACCACGGCCACGCTCAGACCGAGCTGCGCGGCGCGAATCGCGGCCACGTAGCCGCCCGGACCGCTGCCGATGACAATCAGATCTCGCTCGTCGGACATAGGACTCCTTATACCTGCCAGGGTCCAATTGCAGGCTTGCCAAAGGGGGAATTCTACCCGATAGGCTCATCGAGCCGTAATCCAGGAGGGAGCGAAAACACTTACCATTGAGGCGGCAACACCCATGACGGACGCAATACCCAACCCAGAGCCCGCGGGGAGCTCCATTCCTTCGGCGGTCGGCTCGTCAGCCAAGCTCTCGGCCATGACGCTTACCGGAGGCGGTGCTCGGGGCGCCTACCAGGTGGGATTTCTGCGCTGCCTGGCCCGCAACATTCCCGAGGAGCGCCTGGATTTCCAGCTGCTCACCGGAGTCTCGGCCGGTGCCATCAACACCGCCTATCTCGCTGCCCGCAAGGGCAGCTTTGCCGCTGCCGTCGAGGATCTGGTGAGCCTCTGGTCGGGGCTCACCTTCGACAGGGTCTTTCGAGTCGATGCCGCCTGCCTCGCTCGCAATGTCCTGCGCTGGGGCCTGCGCCTGGTATCCGGTGGCGCCCCCGCCGCGCCCAGTGTCCGTGGTCTTCTGGATACCACCCCTCTTCGACAGCTGCTGTCCGAGACCCTGCGACCCACCAACGGAGTGATCGAGGAGATCGACGCCAATTTGAGCCAGGGGAGGGTCCGGGCGGTAGCTCTGACCAGCCTCAACTACTCTACCGGGCAGACCGTCACCTGGATCCAAGGCTGCGAGCTGGACTCCTGGGAGCGGGCCAACCGACGCGGCATCAAAACCCGGATCACCGTCGATCATGTAATGGCGTCGGCAGCCCTACCGCTGATCTTTCCCGCCGTCGAGTTGGAGGGCGGCTGGTATGGCGACGGCGCCATCCGCATGTACACACCGCTCGCACCCGCGATCCATCTCGGAGCCGACGCGATTCTGGCCATCTCCACCCGCTATCCACGGAGCCGGGACGAGGCCTCGCAACCGGTGATCTCGGGCTACCCGCCGCCGGCCCAGGTGGCAGGAGTTCTGCTCAATGCCATCTTTCTGGACGCGATCGAACAAGACGCCTACCGGCTCGAGCGGATCAATCGACTCCTGGGTCTGATCCCGAGCCACCAGAGCAGGGATCTGCGACCGGTCAGACTGCTCACCCCCAGGCCATCGCGGGACCTGGGGCGTCTGGCGGCCGACTACGAGTCGAAGCTGCCCCGTGCCTTCCGGTTTCTCACCCGGGGTTTGGGAACCCGAGAGACGTCGAGCCCGGACTTCCTGAGCCTGCTGATGTTCCAGCCGGATTACCTTCGACAACTGATCGAGATCGGCGAGGCCGACGCCGAGGACTACCTCGACGAGATCCACCAGCTACTCGAGTAATGAAAAGGCCCTGGCAGGAAACCAGGGCCCGATTGTAAAGCAGAGTCTCGGATCAGCTAGGCGACGGTCACATCGTCGCAGAGAAAGACATCCTGGATGGCGTTGAGCAGCTCCACACCCTCGGCCATCGGCCGCTGAAAGGCCTTGCGGCCCGAGATCAGCCCCATACCCCCTCCCCGCTTGTTGATGACCGCCGTGCGCACCGCCTGCGCCAGGTCGCCCTGACCGCTCGAGGCGCCACCGGAGTTGATGAGGCCCACCCGACCCATATAGCAGTTGGCCACCTGCCAGCGGACCCAATCAACCGGGTGATCGGCGACCAGCTCGCCATAGACCAGCGGGTGGGTCTTGCCGAAACCGATGGCCTCGTAGCCGCCGTTGTTTGTGGCCTGCTTCTGCTTGACGATGTCCGCCTCGATCGTCACCCCCAGATGGTTGGCCTGTCCGGTGAGGTCGGCCGCGGCATGATAGTCGGTGCCGTCCTTTTTGAAATCGGGGTTGCGCAGATAGCACCAGAGGATGGTGGCCAGCCCCAGCTCGTGGGCCTCGGCAAAGGCCTCCGAGATCTCCACCAGCTCGCGATCACAGTCCTCGGAGCCGAAATAGATCGTAGCGCCGACGGCCGCCGCGCCCAGATCCCAGGCCTGCTCCACATTGGCGAACAGAATCTGCTTGTGGCGGTTGGGGTAGGTCAGGAGCTCGTTGTGGTTGATCTTGACCACAAAGGGGATTTTGTGGGCGTACTTGCGGGAGACCGCCCCCAGCACACCGAGGGTGGAGGCCACGGCATTGCAGCCCCCTTCGATCGCCAGCTTGACGATGTTCTCCGGGTCGAACAGACCGGGATTGGGAGCAAACGAGGCGGCACCCGAATGCTCGATCCCCTGATCGACGGGCAGGATCGAAACGTACCCCGTACCCGCCAGCCGACCCGTAGTGTGGAGCCGCTCGAGACTCCCCAGCACCCGGGGCCTGCGGTCCGAGCCACCAAAGGCCCGGTCGACGTGGTCCGGCCCGGGGAGGTGGAGATTCTCCTTCGGTATTCCCTTGCAGGTGTGGCTCATCAGGCTGTCGGCGTCGTCGCCGAGAAGCTCGATGATACGGTCGATGCCGCTGGCTGGTTGCGTGGCAACGGTCATGGGTGGATCTCCTTCGAGTGCGTGGTTGTTGGTCGAACAGAAAATTATGACACAGAAAGAACGAGGGGCGTAGGGCTTGGGGGCTTGAGGCGGTCGGCCGGTTCGAACCCTAGGGCTGCTCCCGTGTACGCTCGTTGATGAAGGTCGCCATCTCCTGCCAGACCTCTTCTCGCGACAGGAGGTCGTTGTGACCCGCGCCGGGGACCGCGACCCACCGGCTGTTGCGCAGCGCCGCGGCCACCCGCTCTCCTTGCTGCACGGGGATGATCTGATCGCGGGCGCCGTGGATCACCAGCGTCGGAGCGCTGATCGTCGGGGCGACTGCCAGCGAGTCGTACTTCTCGTGCAGCGCCAATCCGACCAGCCAACCCGGGAAGTGATTACCCGCCACCTCCGGCAGCGACGTCCAGGGGCTCATGGCGATCACCCCATCGACGCCCTCGCGCTGCCGGGCGGCGAGCCTCAGGGCCACGGCCGCCCCCAACGACCAACCGCAGACGAGACGGGGGCGGCCCTGGTATCTCTCACCCAGCCACTGCCAGGCGGCGTCGGCGGCACCCGCGAGGCTCTCCTCCGATGGGCGGCCTCCACTTCTGCCATAACCCGGATAGTCGACTGCCGCAAAACCGATCCCGAGCTGCGCCAGCTCCCCAAAGAGACCCGTCTGGCGCATGGTCTCCAGGTTCTCGCCGTTGCCATGAAAGAACAGCGCTACCGGCCGGGAGGGTGGCAGACTGTCGGCCGGAAGGTGCCAGACCGATAGCTGGATGCCGTCGGGCGTGGTCAGCTCCACCGCCTCCAGTGGCGGGGGTGCGGAGGCAGGCACCGGGATCGGTGGCGCTGGATAGATGAGCTGTCGCACGGTGCAACCGGTGAGGAAAAGGACCCAGACAGCGCCCAGTATGGCCGCCGTCCTCATAGCCGCTGTCGTCACTCCGGCTCTTCTGGAATCTCGTAGCCGAGACGCGTCATCAGATTCTGGACGATCCTGGCGGTCAGACCCCATACCTGTCTCTTGCCCACGTGATAGACGCGGATCGTCCGCTCGACGCCGTCGATCTTGACCAACTGGTCCTCGACTATCCGGTAGTCGGCAAACGCCAGCAACGGCACCGAGAACACCTCGGCGATCTCCTCATGGTTGATCTCGGTCTCCAGCGGGTGGGGCACCGCCCCCACACAGGGGACGATGTGAAACCCCGAGGGGGTCTCGGCCTCGTCTAGCTCTCCCAGGCGGATGATCTTGCTGGGATCGAGGCCCAGCTCCTCTTCGCTCTCCCTGAGAGCGGCGGCCCACGGGTCCTCGCCGATCTCGCGGCCACCCCCCGGAAAGGCGATCTGGCTCCGGTGATGCGGCAAGTTCTCCGCCCGCTTTGTCAGCACGGTCCACAGCTCCCCGGCATCGACATAGAGCGGTACCAGCACCGCCGCCTCGCGCGCCTCTTTTGGCGCCAACCGGAGCGGCGTCGGGGAGGAGAGACGCTGGCGCACCTCGACGATCCAGCTGTGCACCTCCTCGCTCATTCCTCTCTCTCCAGATCCTTCCAAGTGGCGAACGATACGGCAAAGGCATGGGTTCCCGCCCTCGCCTCCGCCAGGCCAAACTGAAAAAAGTACAGGTTCTGGCGCTCATCACTCCACCACATGGGGTGTCGGGCTCTGGGCGTGGGAGCAAACAGATCGAAGCCCACCCCACCGTCGGGTCGGAAGACGGTGTCTCCCAGCCTGCCGTGTGTCACTTCGATCTGTCCCGGGGAGGTCGGACCAAACTCCAGGTGGAGGGCTACTAGGGGAACAGGTGAGGCCACCAGAAACTCGGTCGGCCCCTGCCCTTCGAGCTCGAACCGCTCGCCGATACCGGCCGGGCTGGTCAGCCGACCGGTCGCTCGCAGCCAATAAACGCCCTGGCGCAGCTCACCGACACTCGGCAGCTGGCGCTGGGTAGTTTCGTAGGGAAGGAATCTTCGCGCCAGCCCGGCGGTGTGCCGATAATTGCCATCGGGACCGACCGGAAACGCCCGCGGCGCCATCCAGGACGGCCACAGGAACACCGCTGCCAGGGCCGCGGTCACCGCGATCCATCCCCAGTGGAGCCGACGTGTGGGGACCAGCCAGAGGGCACCATAAAGAGGCAACAGCCAGCGATTACCGATGGCGCCCGGGCCGCCAAAGAAGTTGAACGGTGCCACCAGGACAAAGAGGACCCCGATGGTCAGAACCGAGAGCACGAGTGTCGATCGACGCGCACCTCCGGACCATGCGCCAAGGGCAAGCAGTACCGGCAGAAAATAGGGCAGAGCTCCGACACTCCGACCGACCAGAAAATACAAGAGGTTCCAGCCGATCAAGTGGCCGTCGAAAACGACGCCCTCGCCCGCCAATGTCGGCCACAAGTCGCCAAGGCTCGTGGGTAGCACCGCGGCCCAGGAACCGGTCAACATCCATTTTACAAGTGCGCCCAGGACGAGCATCGCCACGGCACCGGCCGTCAGAGCCGCCAGCGACCGTTGTCGTCCTGTCTTTGGTGTGGCTACTGCCGCCGGCACCAATAGCCCCAGATAAAAGGGGTGGTGTAGCAAGGGGATCACCAGCAGCGCGCCGACGGCAAGCCACCTCCAGAGCGGATCCCAGCCTTCGTCGGGGGCGCGGTAGATCTCGGGTGTCTCGGTCGCGACCGGGTCCTCGCGGCCGTAGGCCAGGGCGAAGGCGGCGACTGTCGCCGCCAGAACGAGGAGGTCCGGCAGCGCCAGAAAGACATAACGGAAGGTCACCGAGCCAAAGACAAACAGCACCACGACAAGCGGTGCCACGGTGCCCAGCCGCCGAGCCAGCGTGCGAGCGGCCAACCAGGCCGCCACCATCAGCAGCAGCGCATTCAGCACCGCGGCTCCCCGCTGGGGTGCCAGGCGGACAAAGGGTGCGAGCAGCAGAGAGTGGGCGAGAGGCCGGTCGAGGAACACCGTTTCCCCTTCTTGCTCGAGCGCGAGCCCGGTATCTCCCGCTCGCCGCCCGTGCCGCTGGACGAGTCGCTCTCGATCTCGATCGGTGTATTGCAGATCCAGATCCCTGGCCACGCTTTCGGCCTGCAGCAGGTAGCCGACCTCGTCACCAAACCATTCGGGCCAGGTCTCGGTACGGAAGGTCGCCGCGGCCACCACCAGCAGCGCGAAAAGGGCAAGCCAGACGACCCACTCCTGGCGGAGACCAAAACCCTCGGACTTCCTGTCCAAGTGCGCTAGTAGCTTTGCGACCACAGCGGTCCACCCAAACCGTAGAATCCGGTCACCCCCTGAACATGGGGCTCGATGTACAAGAACGAGGCCCCCAGCGGGCGACGCATATCGAGCTCGAGCCACTGCTCCTCTCCCGGCTCGAGATCTTTGGGCTGCTCCAGCCATACGTTGGCCGTCGCCTGGTGAGAGGGGCTCTGGCGCCAATGAATCTCGATCATGACGCCGCCAGCGCCCCGACCGCTGGCGAGCCAGCGAGCCAGACCCCGGTTGGCCAATCGAAGACGAAGCCGTCTGGACTCCCCTTCGGCCCATGGTGGCTCGGCCCCCTCCACCTCGAGGTCACCCTCAAGCTGGCGCCAGACCAGACTGGTGGGCGGCTCCACCACCGCCGGCTTGTCGCCCAGCGGCTCGAGCTCGGCAAGCTCCCGACAGGCCTCGACCACCGCCGATGCTGCCAGCCCAGGATCGTGGTGGCTCTTGATGTACTGCCGACTGGCCTCGCCCATCGCCGCCAGACGCTCGCGGTCGGTGACCAGACCCCCGACTTTCGCCGCCAGCGCCTCGACCTCGCCTCCACCCAATGGAATCTTCACCGCCACCTCGTCCGGCAGCTCGGACGAGTAGGCATAGTCGGAGACCACTGCCGGCCGACCCACGGCCAGTACCCTCAGCAGCGAAGCCGAGGTCTCGCCCGCCGAGGGATAGCGCAGATTCAGACAGAGATCACAGGCGGCGATAGCCCCCTCGAAGTCCCGATAGTCGAGAAAGCCGACAAAGTGCACCCGCTCTTCGATACCCAGCTCCCGGGCCTGATCCCGCAGCCGTAGCCGCGGGTTGATCTCGCCGCCGACCACCAGATGGGCCCCACGCAGCTCGGGTCTGGTCAGGGCTTCCAGCACCCGGTCGGTGCGTTTGATCGGGGTCTGGAAGCCAAAGGTCCCCAGCAGAGGCTCTCCTTCCGCGAGTCCGAGCCTGCCCCGCCACTCGTGCCGATCGGCCGCGGCCGCCGGCTTGGGAAGCGGCACCCCCATCGGCACCTCGCGGACCGCGACTTCCGGATTGTCCCAGTGCACCAGATCGGCGGCCCAGCGGCTGTGTACCAAGACGCCCCGTTGACGATGCACAAGCGTCCGGTGAGCCGGTAGCTCGAAGAGTGCCGTTTGACCCAGCTCGGTCCAACCCCTGGCCGTCGATATTACACGCCCCATCCAGCCGTGATCGGCAACCAGACGCTGCTTGTAGCCCTCGGAGTCCTGGCGCGCCAGGGTGTCCTCGACCAGCAGGTGGTGGAGGACCACATCATGGAGAGTGACTACCCCTGGGAGCCGCAGGGCCAGGTCGAGCATCTCCCGGTGGTAGACGTTGTTCCCCATCTGGTAGAGGGGAAGCCGCCCGTCCCGGCCAAGATCTTCGGGCGGAGATGGCTGCCAGTCGCG
This sequence comes from Thermoanaerobaculia bacterium, assembly GCA_049678185.1. GTDB lineage: Bacteria > Acidobacteriota > Thermoanaerobaculia > Multivoradales > JAHEKO01 > M0029. Next base: position 19,684 of record JBAUDS010000055.1, read on the forward strand.
CTCCAGCTCCGCCGCCAGAGGCTGCCCGGGCAGACGAATGACCCGCAGGTCGCAGAGCTCGCCCAGGTGCGGCAGGAGATCGCGGCTGTAGTCGGCAATCCCCGACCGCACCGGGGGCAGCGGCGAGACGTAGTCGATTGGGAGGCGGTCAGCCATCGACGCGAGGCAGGATCAGGAGGAGGAGGCTTGGCTAGGAGGCCGGCCTCTTCTGTCCACCAGCCTCTCCTTCGCCCATCTGTTCCGACAGCCAGGCCTCGATAAAGGGGTGGATGCCGCCGTCCAGCACACGATCGGCATCCCCGACTTCGGTGTTGGTTCTGTGGTCCTTGACCATACGATAGGGATGCAGCACGTAGCTGCGGATCTGGCTGCCCCAGGCGATATCCTTCTTGTTCCCTTCGCGCACCGCGGCCTCCTCGGCGCGCTTGCTGATCTCCAGATCGTAGAGGCGAGCGCGGAGGATCTTCATTGCGGTGGCTCGATTCTTGTGCTGGCTCCGCTCGTTCTGACAAGAAACCACTATACCGCTGGGATGGTGGGTGATGCGCACCGCCGATTCGGTCTTGTTGACATGCTGCCCGCCCGCCCCGGACGCCCGGAAGGTGTCGGTGCGCAGATCCTTGTCGTCGATGTCGATCACCACATCGTCATCTACTTCGGGGTAGACATAGACCGAGGCGAAGGAAGTGTGCCGGCGACTCGCGGCGTCGTAGGGGCTGATGCGAACAAGCCGGTGGACACCGGTCTCACCATGGAGATAGCCGTAGGCGTAGTCGCCTCGAACCGCGAATGTGGCGCTCTTGATCCCCGCCTCTTCACCCTCCAGACGGTCGAGCAGCTCCACCTCGTAGCCCTGCTGCTCGGCCCAGCGCAGATACATGCGCAACAGCATCTCGGCCCAATCCTGTGACTCGGTGCCGCCGGCACCGGGATGAATGGCCACGAGAGAGTTTTTGTCGTCGTCGGGACCCGAGAGCTTGAGCTGGAGCTCGAGCTGGCGGAGCTCCTTTTCCAGCCGCTCGACAAACTCCTCGACCTCCGCGTCAGCCTCCCCCTCCTCCACCAGCTCGCGCCACGCCGCCAACTCGTCGGCGTCGGCCCGCAGCCGGTTCAGAGTGGCCAAACGGCGCTCTATATTTCGTCGGCGCTGGAGGATGGGTGCGCTGCCGGTATGGTTGTCCCAGAAACCGGGGGCCTCCATCTCGCTGTCGATCCGGGCGATCTGCTGCTCGAGCTCTGCTTCCTCAAAGATACCCCCGAAGGTGCAGAAGCTGCTCGCTTAGCCGCTCGATATGCTGTTGAATCTCGGTCGAAGTCATGATCGTTTCGCTCCGCGACTGCCCAATATAGCAAAGCCGGCCACCAAGACGCACAGCAGCGGTATCAACCAGGGCGCCCGCGTGTACGGGCTCAGGTCCCGGCGCGGCACGACGACGCCGCGGATCACACCCTCCTCGCCGACGTCCAGCTGGCTCACCACCGAGCCGTCGGGTGCGATGAGACCGGAGACACCGGTGATCGCCGCACGCAGCAGGAATCGACGACTCTCAGCGGCGCGAAAGCGCGCCGCCCGATAGTGCTGCCAGGGGGCGGCCGTGTCGCCGTACCAGGCGTCGTTGGTTACCGTCACCAGTAAGGTGGCGCCCTGACGAACAGTGGCCGCCACCTCGAAGGGAAAGACGACCTCGAAGCAGACGGCGGCTCCCAGCCATTCCTCACCCCAGGGGAGAAGCATCGGTTCTCGACCGGCGCTGAAATCCCCCGCATTCCGCGCCAGCTTGTCGATGAATGGGAGCCACCGACCCGTCGGCACGTATTCACCAAAAGGCACCAGATGACGCTTGTGATACCTGCCTGCAAGCCCCTGCGCCCCGAGCAGCAGCACCGAGTTGTACAAGAGCCCCTCCGTCTCAGAGGTCGAATTGAAGAGAATCGGGCAGCCTGCCGCCGCCAGGGCATCCAGATCAGCGCGTAGCTCGGCATCCCGGTCGTAGGCGAACGGCCACGCCGCACTCTCCGGCCAGACCACCAGCGCGCCCGGGAGATCACAGGCACTCTCCGACCAGCTCAGCACTTTGGAGTAGTTCTGCCTGACCAGCTGCTCGTCCCATGCCACCAGGTTGGTGATATTTGGCTGTAGGAGGCGTACCGGGAGACCCTGTCCCGGCGCCGGGTCGTGGGTGACAACCCGAAAGCGTCCGGCCGCCGCCAGAAGCAAAAGACAGCCGAGGATCGAGACCACTCCGGGGCGCCACTCGCGGCGGACCAGCGACCGGGCGATGCCAACGTTGGCAAAAACCAGCACAAACGAGACCCCGTAGGCTCCGATCCAGGCCGCCAGCGGCAGTGCTCCCGGCATCTCCGACCAGGCGTAGGCCGCCAGGTTCCACGGAAAGCCGTTCATCAAATAATGTGCCCGCAGCCACTCCACCGCCACCCACAGGGCGGGCAGACCCGCCCACGCCATCCAACCGCCCCGACGCCAGAGAGGGGCACCCAGCCAACCGAAGATCCCCGCGAACGAGCCCAAATAGAAACACAACAGAACAAACAGAGGCACTGCGAGCCAAATGGGCAACTGACCATAGGTTTCGATCGTCGGCACGACCCAGGAGAAGGAGGTCAGCCAGAAGGCCACTCCGTGACCGTAGGCGAGCCAGACCGCCCGTCTCCCTCCCAGCTCCAGAACGAGGAACAGAGGTACCAGCGCCATCCAGGGTGCAACGGTCCAGGCCTCGCGGCCAAAACAAAGACCCCACACCACGCCACCGAGGATGGCGAGGACCCACGGCCGGCGGGCCAGCTTCGTTGCTCCGGCAAAGGAGAGCGAAACCGCCATGCCGTTGCGCTACTGGGTTATCCAGGTGTCGAGCTTGTAGTTCCGGCGCACCCGCTCGGCTGCCGCCTCGGCGGCCGAGCGTTGCTCATAGGGTCCGAGCCGTACCCGATACATCGTCTCGCCACCCACTTCCACCGGGGAGAGAAAGGCCGGGAAGCCGCCGCCAGCGAGCTGCGCCACCAGATTCCGCGCCTTCTCCTGGTCGGACGAGAAAAAGACTTGAATCACCAGCTCACCGGCCGGGGCCGGGGCCGGGGTCGACACCACGGGAGCGGGTGCCGGCGCCGCGGCGGCAGGCGTCGGCTCGTCCTTCTCCGCCACCACCGGCTCCGCCGTGAATTCGGGTGGCAGCAAAGAGGGCAGCGGCTTCTTGGCCCCGCTCGGCTTCTCGGGAGGAGAGCCATCGAGATCCTGCAGCAGGGTCGAGTCGGGGCTATCCGGCTCGGCCGCCGGGGTCGGTGTCTCTTCTGCCGCCGCTTCTGCCGAGTCTTCGGTGAAGAAGCGCAGCTCGCGCAAGGGGCGACCCTCTTCGTCCTCTGGAACAGGTTCTTCCTGTTCCTGTCGCTCCGCGATCTCGGGCGTGCCCGCCGGCCCCACATCGCGGTGGCCGATCCAGACCCCGGCAAAGAAGGCGGCCACGACACAGGCCAGGAGGATGACAAAGACCGTCAACACCTGCCTGTTGGTCAGGGCGATCTCGTAGTAGCTCGGCTCGTGGGAATCGGTCAATCTCTGCTAGCTCCGTAAGCCATCCTACGACTGGGGTCCCGTCTTTTGAAACGCAGCGAACAGATCGATAGGTATCGGAAACAGAATGGTGGAATTCTGCTCGGCTGCGATCTCGGTCAGGGTCTGCAGGTAACGTAGCTGTAGCGTCGTACTGTTCTTGCTGATGGCATCCGCCGCCTCGGCGAGCGCCTTGGAGGCTTCGAGCTCGCCCTGGGCGTGGATGATTTTGGCGCGTTTCTCGCGCTCCGCCTCCGCCTGCTTGGCCATCGCCCGCTGCATCTCCTGCGGCAGGTCGATGTGCTTGACCTCGACCGACGAGACCTTGACCCCCCACGGATCGGTGTGCGCATCGATGATCGTTTGGAGCTCCTCATTGAGCCTATCCCGCTCGCCAAGTAGCTCGTCGAGCTCGGCCCGACCCAGAACCGAGCGCAGGGTGGTCTGCGCCATCTGGCTGGTGGCGAAGAGATAATTCTCCACCTCCACCACCGCCTTGGCCGGGTCGACCACCCGGAAGTAGACGACCGCATTGACCTTGACCGAGACATTGTCTTTGGTGATGACGTCCTGGGACGGTACGTCGTGCACCACCGTCCGCATAGAGATCTTCACCATGCGGTCGATGGGCCAGAAGATGAGCACCAAACCCGGACCCTTGGCCCGCTCGATCAGCCGACCCAGGCGAAAGACGACGGCCCGCTCGTACTCGTTGAGGACGTTGACCCACCGGCTGAGAAACACCAGCCCGACGAAGATTACGAAAACCAGTCCATAGATCCCCATAAGTTCCCCCCTTCGAGTTATACCTCTGCCTCCGGCCGCACGCGGAGAACCATGCCCTCCACGGCGACCACGTCGACGGACGCACCGGCGGGGATCGGGCTTTCCGCAACTGCATCCCAGATCTCGCCATGCACGAACACCTTGCCGCGGTGCGCGATCTCGGTGCGCGCCACACCACGCTCGTGGACCAGACCTTCAGCCCCCGTCCTCACCTGCGAACGATGAGTGCGCACCACCATCGACACCAGAAAGGCCACCACGATGGCGGTGAAAACGGCCATACTGATCACTACATCCAGACTGACCCGGATCGCCGGATCGGCGCTCTTGAACAGCATCAGGGAGCCAATCACCATTGAGATGATACCGGCAACCGTCAACATCCCGTAGGAGACCACCTTGACCTCGGCGATGAAAAAGATGAGGGCCAGGATGATCAGGGCGACACCGGCATAGTTGACCGGCAGCACCGAAAGGGCAAAGAAGGCCAGAATCAGACAGATCCCGCCCACCACCCCGGGCAGCACGGCACCGGGGTTGGAAAGCTCGAAGTAAAGGCCCAGCCCACCCAGGGTCAGCAGGATATAAGCGATGTTGGGGTGTGCCAGGGCGGAAAGAAACTTCTGGAATCCGGTCATCTCGAGGGTTTCGATGATGGCTCCGGCACTGCGTAAGATCGCCGGCTCGTCGCCACCGAGGTCGACCTCCGTACCGTCGATCTCCTCCAGCAGGCTCTCGAGGTCGGCGGCAACGAGGTCGATCAGATTGCTCTCCAGGGCCTCGTCGGCGGTATACGAGCGACTTTCCACTACCGCCGCCTCCGCCAGCTCGGCGTTCCGATCGTGCCGCGCGGCCAGGGAACGGATGGTGGCGGCGGCGTCCTGCTCGACCTTCTCCGCCATCGCCCCTTCGATCTCCTCGCCGCTCCCCGATACCGGGTGGGCCGCCCCGGTGTTGGTACCGGGAGCCATCGCCGCCACATGCGCCGCTTCGAGGATGAAGAATCCGGCCGAGGCTGCCTGCGAGCCGCTGGGTGAGACGTAGACCACGACGGGGATATCCGACCCCAGCATGGCGGTAAAGATCTCCCGGGTCGAGGTGAGGAGACCTCCGGGTGTCGACAGCTCGATGACAAAGAGATCGGCACCGGTCTGCTCGGCCTGTGCCAGAGACTCGATGATGAACTCCGAGGCTACCGGATGGATGATGGAGTTGATCTGGACCCGCACGACGCGAGGAGCGGTCTGCGTCTCCTCCGCCAGACCGAGGCCGCCCAGCAGCAGCAAACCGGCCGCCAAGAGGGCAAAAGCCGCAGCCCTGCGAGCAGCGGTCACCCAAACCGATCCTGTGGGCCGCAACATCGACTACCAGTATAGCTCGGTGGTCAGAGATGGCTCAACGATAGCGCGATTTCAGCCGGGGCCAGACAGCGCCTATCGTCGCAGGCCTGATACTCGACAACCAGTACCCCCTCCTGGTCACCGGCCGACCGCAGAGCGCCGTGAATGGCGATTTCTCCCTGGTAACCGCGGACGGTTTCGCCACCCTCTGCGAGCGTTAGATCTTCTCCTGGCGGGTACTCCACTCTGCCCAGCTCGACCCCACGCCCCATTACCAGGGTGGGTCGGGTGTGAGGGCTATCCTGGTCATGGGCGTATAGGTGCCAGCCCGGCGCCACGCGCAAACGAAGGATAAAGGGGCACCAGCCATCGGTGTCCGGGGGTTGGAGAGCGAGGTCGGCCGTCACCACCCCGTGGCCCGCAGCCGGTGCGGCGCTCTGGCTCTTGGGTGCCGGGGACACCTCCCCCAGATGCAGCCGCCGCACCGCTACCGCCATCGTCTTCGCCCCGTCCGGGTGACTCTCGACCATCGACGAGAACCCCCTGAGGGTATGGTCGGCTGCCGCGAGCCAGCTCTCCTCGCCGGTGCGATTGGCCAACTGCAACAGGTTGAGGGCGGCGACGCCGTTGGCACCGGGAAGCGCGCCGTCGAAGATCTCCTTGGTGCGGAAAAGAACGTCTTCGCTCTTGGCCGCCGTAAAAAAGCCCCCAGCGGCATCCCCAAGACGGTCTTGTTGCTGGCTCGTGATGTCGACGGCGTGATCGAGCCAGCTGATCTCACCGGTTGCCCGGTGGAGCGCCAGAAGCCCGCGCACCAGAAAGACGTAGTCGCCAAGAAACGCGCGAATGCGACCACGACCCTGACGCCACGAATGGAGGAGAACACCCTGGTCGTCACGTAGCCGAGCGAGGATGAACTCGGCGGCGGCAGCGGCTTGCTCGACCAACTTCGGCTCCTCGAGCAAGCGGCCCGCGGTGGCCAGTCCTGCAATCGCCATCCCGTTCCAGTCGGTGAGGATCTTGTCGTCGGTGAGCGGACGCTTGCGGGTGTCGCGTCGCTCCAGCAGCCTCGCCATGAGCGGCTCCATCTCACCAGCCAGCTCGTCCGGCTCCAGCTTCCGCCGCTCGGCGAGTCGGGCCAGCGGCTGAGGGAGGTGAAGCACGAAGGTGCCCTGCTCGAAGAAGGGAGAGCCCTGGAACCCCAGCAATGGGGCCAGGAAGCCGAATCCCTCGTCTCCCAGAACCTCCAGCAGCTCCTCTCGGTTCCAGACGTAGTAGAGGCCCTCGTGTCCATCGGTCTCGGCGTCGATGGCGCTCCACAAGGCACCCTCGGGGGCCGTCATCTCCCGCGCGAGAAAACCAGCGGTCTGGCGCGCGATGCGCGCCGCTTCCGGATTACCGCTCCGCCGCCACTCGCGGGCATAGACCTCGAGCAGAAGACCGTTGTCATAGAGCATCTTCTCGAAGTGGGGAACCTTCCACTCCCGATCGGTGGCGTAGCGATGAAAACCGCCGGCGAGCTGGTCGTACATGCCGCCACGTGCCATCTGATCGAGCGTGACCGTCAGCATCCGCTCCGCCACCGGATTCTTGTCGGCGAGCTCGAGCAGAAGAAACAGGTTGGCGGGGGTCGGGAATTTGGGAGCACTGCCAAACCCACCCCACTGGGCATCGAAATTTCTCTCCATACCCATGAGAACCCGCTCGACCACATCGGTGCTGGCCAGGGTGGCCGCCACCGGCGCCACTCGCTCCTCGAGGTAACTCTTGAGCGCCCCGGCGACTTCCTCCGCCTGCTCCTCGACCTCCTGCCGGCGGTTTTGCCAGGCCTCGGCAAGCGACTGGAGGACGGTGGCGAAGCCCGGCCGACCCTGTCCATCGTAGGGAGGGAAGTAGGTACCGGCGAAAAAGGGCTTGAGCTCTGGAGTGAGAAATACCGAATTGGGCCAGCCGCCATGGTGAGTCAAAAGCTGGGTGGCGGTCATGTAGATCTCGTCGAGCTCGGGACGCTCCTCGCGATCGAGCTTGATGTTGACAAAGCTCCTGTTCATCAGCTCGGCGATGGCTGGATCGGTAAACGACTCCCGCTCCATGACATGACACCAGTAGCAGGTCGAGTAACCGACGGAGAGAAAGACGGGGCGGTCCTCCCGCCGTGCCCGCTCGAGCGCCTCCGCACTCCAGGGATACCAGTCGACCGGATTGGTCTGATGGAGCAAAAGGTAGGGGCTGCTCTCGGCGGCGAGCCGGTTCTTCTGCTTCGTCTCGTCGGCCATGATCAGATCGAGATCATCGACCCCCGCCGCCCGGCGGGAGGTTTCAGGTGGAGAGCTCGGCCCTTTCCAGTCGCCGATCCTCACCCTTGGCCAGGAGCAGGATGACCACGTTCCAGAGATTCCACCAGCCGATGGTGTACCAATTTGGATTGAAGACCACCACGAAGTAGTTGGCGATACCCACCAATATGGCGTAGGTGACCAGGCTGCGGCCCCGCATCTCGGGCAGAGGCAACCGCGAGATCATGAGCAGTGCCATGACCAGCACGATCACCGCCCCAATCGGCGCCGAGATGTGATCCCGCATCAAGACGGCGGCCATGACATAGCCTGCCGCGACGGGTGTCGGAACGCCCATCGCGTACCGAGCCTTGTGGTGCACATCGGAGGTGAGATTGAACCGCACCAGCCGAAAGACACCAGCCACCAGGTAGAGGCAGCTGACGATCACTCCCAGCCCGGCCAACTCCTGGAGCATCGCTCGCTGGGCGAGGAAGGCGGGTGCTACGCAAAAACTCACTGCATCGCTGAAGCTGTCCATCTCCTGCCCGAACTTGCTGGTGGCGTTGAGCCAGCGAGCCACACGGCCGTCGAAGGTGTCGAGCAATACCGCCAGCACCAGGAGGTAGACCGCGAGCTCGAAACGGCTGTCGGCTGCTGCCAGCATCGAGAGGAAACCAACTACGATGTTGGCTGCTGTCACGGAGTTGGGGACGAGCAGACGAGCACTTTGGGGCATAGCTGTAGGGCAAGGATACCCCATCGTGACCGCGAAAAGCCTCAGCACCCCGAGCTAAAGTTGCTGGGTCATCCAGGACAGCACCTGTCCCTCGAGTCCCTTGGCGCCCTCG
>JBAUDS010000056.1:0-15031 GCA_049678185.1 Thermoanaerobaculia bacterium
CAACACCGCCAATAACACTACCTACGTCAGTCTGATTACCCGCGAGGGCAGGGGTCTCTATTACACCTTCGAGCAGAAATTCATGGCCAACATTCGGCTGGCCAGCGGCACCGACGTGACGGTCGAATCCCTGACCTACTCACCTGGTAATGGACCCGACGATTGGCATCACGTGGCGATGGTGGTGGACGACGTGGCCAAGGAGCTTCGTCTATACGTGGACGGTGCGGAGGTGAGTAGCTCGCCGCAGAGCTACTCCGGAGCCTTGAGGAGCTACGGTGAGGCCGATTTCTTCCTCGGTACCTCGGACCCACTGATCGAGAAATGGGACTTTCGACTCGACGGCACCGTGGATGAAGCTCGAGTCTATTCCCGTGCGCTCGAGACCTCGGAGATCGTCATCCTCGCCACTCCCCCCGGTAGCCAGAGCCACACGCTGCTGGTCGAGCTGTCAGGGGAGGGCACGGGCTCGGTCACCAGCAGCCCGGGCTCGATCGACTGCGGCTCTGTTTGCGAGGAGGATTTCGGCGAGGGTGTTGGTGTCGGCCTTACCACCACGGCCGACCCGGGATCGAGCCTGGCGGCCTGGGATGGCGACCCCGATTGCCGGGACGGAGCGCTGACCATGTATGGCGACCGCATCTGCAGGGCGCGCTTCTGCCTGGAGATTCGTGACCTGACCAGCCTGGTCATCTCCTCCACGGTGACCTACGAGGCCTGTGACACCCTCACCGCCGGTGACGGCGTCCAGCTTCTGGCTCCCGCGGATGTCACCCTGCGGGCGGGCGACGAGGTCATTCTGCGTCACGGCTTCTCGCTGGGTGCCGGCGCCAAGCTGACCGTGGTCATCGACCCGAGTATCCCGTTGAACTAGCCAGTCGCATGCAAAAACCACCCTCGGCCGCGCGGCCCGAGAGTGGTTCCAGAGCAGATAGATGGTGGAGGCGGTGGGAATCGAACCCACGTCCGAAAAACACGCCCCGCCGGTGTCTACGTGTGTAGCCTTTGCTTCAAATTCTCACCGTGCACGGTATGGACAAAGGCGACCAGCGTGCTCGGCCAGCCTCGCTAAGTATCCGGGCTCGGCGCGAGGCCTCACGAGCCCTTCGATCCACTTTTGCGTCGCCCTCGACAAGCGCGGCGGATCAGCGCTTCTGCCGGGACGTGACTACTTTACGCAGCCAAAGCCAAGTTATCGTTGGCAATTATAGGGTTCCGTTTGGCGAGCGGAAACTCGACACGCACCCTGCGGACCGTCCTGTTTCCCGTCGAAACCAGGGCGCCCCCATGACAAAGAACCACCGTCGTACTCTATAACAGGAGGGGGCGAGCCAAGATTCCTTGTCGCCCTGGTCATGACCGGAAGAACCTAGCTCTCCGGGCCGGGAGGAGCTTCTCGACCAGCAGCCGCCACCAGCCGGAGAAAGTCCTCCGGTCCCGACGACCGCAGCCGTGAGGCCACCAGCAGCCAGGCCGCCACCGCCAGAACCACGCCGACCGGGGCAAAGCTCAGCAGCGGCGGGTAGAGCGGCCAGAGGATTGTGGCCCCGGCGCCGAGAGCGCCGAGCAGGAGGATGAAGAAGGCAGGCCGGTTGACAGACTGGTGGGACTCCTCCACCACAAAGTGGAGCTCACTCCCGCCTTCTGCCGGCTCCACCGTCAGCGGCCCCAGCAGCACGCCTCGATGAAGACCGCGGACCACCGGCAATCCGAGCCGCCCCCCCGAGCCGCGGGGCTCCCAGGACGCACCCCAGTGATCCGCCGCCTCTTGGACAACGGCGAGCGCCTGCTCAGGGGAGAGATCGGTCTCGATCCGGTGTTCGTCTATCGGGGAGCCTCCTGGCTAGTCAACTCTTCTTCCAGAGCGGCGTGATCCTGGGCAAGATCTCGGGTCCACGAACCGACAGCGCCATCGGCCACTTTGTCGTCGTCGAGGACGGTCAGCGGCTGAACCCCGGTGAGGGTGCCGCACAGAAATGCCTCCTGCCAGCTGTCGCGCTCGGCGAGAATCGGGGCATGCTCGACGACCGGCAGCCGCCGCTCGTCGGCGAGCCGAAGCAGGATCCTGCGGGTGACACCGGGGAGGATGTGACCGTCGAGAGGATGGGTCTCCAGCAAGTCGTCGCGGCGAACAAACAGGGAGGTGCTCCCCCCTTCTCGCAGCTCGCCGGCGGGACCGACAAAGAGCACTTCGTCGGCGTCGCCATCTCTCATCCGGAGCTTGCCCTGGACGGTGGCCATGAGGCTGTTGGTCTTGAGGTCGCAGTGCTGCCACCGCCAGTCGGGAGCCGTGACTGCCCTGCGTGGTCGTCCTGCGGGTGGGTCGTAAACAGGCGCCGAAGGCAGAATCAGCACCGTTGGTGTGAGGTCCCTTGGCGGCACATGCGATCGTTGTCCAACGCCGCGGGTGACCTGGAGGTAGAGAAAACCGGTGTCGGGACCGCAGGCTTCGACCAGCTCGCGGCAACGGAGCTCGAGATCCTCGGGCGGTGGGATATCGATCCGGCCAAGACCCGAGCGCAGGCGATCCAGGTGGGCCTCGAGATGGAGGATCCTGCCGTGGAGCACCTTGATCCCTTCATAGAGGGAATCACCAAAGAGAAAGCCCCGGTCCTGGGGATCGATGCGAGCCTCCGCCAGAGGCAAGATGCGGCCGTTGAGGCTACACAAGGGCTTCACGCTGCCCGTCCGACCAGCAGCTCGTCGAAAAAGCCCTCGAGGGCGTGGAAGAAGCTATCCACGTCGGGCAGCTGATTGATTTGCTGGCGTAGCTTACGGCCGTGAGGCAGGCCGTGGGTATACCAACCGGTGAACTTGCGCAGCTTGTGGAGCGCGACCTTGGCCGGATCGCGCTTCGCCACCATCTGGAAATGACCGAGGATGAGATCGCGTCGGTCCTCCAGCGTGGGCTCCTGCACCCGGCCAGCGGACAACCGGGCCGCTACCTGCAGGAATATCCAGGGGTTCTTGGTCGCTCCGCGGCCGATCATGACCCCGTCGCAGCCCGTCTGAGCCAGCATCCGGAGAGCATCGTCGGGCTCTCGCACGTCGCCGTTGCCGATCACCGGGATGGACAGCTCTTCCTTTAGCCGGGCAATCTCCGACCAGTCGGCCTCGCCGCGATACATCTGCTTGGCGGTGCGGCCGTGCATGGACACGGCCTGGACACCGTTGGCCTCACAGACTCTCCCCAGCTCGAGAAAGTTCTTCTCTTTGTCGTTGAACCCGAGACGGAACTTGACCGTCAGCGGGATCGAAATGGCCCGTCGAACGGCGACGATGATCCGCTCGGCCAGGTCGATATCCCGCATCAGCGCCGCCCCGGCACAGCCCTTGAGCACCTTGTTCGCCGGGCACCCCATGTTGATATCGCAGACGTCGGCACCCACTTCTTCGACAATGCGGGCCGCCTCGGCCATGGTCTCGGGCTGGGAGCCGTAGATCTGGATGGCAATCGGACGCTCCTCATCGCTGAAGTGCATGACATCCGTGGCCTGGCGGTGCCCTCCGACCAGCGCCCTGGAGGAGACAAATTCCATCGAAACGAGGCCGATGCCACCGATTCGCCGCACGATGAGACGAAAATCCCGGTCGGTGACCCCGGCCATGGGAGCGAGGATCAGCGGAGGATCGACGGTAATGGGTCCGATCTGGAGCATGGTGGAGACATTTTAGCCTGCGCAAGCTCTTATCTCCTCTCCCGAACCCGCTATCATTCCCCCCGTGGCCTGGTACAAAGAATGGTTCGGCAAGGAGTATCTGGACCTCTACTCCCACCGGAATCGGGGCGAAGCCGAAGCACACATAGATTTTGTCGACCGGATCTTCGCCGCCACCCGACCGCGGGCGGTTCTGGATCTCGCTTGTGGTGCCGGGCGTCACACCGCGGCACTCCGCGAGCGCGGCTACCGCGCCCTCGGATTCGATCTCTCGCTCACGCTGCTCACTCAGAACGCGGAGCTGCCGCGGGTGGCAGGTGACATGTGCTGCCTGCCTTTTGCCAACGGCACCTTCGATTGGATTCTCAACTTCTTCACCTCGTTTGGCTACTTCGAAAGCGAGCGCGAGAACTTCCGGGTGCTGGAAGAGATCGCCCGCACCTTGGCACCGGGTGGGAGTTTTCTCATCGATCTGTTCAATCGCGACTACGTGGTGAGCCATCTCGAGCCTCGAGAGAGCCAGAACCGAAACGGTTACCAGGTGGAGATCGAGCGCTGGTTCGATCACCGAACGGAGAGGGTCAACAAGCGTATCCGTGTTCACGCTCCCGGCCGAGAAGTCCAGACTTTTGTCGAGAGTGTGCGGGCCTACAGTCGAGAGGAGGTGGTGATGGGGCTGCACTGGACGGGGCTCGAGGTCGACGATCTATATGGCAACTTTCAGGGAGAGACTTTTCGCCGTGACAGCGAGCGACTCATCCTCGTCGGCCGCCGGCCGCACTGACCGGTCGGGTCTCGATCTCTTCGAGGCCGGTCTGCTGCCACCACTGGTGGCGGCCGTAGTTGCCGGTCGCGACCTCGATCTGCTCGAGCCGCTGCGTCTGGTGAGCCCCGGGGAGCTTCCCGAGGCGAGTCCCAGCGTCATCGACCGGCGGCAGCTGGCCGACGGGTTGGCCACGGCCAACGCCGGCTACGGTCACCCCGAGGCGAGCGCGCTCGCCCAGCGCCTTGCCGATCCTGCCACCCGGGTCGTGGTCACAGGTCAGCAGCCCGGTCTGCTGGGAGGGCCGCTCTACACCCTCTCCAAGGCCGTGGCGGCGACTCTCTGGGCGGAGCGTCTGGAGAAGGCCGGCACGCCGGCGGTCTCGCTTTTTTGGGTGGCCACCGAGGATCACGACTTCCGCGAGGTGGCGCGGGCGGTCTTTCTCGCCGCGAGCGGGCCGCGAGTGTTTACTCTCGGCGAGGATCCGGAGCCCCTTCTACCGGTGGGGATGCGTTCTCTCGGCGAGGGGATAAACGGTGTTCTCAGCGACCTCGGGGAGGCCATGCCGGGGGAACGATTTGCCGAGTGGGTGGAGACTCTCGGCCGCTGGTATCGACCGGAGGCCCGCTTTGGCGAGGCCTTCTGCCGGCTGCTGGTCCATCTGCTCGGTTCCCGTTGTCCGCTGCTGGTCGACTCGATGCTGCCCGCGCTCAAGGCCGCCGAGCGGCCGTGGCTACAGCAACTGGTGGACAAGAGGCATGAGGTCGACCAGGCTCTTGCCGAGATCACGAACCGTATCGAGGGTCGGGGTTACGTGCCGCAAGTCAAGCCGCAGCCCGGATCCAGCCCCCTGTTCCTTCTTCATTCGAGGGCCCGGCGTCGGATCGAGTGGATGGCGGAGGATCGGATGGTGCTACGCGGTTGTCACGACGTAGACGAGCCGGTCAGCTGGCTGGAGACCACCATCGAAGAGAATCCGGGAGTGGTGAGCCCGGGAGTCCAGGCTCGCCCGTTGATCCAGGATGCGATTCTCGGCACCAGTCTGCAGGTACTCGGCCCGGGAGAGCTCTCGTACATGCCACAGGTCGCCCCGCTCTATGACCTGCTGGGTGTCCAGGCTCCAGCGATCGCCTTGCGGCCCCAGATCCTCGTATTGGAGGACCATCAGTTCGAGAAGCTCGACAGCGCGGGTCTGAGCCTGGAACAGATGTTGAGCCCCGACTTGGATTTGGACCAGTTCCTGGCGGCTGGTGCGGGAGCGGATCTGCTGGCGCCGGTGCGCAGCCATCTCGAGGCTCCGATGAGAGAACTCCGCGAGGCGGCCCTCGAGCTCGATCCCGGCCTCGAAGGTCCGTGGGACAAGACACAGGGCCAGCTGGAAAAGGCTCTCGGTGTCTTCGAGGCCAAAATCTCGGCGGCCGCAGCTCGTCATGACGAGGTGACCAGACAGCGGGTCGAACGTCTGCGCAATCTGTGCCGGCCGCTCGGCAGCATGCAGGAGCGGGTCTTGTCGACCTCGCAGTTTCCCGGCAAATATGGCGATCGGTTTGTCGGCGCTCTGTTCGAGCAGCTTCGCCTCGATGGGCGCAACCTGCAGGTAATCTCGCCGTAGAGTCGAGGGACTGGAAGTGAATGAGATGAGACTGGACGTTCTCGCCATTGGAGCTCATGCGGACGATGTGGAGCTGGGCTGCGGCGGTACCGTAGCCCTCTTGGCCAGCCAGGGCCGCAAGGTCGGCATCCTCCATCTGACTCGAGGGGAGGCGGGAACGCGGGGAACGGCAGAGGAGAGGCAGCACGAGGCCGGGGTCGCGGCTCGCGCCCTGGGGGCGGCAACCGTGGAGTTTCTCGACTTCGGCGACGGCGCCTTGTGCACGGGGCAGGCGGAGGAGGACGTCCTCATCGGGGTGCTGCGCCGGCTGCGGCCCGAGTTGGTCCTCGGACCCGCTCCCAGCGACCGTCATCCGGACCACGGTCGCGCCCACCGGTTGGTGGCCGACACTTGCTACTACTCGGGCCTCGCGCGCCGGGGCGAAGGCGAGCCGCACCGACCGGGAGCGGTCTTCTCCTATATGCCACACGACCCTTTCGTCCCCAGCTTTGTGGTCGATGTCACCGACACCTGGGACCGCAAGCTGGAGGCGCTGGCCGCCTATGAGAGCCAACTTCATCAGCACGGGCAGGAGCGCGACGAGCCGTTGACGAAAGTCGCCTCGCAGGAGTTCCGGCAAGCAGTGGAAGGTCGGGCACGGCACTACGGCTTGGTTGTCGGTGCAGCCTATGGCGAGCCTTTCTGGAGCCGTCTGCCGCTGGCCGTGACGGATCCCTGGAGCCTGCTTCCCGGAGGCCTGCGGTGAAAATCGGCATCAGCTGTTATCCCACCTTTGGCGGATCGGGAATCGTGGCCACCGAGTTGGCCATGGCTCTGGCGAGCGGTGGCGACGAGGTCCACGTGATCAGCTATGCAATGCCGTCCAGACTGTCGTTTATCAACGCCAACCTCTTCTACCACGAGGTGGTGGTGCCCCACTATCCGCTGTTCGAGTACCCGCCCTACTCGCTGGCATTGGCCACCCAGATCGTCGAGGTGGCTCGTCATCAGCGGCTCGACCTGATTCACGTCCACTACGCCGTCCCCAATGCCGTCTCGGCGGTCCTGGCGCGCGAGATGCTTCTGCCCCAGCCACTAAAAGTGGTCACCACACTTCATGGCACCGACATCACCCTGGTGGGCAACGACCCCAACTATCTGGAGACCACTCGCTTTGGCATCGTCCGCAGCGACGGGGTGACGGCGGTGTCGGAGGCGCTGCGCGAGGCGACTCAGAAGCAGCTCGGAATCGGAACCCACATCGAGGTGGTGCCGAACTTCATCGATCCGGATCGCTATGAGCAGGCGAAGGCACAGAACGGAGCTCGGCGCTGGGGTTCAGCCGACGAGAGACTCCTGGTTCATATCTCCAACTTTCGACCGGTCAAGAGGGTGCTGGACGTGGTCGAGATCTTCCACCGGGTCCATCGAGAAGTACCCTCGAGATTATTGCTGGTAGGTGACGGGCCGGAACGGCCCAAGGTGGAGCAATACTGTCGCGACAGCGGCATATGCAGCGCCATCACCTTTATCGGCAATCTTCCTTTGGTGGAAGAGGTGTTGGTGGGGGCCGATCTTTTTCTCCTGCCTTCGGAGACCGAGTCCTTTGGCCTGGCGGCACTAGAGGCCTTGTCGTGTGAGGTGCCTGTGATCGCCACCGATGTCGGCGGATTGCCGGAGGTTGTTCGTCATGGTGAGAACGGCTTTCTCCTGCCGGTGGGAGACGTGGAGGCCATGGCGGCAGCGGCGCTCGAGCTGCTCGGTGATGACGATATGAGAGAGAGCTTCGGTCGCGCCGGCCGCCGCTGGGCCGTGGAGCGGTTCGATCAGAAGACCATCGTCGATAAGTACCGTCGTGTCTATCGCCGGGCTCTCGAAGTCGATTGAGCCGCGGGGATAGAGGAATAACTTGATCATCGAGCCCTATCTGGCACCGGTCGAGGAGGCCCGGGCTGAGCTGCGAGAGAAGGGCTCCCGCTTTCGGGCCATCATCTTGCCTGTCGTCGACGAGACCTCGGCGCTGGCGGCGATCGAGAACATGGCCAGGCAGCATCCGACGGCGAGCCACCACTGTTGGGCGTGGCGATTGGGCAGTCCGGCGCGCGAGCGGCATTCTGACGCCAAGGAGCCCACCGGCACGGCGGGCGAGCCCATCCTCCGGGCCCTGCGAGGTGCCGGAGTCTCGGATGCGGTGGTGGTGGTCGTGCGCTGGTTTGGGGGGACGAAGTTGGGTCGGGGAGGATTGTCGAGGGCCTATGCGGACACTACGGGCGAAGTGTTGAGTGTGGCCCGTCTCGAAGACAGAGCGCCGGTGGTGAGATTCGAGCTCGAGTTTCCCTATCATCAGGTCGGTGCGGTCAAGCGCCTGATCCATCCGCCGCAGGTGACCTTGGTCACTGCGGACTACGGCGAGCAGGTAGCGATGACGGTCGCCGTACAGACAGCGGGGGCCGAGGAATTGAAAGCGGCTCTGGCCGATCTCGGCATCGCAGTGGACCGCCCATCCGACCCGGGTGTAGACTGATTGAAATCGAATCAGTTAGAAGCAAATCCATCCATTCAATCGATGGAGGAGAGAAATCGCCATGAGTGAGAACGAAACTCCGCCGACACCGCCCGAGCCGCCGACACCAACGGAGCCACCGGCACCGCCGAGCTCACCACCACCCGGAAAGCCGGATAGCAACCGGGCGATCATGATCGTCCTCTCCTATCTCTGGGTCCTGGCGCTGGTACCTCTTCTGCTGGAGAAGGATGATTCGGAAGTCCAATGGCACGCAAAGAATGGCTTGGTCCTCTTTGCCGCCGAGCTCATTCTCTGGGTGGGCCTGGCGGTTCTCGGAATGGTACCCGTGCTCGGCTGCATCCTGGTGCCCGTCTGGCTTGCACTCTCAGTGGCCGTCATCGTGGTGCACATCATCTGCATCGTGAAGGGGCTAAACGGCGAGCGCTTCTTGGTTCCTGGAATCAGCCAGTACGCTGATCGCTTCTGATTCGAACTGGACAAACAGAGAAAGGAGGGAGCATGACAGATCCCGGCGCGATACAACCAACGGTCCCGCCACCGCCGTCACCCCCCACCGGAGCAGGCGAACCTCAAGGGAACCCCTGGGAAAGGCGAGATACGCTGGGGTTCGGCGGTGGTTTTATTGAAGCGATCAAGCTCTTTGTCACTTCTCCCGCCGAAGCTTTTGCCCAGACCAAGAGATCGGGAGACTTTGCCAGTCCGCTGATCTTCGCCGTTGTGGTGGGGTGGATCGGGGTGGTCATCAGCCAGATCTGGGGCATGCTCTTCAATGCTTCGATGTTCTCGATGTTTCCAGGTGAGATGGGAGAGCAGATGGGCGCCATGGCGGCGACATCGGCCGCTGCGTTTATTGGCACCATCATCTTGGCACCCGTACTTGTGGCCATCGGAATGTTCATTTGGAGCGGGCTGCTGCACCTCTGTCTGATGCTCGTCGGCGGGCTCGGCGAGTCGGACAGCGGTTTCGAGGGCACCTTCCGGGTGGTCTCCTATACGACCGTTGCTCAGTTTGCCAACATCATTCCCATTGTCGGAGGTCTGATCGCCGTCGTCTGGTCGATCATCCTCGGCGTCATCGGGCTAACCGATCTCCACCGAACCACCCAGGGTAAGGCCGTCGCGGCGATTCTGATTCCAATCGCACTATGTTGTGTCTGCGCCATGATTTTGGGCGCGACACTCGCGGCCAGTATGCTGGCCATGTTCGGTGCCCAGGGGGGCTAACGCGGGAGACAATCGAGCCAGCGCGGGGCAGCTTCACCCGAATGAATCAAAGCCGGCAACTGGGCTTCTTGTGGGGAGCGGTGGCTGTAGGGCTCCTGGCCTTGGCACCACTGGCTCCGCGCCTGGCCACTGCGCTCCCCGCCTGTCCGCTGAAGTCGATTGTCGGGGTCCCATGTCTGACCTGCGGCTCGACCCGGGCCGCCCTGGCTCTGGGCCGTCTCGATCTATGGACGGCGTTGACAATCAATCCGCTGGTGGCCGCAGGTTGGGTGATGCTGGTGGTCGGCGGCCTGATTGCGGGTGTCCTCGCGCTCGGTGGGAAACCGCTGCGTGAGCCGTCCTGGCGCCTAGCTGCACCGGTGCGGGTCGCTATCGCGCTGGTACTGCTGGCGAACTGGGTCTATCTGATCAAGGTCGGTATCTGAACGATCCCGCCCTCCAAGCCCGCAGGGAAGGCACCTCGGTTGGCGGCCGAGTCGGCAAGAAGGTGCTCGTTGTCACTCTGTTGGTGGTCAGCCTGGGCGCGGTTCTGGTCTGGGATCTCACCAGGCCGCCCCGTGAGCAGTGGTCGGCTCGACTTCTGCTTGGAGGCATTCACACCTATCAGCGCATTCTGTCGCCTGCTCTTGGTCGTGCCGGTGTGACCTGTCGCTTCGAGCCCAGCTGTAGCCACTACGCAGCCGCCTCGATCCGCAAGCACGGTGCGCTGGTGGGATCCTGGCGTGGGACCTGGCGAGTTGTTCGCTGTGGGCCGTGGACGCCTGCGGGAACCGTGGATCCCCCCTAGCGCGTGCTCGGCCGGCACGGTGGCCGGCCGCTTCCGTTGGCTGCGGATTTGGGTGGAGCCGGTCTCCTACGGACCGTTGCCGTTGGCCTTGCCGCTTTCGCCAGCGCTTCTCAGGCTCCACTTGAATAGCACCGGACCGACCAGCTGGTTGAGGGCGACGACCGCCAGCACCAATGTCCTGATCTTGGTACCGATGCCGGGATAGCTGGCTGCCACCAGCTCGGCCAGACCCAGGCTGACACCGGCCTGGGTAATGAAGGGAGTCCAGCCGGACCGGCAGATGGCCGCCGGCTCGCCCGCTATCCTGGCACCGGTCCAGGTGGAGGCCACAAGCAGCAGGGCTCTCCAGACCGCGAAGCCGAGGGCCAGCGGCCAGAGCAGCACGACTGCATCCAGGTCGACCCCGACACCGGTGAGGGTAAAGAAGATCACATAGACGGGGAGACTCGATTTCTTGAGCGCCCGGATCAAGTGGTCTCCCCGTTCCGAGACGTTCTCGACCACAAAGCCGGCGACCACACAGACGACAAGAAAGTGCAGGTGGAAGCGGAGCTGACTCTCTAAGAGGCTTCCAGCCTCGATGGTAAGCAGCACGACGACCAGGAGGAAGAGCCCCACCTCGCGATTGATTCGGGCCAGGTAGGCGATCAGCAAGCCGCCGAGCAGAACCCCGAGTCCGATGCTCACCATCAGCTCGAAGAGAATGGCCAACACCAGGGTTCCCGCAAAGCTCTCTTGCGGGTCTACCAGGTTGGCGGTCACCGACAGTGTCACCGCCATCAAGATGATCACCACCACGTCCTTGAGCACCGTGACGCCGAGGCCAAGGGTGGCAAGGGGTCCCCGCGCCCGCTCCTCATCGATGACCGCGACGGTGGAGGCGGGCGAATTGGCGGTGGCGACGAGCGCCAGGATCAGCGCCGCTGCGATGAGCTCGAAAGATGTGAGTCCCGCCGTGAGCCGGGTCGGCTGGAGACCGAGACGGCTGGCAACGTTGTAAAACATCGTCAGACCGACGACGGTGCCGCCAAAGACGAGCCCGGTCTGGAGCAGGGTGACCCAGCCGATGGCTCGCAGCTGCGGCCTGAGCCGGGAAAGAGCCAGCTCGCCACCCGCTCCCAGGGCGATCAGGCCGAGTGCGATCTCGTTGATGGTGTAGAGCTGATCTTTGACCTCTGAGCTCACAAAGCCGAGCATCTGAGGTCCAAAGAGCACCCCGGCGAGCATGTAGCCGGTGATCAGCGGCAGACCGAGCGGCGACAGCAACCGCGCGAAAATGTGCCCGGCGAGCAGGATGAAGCCCAAGACGAGGGTAACCAGCCCCGGGAAGGGCGCCTCGCTGAGTGGATCGGTGCGCAGCACCTCCACCAGCCACACCAACCCCAGCAGCACGGCAAAGGTCACGACCTTTCGCGCCAGACCGATCAACGTTCCTCCTCTCGAGTGCGATCGGGACCCGGAATGAGGCGGCGGATGAATAGAGGACTCAAGACCTCGTTGACCAGCACGGCTACGAGCACGGCCGAAGTGATCATTCCTGCCCAGCTCCCATGCACCGGATCCGGCTCGAGCAGGAAGAAGAAATCGACGGCCAGCACAATCGCAAAGGCGCCTTGAGACAGCAGGGTCAGACCCAGAAACGGGCTCTGTATCTCGGGCTCAGGGGAGACCGCAGGCCAGAGACCGTTACCCAGGAGCTTGCCTGCGGCTCGTAACACCACCAGGGTCAACACCAGAGCGAGCACCCGCAGGTCGTCAAAGACGAGCAGAGTCCCGGTCAAGACCAGAAAGGTGAGATAGAGGGGTTTCTCGCCATAGGCGGCGACCTTGTGGACCTCTTCGCTGTGCCAGGCGGTGTTGGCGGTCGTTACACCCATAAAGAAGGTCAAGTAGACCGCCGAGAGGTTGAGGGCCTGGGCCAGACCGGAGGCCAGCCCGACCGCACCGAGGACGAAAAGCAGCAACTCGGCGCGGCTGAACTCGAGCTCGATAAGGGCGGTCAGCAGGGCGCCGAGAAGCACACCCAGACCGGTAGCCACGACCAACCATTTCCATTCGGCCAACCCCTCTCCCAAACCCAGGCCCGATGGACGGAGGAAGGCCGAGAAGAGCCCCAGCAAAACCACCGCCGGGATACCGTCGACACCGACAACGAATTTCAGGAGTCGAATCACCCGTCCCTTGATGCCGAAGATTCGGGAGAAGTAGTGGATGCTGCTGGGTGCCGTCGGACCGGCGCAGACCCCCATGATGGCTGCCGCGCGCAGGGCCGCCGCCGGAGTCGATCCCGGAAAGAGGAGGGGATAGAGGAACCAGACACCGAGTCCGACAAGCGCAGTGGTGGTGAGCGCCTGCGCAAAGCTCAAGGCGTAGCGCTCGATTGGATAGAGACGAACAGTTTTCCACTTGAACTGGAGCCCGAACATGAGGCCGGCCCAGCCCAGAGCCAGGTGGAGAATGGGATCGAGAGAGGCGACGATGGGCGCTGGAATCAGCTCGAGACCATGTGGTCCGATCAGATAGCCGACAAGCAGGAACTCGGCACCGGAGAAGAAAAGGTAGCGAAAACCGAGGAGTGAGAGATGGGTGCCGAAGACCGGTCGTGTAAACAGATAGCTGACGGCGAAGATCAGGCCGACGACGATGAGCGTCTTCATCAGCCCCGCGACAGCGATCTACGCCACCGGAAGTGCCATTCCCTTGACCCTGGATACCGGCACCACAAACATGATGCCGGTGGCCGGCTCGTCCAGGTCGCCGCAGGACTCCTCGACCAGCTTCATCGCCTGATCCAGAGTCTCGTCGTCGTCGATGACCGAGAGAATAGTGCGGTTGGCCTGTCGTTCTCCCTGCACAAGCTGGCGGAAACCGGCAAATACCGGTACTTGGTCGGCGGCAATCTCCGCCATACCGTGACTGTCGATGACCGTGGCGGCGGTGATGCCGATACCCGCGAACCCGCTGACGATGTCGTTGACCTTCGACGTGCTGCTGATAACGCAGATCAACAGGTGCCCCGAACCGTTGCTATGTCGGCCGGCTGTCTTGTCCTGTCTTTTTGTCGGGTTCATTGGGTTGATGGATGGCCGAAGGGGGTGTGCAGCCACGCGGGTGCGCTGCGACAGGTGATAGATGGCTCTGGCCGAATTAGGCGAGATCAGGTGCGGGGCTGTCTATGATGCGTGTAACACCGCCTGATGCCAGCAGCCCGCGGGACCTCAACCACGGGCTGCTACAATCCGGCTCTTGTGAGCGCAGAACCCTACCCCACCGAGATCCGGCGTCTGCCGGAGAACAGACGCATCCGGGTGACCTGGGACGATGGCCATGTCGCCGAGTACGACTATGACTATCTCCGCGGCTACTGCCCATGCGCGGCTTGTCAGGGTCATGGCGCGGGCGAGGTCCAATTCCAGCCTCCGGCGTCTCCGGTAGAGGCTCTGGCGATTCAGCCGGTGGGCAACTACGCGGTGTCCATCCAGTGGTCGGATGGTCACGCCTCGGGGATTTATCGCTTCGAGTTCATGCGGCAGATCTGTCCATGTGAGCAGTGCGGGGTCGAAACAGAGTAGAGCTCCCCGCCCAACCGAAATTCAGAGGAGATCAGAAAGTGAAGGGAATTGTCCTTTTGAGCATGGGATTGATAGTAGCCGTGGCTGCCGCCGCGGCCGACAAAGGATCGGGAGCACCGCGGGTAAGACTCGCCACCTCGATGGGTGACATCGTCATCGAGCTCGACCCCGAAAAGGCACCAAAGACGGCGGAGAACTTCCTGGGCTACGCCCAGGGTGGGTTCTACGACGGCACGGTCTTTCATCGGGTTATCGACGGCTTCATGATCCAGGGCGGTGGCTTCACCGAGGACATGACGCAGAAGCCCACCGGCGAGGAAATCACCAATGAGGCCGACAACGGGCTGAAGAACAAGCGGGGAACCGTGGCGATGGCGCGGCGGGGGGATCCCGACAGCGCCTCCTCGCAGTTCTTCATCAACACGGTAAACAATCGCCCCTTGGATCACACTGGCAAGAACCCCCAGGGCTGGGGCTACGCGGTATTTGGCCAGGTCGTGGAGGGGATGGACGTGGTCGACGCGATCGCCAAGGTCAAGACCGGGACAAAGGGCGGAATGCAGGACGTGCCGATCGAGACGGTGGTGATTCGTGAGGCGACGGTCGAAGCTGGTGCGGGCGATTAGGCTGGTGTAGAGGAAGCCCGAATCTACTTCTTGGTCTTCTGCCGCACAAAGGCCAAACAGGCCCAGAGCATGTCGAGCTGTTCCCGGCCACGGGGCAGCGTCTGATCGCGCCAGACATCGCGCACCGCGGACAGGAGGTCGTGAAGATCGACCTGCCGCTCGTGGTCGATGATTCTGCGGATGGCGGCGAAGAGATCGGGTGTGGTCCAGAGCGAGGGCTGCTTGCCGGCCAACTCGTGCCATCCGGCCTCCAGCGCTCCGAGTCGACGCTCGGCCAACCCG
>JBAUDS010000057.1:0-5721 GCA_049678185.1 Thermoanaerobaculia bacterium
CGTGCCATGAAGACCGGCAGCACCTCTTTGAGCCGCTCCAGATTTGGTGCCTCCAGCACGAATTGCACCGGCAGCCCCCGTCGGCGCCCCACGGCGATGGTGGGATCCTGGGTGACGAAGGTCCGCGCCCCCTGGAGCCGCTCGAGGTTCGACTGCAGAGCGTTGGCAACCTCCATCTGGGTGCGCTCGCGCTCGTCGGGCGCCACCAGCCGCAGCCGCATATAACCGTTGTTGACCGAGCTCGAAGCACCGAAGCCCGGTGAGGTGACCGTGATCACGGTGTGGGCCTCGGGCACGACCTCGCGCGCCAGCGCGATCTGGTCGTCCATGTAGGCATCCATAAAGCCAAAGGTGGCCCCCTCGGGACCCCGGCTGTTGACGCGGACGGTGCTGCGGTCCTCCATCGGGGCGAGCTCGGACGGCAGCGTCTGGAAGAAGAACACCACCAGCCCGAGACAGACCGCCAGGATCGGCCAGGCCAGCCAGCGGCGGCGCAGCAGGCCGTCGAGGCTCTCCCGATAACTCCTGGTCAGCCAGGAGAAGAAGGGCTCTGTCTTCTCATAGAGCCAGGGGTGGCGATCCCGCCGCTTGAGCAGACGGGTCGATAGCATCGGCGTCAGGGTGAGGGCCACAAACGAGGAGATGGTGACCGCCGCCGCCAGGGTGAGACCAAACTCCCGGAAGAGCATGCCGGTGAGACCACCCAGAAAAAAGATCGGTAACAGCACCGACACCAGGGCCAGTGTGGTGGCGACAACGGCGAAAAAGATCTCGCGCGTGCCGACGATCCCGGCCTCGATCGGCGACATTCCGCGCTCGATCTTGGCGTAGATGTTCTCCAGCACCACTATGGCATCGTCGACCACCAGACCGATGGCCAGCACCAGGCCCAGGAAGGTGAGCACATTGAGCGAGAAGCCGGCCAGGTACATGACAAAGAAGGTGCCGATCAGAGACACCGGGATGACCAGCACCGGCACAATGGTGGTCCGCCAATCGCGCAGAAACGAGAAGATCACCAGGATCACCAGCGACAGGGCGATAAAGAGGGTCTGCTCGACCTCCGAGATCGATTTGCGGATGTACTGTGAGGCATCGAAGCCATAGTCCACGCCGATGTCAGGCGGCAGGTTCTTCTCGATCACCGTCACCCGCCGCCGGAACTCGTCTACGATCTCGATGAAGTTGGCCCCCGGCTGTGGTCTGGCCACCACCGCGACCATCGGCACGCCACCCTTCTTGAGTACTGTGCGCTCGTTCAGTGGTCCGATCTCGGCCGAGCCCACATCGCGGAAGCGGACGACCCGTCCGCCCTCGGTCTTCAAAATAAGACTCTCGAACTCCTCCGGTGTCTGCAGACGACCCATGGTCCGCACCGGAAGCTCCACATCTTGTCCCTCGATGCGGCCACCGGGGAGCTCGACATTCTCCCGCCGCACCGCGTTGCGCACATCGACCGGCGACAGCCGATAGGCGGCCAGCTTGTTGGGATCGATCCACAGCCGCATCGAGTAGCTCTTGTCACCCCAGATCTGGATGCGACTCACCCCGGGTATGGTCTGCAGCCGCTCGACAAAGATTTCGTCTGCCAGCCGCGAGAGCTCGAGCAGATTGCGCTGACTGGAGCGCACCGTCAGCATGACGATCGGTGGGGAGTCGGCGTCGGCTTTGGCCACCGACGGCGGTTCCACATCCTGAGGTAACCGGCCCAGGGTGCGAAAAACCCGGTCGCGCACGTCGTTCGCCGCCCGCTCCAGATCCTCACCGAGCACGAACTCCACCTGGATGGTGCTCCGTCCTTCACGGCTGACCGAGGTGAGCGTGCGAATGCCTTCGACGCTGTTGATCTCCTCCTCTAGCGGCTCGGTGATCTGCGACTCGATCACTTCGGCACTGGCGCCCCGGTAGTTGGTGGAGACGGTGATGATCGGTGCATCGACCGATGGGTACTCACGCACTCCGAGAAAGGAGAGACCAATCAGGCCAAACAGCACGATGGCCAGCGACAGAACGATGGCCAGGACCGGTCGGCGGATGCTGAGGGACGACAGGCTCACGACTACTGATTGCCTTCCCCCTCCACCTCGACCGCGATCCCGGCCCGCAGTCGGGGGATATTCGACACGATCACCCGTTCTCCCGGCTCCAGACCGCGGGTGATCTGCACACGAGTATCAGTTCGAATCCCGGTCTCCACCACCCGCGGCTGGGCCAGACCCTCCTCCAGCACGAAGATCTTCTTGCCGCCCAACTCGGGCACCACGGCGATCGCGGGCACCGACAGAGCCTCCGACACCTCCCGCACGGCCACCCTCACCTCGGCAAAGGCCCCCGGTAGCAGCGTTCCCTCCGGGTTGGGGGCAGTGGCCCTCAGGGTGAGACTCCGGGTCTCGAGATCGATGGCGGGCTCGAGCGCATAAACCCTGCCCAGAAACTCATCATCGAGGCCCTTTATCCGGAAGCGGACCGGATCGCCCACGGCCAGATCGCGGGCGTAGGCCTCGGGCACCGAAAACTCCACCTTGACCGGGTCGATGTCCTGGAGGGTGGTGAGTCGCGTCTGGCTGGACACGTAGGATCCCAGGCTGACCGCACGCAGACCGATGATGCCGCTGAACGGCGCCCGGATCTCGGCCTTCTCCAGCTCCACTTCGCTCAGCAGCAGCTCGGCTTGCAGCACGTTGAGCTGACTGAGCGTCGACTCGTACTCGTCTTCGCTGATCAAGCCCTCATCCAGGAGCTCCTGCTGGCGTGCCTCCTGGCGCTGGACGAGCTCGAACCGATGCCGCGCGCGTTCCCGCTCGGCGCTCAAAGTAGAGGTGTCGAGCTTCACCAGAACCGCCCCCGCCTCCACCACCGAGCCCTCGCGAAAGAGAATCTCCTCCACCTTGCCCGAGATCTCGCTCACCAGATCGATTTGCTCGTTGGCCAACACCGTGCCGGTGGTGATCAGAAGCTCCTCGAGCGGCCCCGGTTCGACCGTTTCCACCCTCACCGGCAAGCGCTCCTCTACCACCGGTTCGACGTCCGCGGCACTCGACTTGGCACGCGAGCCGAGCCACTTGGGCAAGGCCAGCCCGGCGCCGATGAGGACTGCCAGCAAAAGCCAACGGAGAGCGGGAGGAATCTTGGCCATTTCGGTTGCAGCTGGTGGGTGGCGGGGGCTCTTGCCCGCGACTTTCCTCGCGTAAAGAGGCCGAAAGCTTATCAGAGCGCCGGGCCCGGCCGCGCGCACCGGCCGGCTCCCAACAGGTCGCAGCCGTCAATGCAACCATCCCTCCCCTGGGCCGTATCCGTTGAAGAGGAGCAGCGCTTCCTCGGGCGGGCAGTGGTAAGCCCGCGACGCCAACCACATAGGAGGGAACCCATGAACAGATTTGTTTTGGCCGTAGGCATCTTTTCGGTAATTCTTCTTGGCCCGGTGGCAAGCCCGACAGCGGCGGCGGCGAGCTTTACCACCGACGCGTACGCGCAAGCCAGAGAGATTCTGGACGCTGCGCTGGAGGCCAGCGGTGGTGCCGAGCGCATCAATGCACTGAAGACCGTTTCCTGGGAGCAAAAGGGCACGCTCTACGCCAGAAACCAAAGCCCCAGAAACGAGAAACCCTTTGACGCAAACACCCAGGAGAGCCGCTCGATCCTCGATCTCGAGAACGGCTGGCTGGTGAGCGAAAACACCAATCGCTTCCCGACCTTTGTCTTTTCCAACCGCACCGTCATCAAGGGCGAAGACAAGTACGCCATCAACCTGGTCAATCGGACGTTCCAGCCGAACGAGAACCTCGAGGCCGTCAATTTCGGCTTCATGCATCGGCTGTTCCCGCCGCTGATGCTGCGCAAGGCCTTGCAGCAGGCCACCTCCCTGCGCTGGCTAGGACGGACCGATCTCGACGACCGCCCACACGACGTTCTGACTTTCGCCTGGGACAATGGTCAAGCTGTCACCCTATTCATCGATGCAAAGACTCACCTGTTGACCAAGTACGAGCTCCTCTTTCCCGATGCCCTTACCGGGGATGCGGCGGCGGAGATCTGGTTCAAGGGTTACCGAGAGCTGGACGGTCTCCAGGTGCCTAGCGGCTTCACCTGGTACCTGGCGGGTGATCTTGTTGGTGAGCTGCTGTACGACTCGGTGAAGATCGATCAGCCGGTCGACGAGATGGTCTACGCGGTGCCCGAGGGCTACACCGAGACCGATCCACCACCCGCCGATCTGCCCAAGGTCACCGAGCTCGCCCCGGATGTCTTCATCGTCGAAGGTCTGGCCAACGGCGGCTACAACATGCTGTTTGTCGCCTTCGACGACTACATTGTGGTGATGGATGCCCCCATCAGCAGCGGTGTGTCCACACAGGCCATCGCTCAAATCAAGGAGACGGTGCCTGACAAGCCCATCCGCTATCTGGTCCTCAGTCACCACCACGAGGATCACTCGGGTGGTATGAGGGCCTTTGTCGCCGAGGGTGCCACCATTGTCACCACCGAAGCCAACCGGGCCTTCTTCGAGCAGATGACCTCGGGCACCCGATCGCTGGCGGCCGATGCTCTTTCTCGCGAACCGCAGAAACCGAGCTTCGAATTTGTTGCGGGCAAGAGGGTCTTCGAGGACGAGGCGCACCGGGTCGAGATCATCGACATCGGCCCGAACCCTCACGCCGAAGAGCTCTTCGTCGCCTATCTGCCCAACGAGAAGATCCTCTTCGAGGCTGACTTACTGACGGTCCCGCGGAGCGGCCCCATCTTGCCTGCCAACGAGGCGACCATCCGTTTTGCCGAGGCTATCGACGAGCTGGACCTCGAGGTGGACACTCTCGTGGGAGTCCACGGCACCGTCGGCTCGGTGACCGATCTGGAGACCGCGATGGCTGCAGCCAAGACGAATTAGCTGGGCGGCTGCAGTCCCTGCCCGGCCACAGCGCCCTTCTAGCGGTTCGGCCAGCTGTTCTCGATCCGCTCGAAGGGGGTCTCGATTCGCTCGCCGGCGTATTGGCTGGGGGAGTACCCCATGCCGTAGGAGGGTACTGTCAACTTGAGGCGCTGACCGGCACACTGCGCCGATGAGCGCCAAAACACCTAGCTACCACGGATACCGGTTCCCGCCCGAGATCATCAGCCACGCCGTCTGGCTCTACTACCGATTCTGTCTGAGCTTCCGAGACGTCGAAGACCTCCTCGCCAAGCGGGCCGTCATCATGTCCTATGAGACCATCCGACAGTGGTCTCGGAAGTTTGGTGCGGAGTACGCTCGAAAGCTCAAGCGGCGAGAAGGTCGCGTGGGCGAAACATGGCACCTGGACGAGCTCTTCGTGATGATCCAGGGCGAGCGGCAGTATCTCTGGCGCGCTGTTGACCAGGACGGAGATGTCATCGATATCCTCGTCCAGCCTCGGCGCAATCGGCTTGCGGCCGAACACTTCTTTCGCAAGCTACTGAAAGGCCAGGGAAGCGAACCTCGGCGGCTGGTCACCGACAAGCTGAGAAGCTATAGCGCGGCACACCGGGCCATCATGCCTTCGGTCATTCACGTCACGGAACGTTACGCCAACAATCGGGCCGAAGTCTCGCACCAGCCGACTCGACAGCGCGAGCGGCAAATGCGAAGGTTCAAGTCTGCCGCCCAAGCACAACGATTCTTGTCTGTCCACGGGGTCATCTTGAATCTCTTCAGGGTCGGACGGCATCTGCTGCGGCCAGCCAACCACCGGATACTGCGAGCCCGTT
>JBAUDS010000058.1:0-16112 GCA_049678185.1 Thermoanaerobaculia bacterium
AGGCGGGAGCCCAAGGGGCCGCCGAAGCCACGCTCGGACCGACCACGGGGGCGTGGCCTTGGTGCTCCGACCGAGACCGTGTTTCGTTGCGCCCGCTGTGGGACCAAGGAGACCCTGTCGGGGCCGATCGGGCTGCTTCAGACCTGTCGCAGCTGTGGCTCGGACCTCCATACCTGCACCAACTGCAAGCACTTCGACACTTCGGCACCAAACCAGTGCCGAGAGGCTGAGGCCAAGCCGATCGCCAAGAAGGCGACCCGCAACGAGTGCGAGCTGTTCATGGCCAAGGGGGCCAAAGAGTTCAAGGCGGATAGCGGCAAGCCGGACGACCCGAAAGACGCCTTCGACGCCCTCTTCGACTTCTGAGCGAGGCATACGTGTTTCAAGATCCAACCGAGCTGATCAAGAAGATCGGGGACTTCGTCTGGGGTCCCTACCTTTTGATCCCCCTGCTACTGCTGACCGGGGTCTTTCTCACCATCCGGCTGCGGGGCATCCAGTTCACCAAGCTCTGGCACGCCCTCTGGCTCGGTCTGGTGGTTCGCAAAGAGAAAGGCGCCGAGGGGGACATCTCCCATTTTCAAGCACTCATGACCGCCTTGGCGGCCACCGTCGGCACCGGCAACATCGTCGGGGTGGCCACGGCAATTGGTGTGGGGGGCCCCGGAGCCCTCTTTTGGATGTGGGTCACCGGTCTCGTCGGTATGGCCACGAAGTACTCCGAGGCGGCCCTGTCGGTCAAGTACCGTGTGGTCGACAAGCGGGGAGAGCAGGCCGGCGGTCCTATGTACTACCTGTCGCAGGGGATCCGTTGGCCGCTGCTGGGCAAGACTCTGGGTGTTCTATTTGCCCTCTTCGCCGCCGTGGCGGCCTTTGGCATCGGCAACATGGTGCAGTCCAATTCGGTGGCCGCCGCTCTCGAGGAGTCCTTTGGGATGAAGGTCTGGGTGAGCGGTCTGATCATGGCCATAGCCGCCGGGGCGGTCATCCTGGGCGGCATCAAGTCGATCGGCCGGTTTACGGGTGTCTTTGTGCCGTTCATGATTCTGACCTATATGTTGGGGGCCGGGACGGTGCTGGTGCTGCACCTGGATCGGATCCCTGAGGCCTTTGGGCTCATCTTCCGCGGTGCCTTCAGCGGCACGGCGGCGGCAGGTGGGTTCCTAGGGGCCGCCGCGGCCCAGGCCATTCGCTTTGGCGTGGCCCGCGGGATCTTCTCCAACGAGTCGGGTCTCGGCTCGGCCGGGATCGCCGCCGCCGCGGCGCAGACCCGCGAGCCGGTGAGGCAGGCGATGGTCTCCATGACCCAGACGTTTATCGACACACTGGTGGTGTGCACGTTCACCGGCTTGGCCATCCTGGTGACCGGCGCCTGGCAGGAGGGGCTCAACGGGGCGCCATTGACACAATTCGCGTTTAGTGCCGGTCTTCCGGGAGAATGGGGGGGCGTGGTCGTCACCGTCTGTCTGACCATGTTTGCCTTTTCGACCATGCTCGGCTGGAGCTACTACGGGGAGAAGAGCATCGAGTATCTGGTCGGGGAGCGGGCGATAACTCCCTACCGTGTGCTCTTCGTGCTGGCGATCTTCTTTGGCGCGATCCGTAGCCTCGAATTCGTGTGGAGCATCGCGGACGTCATGAACGGTCTGATGGCGCTGCCCAACCTGATCGGTCTGCTGCTGCTGAGCGGCGTCATCGCCCGAGAGACCCGCGACTACTTCCGGCGCACCGGCGAGTAGCATTTTCCATCGTTGATGATCTATCGCCTGCTGGCGGATCTGGTGGTTCTGGTCCACCTGGCCTTTGTGGTCTGGGTGGTGCTGGGTGGACTGCTGGCGCTCAGGTGGCGGTGGGTCGTCTGGCTCCACCTGCCGGCGGCGATCTGGGGAGCGCTGATCGAGTTTGGCGGTTGGATATGCCCGCTGACGCCACTCGAGAACTGGCTGCGCTGCCAGGGGGGCGAGGAGGGCTATGTCGGAGGTTTCATTCAACACTACCTAGTGCCGGTGATCTACCCGACGGGACTAACGCGGGAAATCCAGATCGCTCTCGGCGTCGGAGTAGTGCTCTTCAACCTGGTCGTCTACACGCTGATCGTCCGGCAGGCACGAAAACCGCTTTGAGTCGAAGCGGCCGGCCTCCGTGCCGGCCGGGGTGGGTGGGAAACCCTACTGCAGGTATCCCAGGGCCTCGAGCTGCTCGCGGGTCTCTTCGTCGATCTCGGCCTCCCGACCCTCGACCTGGGCCTCGAGGTGCTTGCCGCGCTCGATCCAGGCGAAGAGTCGCGAACGGAGCCAGGCCGCTTCGAGAGGTGCTTTGCCGGCGAGGTTGACCATCTCCTCAGGATCGGTCTCGAGGTCGAAGACGTACTCCACGTCCCGTGTGCGGCCCACACCTTCACCCATGCCCCAGTCGATGCCGGTACGAGGGGCGTAGATCACTTTGTACCGATCCGAACGGGCCAGAAAGATCCCGCCCTTGAGACTCGAGGCGGCGGCGAACTGGACCTGCTGGCCGGCAGTCTGGAGGTCGGGTGCCGCCAGGACGGCCCACAGCGAGTGTCCGTCGCCCACGCCGGAATGGGGCGCACCCACAATGTCCCGCAGAGTTTCGTGTAGGTCGACGTTGCTCGTTGCCATATCCACGACGTGCGGCTGCAGACGACCTGGCCACCAGAAGATCAAGGGGATGCGGAGCTGGTCCTCGTAGAGGGTGTAGCCGTGGAGGACACTGTCGTGCTCGAAAAGCTCTTCGCCATGGTCGGAGGTGATGATCAAGAGGATCTCGTCCGGCGGATAACGTCGCTTGAGCTCTTCGATGAACAAAGCGATCTGGGCATCGTTGTAGGCCAGACCGCCGTCGTAGAGACCCCGGATTTTTTCCCTGTCGGCCGCCTCGGGCTCGATGCGGTCGTGCTTGATCGCCATCAGGGTGGCGGTCGAGCCGGAGAGCTCCGACTCGATGTCGGCTGTAAACCGGCTATAAAAGGGCTCGGGGGGATCGTAGGGGTTGTGGGGATGGACCGTATGCACGTAGGCAAAGGCCGGATCGTCCGGGTTCAGGCTGTCGAGCCATTCGAGTGCGGCCCGGTGAACATGCTCGGCATTGTCGTTGTAGGCGCCCGGACCATCCTCGTAGGGCTTGAGCAGAGCCTCGGGGGCATTGTGCTCGAAACCGCGACTCAGACCAAAGCCGGGCGACAGGTGACCGTTGCCGGAAAAGACCCCGGTCCGGTAGCCGGCGGCGCCCAGGACCTCGGCCAGGGTGGCCGGGCCGTCCGCCGGCAGCGTGGTGTGCCCCTGGGTCAGGAAGGTCTGACCCGTGAACAGCGACTTGGTGGAAGGCAGCGTGTTGGGGGCCACGGTGAGATGGCGGGTGAAGGTGACGCCGCTCGAGGCCATACGATCCAGATTGGAGGAGGCCCTGGGATCCCCACCCAGATGGCCCAGACGATCGGCGCGAAGAGCGTCCAACACGTAGAGCACGACCAGCCGTGGTGATGCCGACGGGCCCGCTGCAGCGTCTGGAGACTCGGGTTCTGCGGTCTCCAGACCGAGATCTCTCCACCTGGCGGCGGGGCCCTGTCCTCGCGCCAGCAGCCGGATCCTGACAAAGCCCGGATTCTCGCCGAGGGGAACCTCGAAGCGTCTGGTGCGCCCAAACCAGGACCATCGACCTCCATTCCACTCGAAAGCCGTATGGGGATCCTCACCCTCGCGTTCGACGACGAGGACAAACTGCTGGTCGGCACGGGCACCGCGGGGTGGCACAAAGCTGCCCACGAGCCTGGTCAAACCCTCCGTTCGTCGGACAAAGTCGACCATGGAGCTGCCGGTCTGGATGATGTCCCCGTCTTCAAAAGTCACCTCCCCCGGCGGCAGAGCGGTCCGAAACTCGGCATCGTCGACGACGACATGGGACCCTTCCGGGTAGTAGAGGGTGATGGGAAATCGGCCCAGAGGAAGGTCGGCGGGCAGGGTGACTGCCAGCGGCTCGGTTAGTGGGAGGGACACCAGCTCGCGGCCGGCCACCTCGATGCCGACCGTTGCACCCTCATCGGCCTCGATGACTCGGTTCTTCAACACCAGAGCTCGCTCCCGACCGTCGAGGCTCACCGCCTCGATTTGCGCCCCGTGTGCGAGAGGCAGCAGACGGATCGGTCCCTGTCTGCGGACACGCCACCAACCCTGGAGAAAACGGTTGCCGTCGGTCGACGGTGGCTTGGCGATGGGGCGGCTCTCCGTCAACACATCCGGAGCGTGGGAGCCATCCAACAGGGGGTGGAGCCGACCTGTCGGTGGGCCTCCACAGGAGGACGCGCCCAGAATCGGGAGGAGCAAGCAGAGGCTAGCGAGACGGCGAATCATCGTCCGGTTCCGGGCTCGATCCTATGGTACATTCCGGTGCCATGAAACCGCTTGTCGCTGTGATCATGGGGTCGCGCTCCGACTGGGGAACGATGGAGCACACTACGAGCACTCTGAAGCGGCTGGAGGTGGCCCACGATGTACGCATTCTCTCGGCGCATCGTACCCCCGACGCCCTGTTCGAGTACATCCAGCGGGCCGAGGAGGATGGGGTAGAGGTCTTCATCGCCGCGGCCGGTGGTGCCGCCCACCTGGCGGGTGTCATCGCTGCCAAGACGGCCTTGCCCGTTCTGGGTGTGCCCATGGAGTCCAAGCACCTCAAGGGCATGGACTCGCTGCTGTCGATGGTGCAGATGCCTGCCGGTATTCCGGTGGCGACCCTGGCCATCGGCAAGGCCGGCGCCATCAATGCCGCCCTCTTTGCGGCAGCCATCCTGGCCGCCAAGCATCCGCAGATCGGTGAGGCCCTCCGTCGCTATCGCCAAGAGCGAACGGCCCAGGTCCTGGCCGATCCCGATCCCCGGCAGCCACCGCCGTAGACTGGCGAGCAAGTCAGGATGCTGTCGCGGCCTCACAGTAGAGATCAGGTCGACAGATCATGAGAGATCTCATCGGAGACTATTTCAGCGCCGCCGAGCACGAGAGAATCCGCCAGGCGGTCGAGGCGGCCGAGGGTCAAACCGCGGGCGAGATCGTGCCCTACGCGGTTGTCGCGAGTGATGATTACAGCGAGACGGCGTGGAAGGCGGCGACCTTGGCGGCTCTGGCTGCGGCTCTGGCGGCCGCCGGCCTCCATGGGCTGGGTGGTTTCTGGGGGGTCGGCGGCTATATGTGGCTGGGCCTGCCGACGGCCGTCGGTGCAGCGGTTGGCTATCTGGCTGGCGCACGCATTCCCTGGCTCAAGCGTCTATTGGTTGCCCCCGTGGTGGCCGAGCGTCAGGTCGAGCGGCGCGCGGCCCTGGCCTTTATCGAGGAGGAGGTCTTTTTCACCCGCGAACGGACGGGAATTCTCATCTTTGTGTCGGTGTTCGAACGGCAGGTCCTGATCCTGGGTGACAGCGGCATCAACGCCAAGGTGGAACCGGAAGAGTGGGGCGAGATCGTCGCCGAGATCGCTGCCGGCATCGCCGTCGGCAAGCCGGCGGACGCCCTGGTCGAGGGCATCGGCAAATGTGGTGCTCTGCTGGAGCGCCGAGGGGTGGAGATCCGTCCCGACGACATCGACGAGCTGAGCGACGAGCTCCGCACTCACGACCGGTAACGCCGATGTCAGCAACTGTCCGCACACTCCGTCTCCTGCTCCTCGCCTCGATGCTGTCGGGGGCGTGGCTTGGCGGAGCCGCCGGGCTGGCCAAGGAGGTTCCCTATCTCGCCGGTCGGGTCAACGACTACGCGGAGATGATCGACCAGGCCACCGAGGAACGGATCGAAACCAAACTGCGCGAATACGAGACAGCCACCGGGTCACAGGTGGCCGTCCTTACGATCGACAGTCTCGATGGCGATCCTCTCGAGGACTTCTCGCTGCGTGTGGTCGAGACCTGGGCTCTGGGTCGCAAGGGCATCGATGACGGACTGCTGCTACTCGTCGCCCGCGACGATCGGAAGATGCGCATCGAAGTGGGGTACGGTCTCGAAGGTCAGCTAACCGATCTCGAGAGTGGTCGTATCCTCAACAACATACTCCGACCGGCCTTTAGGAGCGGCGAGTTTGCCGCCGGCATCGAAGCGGGTGTCGATGCCATCGTGGGGACGCTCCAGGGCGATGACGTGATTCCCCAGGAGGCACCCGCGCCGCTCGACACCAATATCCCCGAGGGTCTGGGTCGTCTCGGGATGTTCTTGTTCTTTCTCTTCATCGTGGGGATCTTTGCCTTTGTGGCGCTCTTTTCCGAGGGTTGCTCCGGTTGGTTTCTCTATCTGTTCTTGACCCCTTTCTTCTTTGCCTTTCCAGCGGCCCTGCTTCGTCCCGTAGCCGGTCTTTGGATCGGCTTCGGCTGGCTGATCCTCTTCCCCCTGTTCAAGTTTTGGCTGGCCAAGTCCGGGTCGGGCCGCCGGTTTGTCAAGCGACACCCGAGCTGGACAACCTTTCCCTCCTCCGGTGGTTGGGGTGGGGGTGGGGGGGGCGGAGGGTTCTCCGGCGGTGGCTTTTCCGGCGGTGGTGGCAGTTTTGGCGGCGGTGGGGCGTCGTCGAGTTGGTGAAGGAAGAGGGAATCCGATGACCGCGATCGTCACCGCGCTGTGCTTCCTGGGTTACTTCCTGGGTTACGTCTTCTACGCCCGCTATCTCTCCCGCAAGATCTTCGTTCTCGATGAGAGCGCCGTAACTCCGGCTCACGAGCTGCGCGACGAGGTGGACTACGTGCCCACCAACCGGTATGTGCTGTTTGGCCACCACTGGGCCTCGATCACCGGGCTGTCGCCGATGCTGGGTCCGGCGGTGGCGGTCATCTGGGGTTGGCTGCCGGCGATGCTCTGGGTCGTGCTTGGCGCCCTGTTCGTCGGATGCGTGCATGATTTCGGCTCGCTGGTGGTGAGCATGCGGGCCAAGGGGATGTCGATCGGCAAGGTGACCGAGGGGATCGTCGGGCCCCGCGCCAAGACCCTTTTTCACCTCATCATCTTCTTTGGCATCGCTCTGGCCATGGGGGTCTTTGTCTATGTCATCGCGGTGATGTTCTCCATCACCGAGGCCTGGAATCCGGACGAGCCCATGGCCGACCCGTCGTCCTTCCCGACGGCGGTCTTTCCCTCGGGAGCGCTGATCGCCATTGCCATGGTCATGGGATATCTGCTTTATCGCAAGAAGTTCCCTCTGCTGGCGACAACTGCGGTTGGCTTTGTGCTGATGCTGCTTTCAGTGTGGGGAGGAATCGAGTGGCCCTTGCTGTGGATGGAGCGGGGTAGCTGGCCCGGGATGTCCGCCTGGATCGTGATTCTGTTGCTCTATTCGTTTGTCGCCTCGGTGCTGCCGGTGTGGAGCCTGCTCCAGGCGCGCGACTTTCTCAACTCGCTGCTGCTCTATCTGGGACTGATCCTGAGCTACCTGGGTCTGTTTGTCTGGCGGCCCGAGTTCGCCGCACCGGCCTTTCGACCGAACCCCGAGGGCGCACCCAGCTTCTATCCCTTTGTCTTCATCATCATCGCCTGCGGTGCCGCCAGCGGCTTTCACTCGCTGGTGGCGTCGGGAACCACGGCCAAGCAGATCGACAAGGAGACCGACGCCCGTTTTATCGGCTATGGGGGAATGATCGGTGAGTCGCTACTGGGACTGCTGGCGGTTCTGGCCTGTACCGCCGGTGTAGTGGGTACCGGCGGCTACTCGGCCTCGGAGGTGTGGACCGATACCTACCGGGACTGGGGCTCGATGCAATCTCTCGGCACCCAGGTCGGTGTCTTTGTAACCGGCGCCGCGCGCTTTATCGAGCACCTAGGGGTTGCCGATCACAAAGTTGCCACCGCCTTTATCGCGGTCGTCGTGGTCTCCTTCGCCCTGACCACGCTCGACTCGGCCACCCGCCTGCTGCGGTTCAACATCACCGAGATCGGTGAGACCTTGAGGCTGCGGATCCTCGGCAACCGCTTTGTCAGCTCGTTGCTGGCAGTGCTGGTCATCGCCTTTTTTGCCTTCTACGAGATTGGCGACCGGCCGGCCGGTCTGGCGCTCTGGCGGCTGTTTGGCACTACCAACCAGTTGCTGGCCGGTCTGGCACTGTTGGCGGTGACGCTCTATCTGGTGCAGCGGGGAAAGAACCCCTACTTCACTGGCATACCGATGATCTTCATGGGTGTCTCGACGATTCTCGCCATGCTGTCGAATCTGCGGCGTTTCTGGTCCCAGTGGGACGAGGGTGGCAGCATGCTCTTTATCGTGGGATTGATGCTGCTGGTCCTCGGCATCTGGTTGGTCTTCGAGTCACTGGGCGCGCTCCTGCGCTTCCGACGGCGCCCGCCGATCAAGACCATGCGGGTTGTCTACGACGACGAGACACAATGAGGTCTCTCGGCGGTCTGCTGGCGGCAATCTGGCTTGTCACCCTCGCCGTTGCCGCGCCGGCCGAGGCGCAGCTCCCGGACCCCAAAGAGAAATGGATACGGGTCCGGTCACCCAACTTTCTGATCTACAGCAACACCAGCCGCCGCAAGACCACGGAGATCGGCCTGGGTTTCGAGCGGTTTCGGTCGGTGTTTCTCAGCCTCAAACCAGGGGCCCGGCAGCGATCGGACCTGCCGACAACCATCTTCGTCTTCAAGAATCAGGAGAGCTACGAGCCCTACATGAGCTCTCCACCGCAACGGGATCGAGCGGTGGTCGGGCAGTTTCAGCCAAGTCGATTTGGCGACATTGTGACGGTCAACGCCTATCCACGCCAGGGCGAGGCGCTGCCCGTCGTCTATCACGAGTATGTGCACAGTCTGGTGGCCCAGAACATTCCGCAGGCCCCGCTCTGGTTCAACGAGGGTCTGGCCGAGTATTTGAGTACCTTTCAGTTCTTTCGCAACAAGGTGGAAGTGGGTCGTCTGGTGCCGGAGCACCTGAGCTGGTTGCGAAGTCACTCGTTCATTCCCCTCCAGCGACTGGTCGAGATCGACCACAGCTCACCCGAGTATCGCGATGTAGACCGTGGTGGCCTGTACGCCCAGTCGTGGCTCCTGGTGCACTATCTGCTCGTCAGCGGTGAGGTGTCGTCGAAAGATGTCGCCGGTTTCCTGCGGCTTCTGGATTATGGCGAGAGCGTGGGCCCGGCCTTGCAGGAGTCCTTTGGCATGGATCTGGAGACCTTTGTCAAGCGGCTGCGTGGCTACGTCAACTCCCAGAGCATGTCGTTCTACACCATCTCCCTGGAAGACCTCGGACCGGAGCCCGAGCTCGTGGTCGATGACGCCGGCCGCTCCGAGGTGCTCTACCAGCTGGGAACCCTGCTTGCCGATCTGAGTCACGGGGTGGAGAGTGCCGGAAGAAAGGCCGAGGACCATCTCCGGGCCGCGCTGGCCGAAGAGACGGTTGCCGGCGATGTCTTGGCCTCGCTGGGGTGGCTCGAGGAGTTGCACGGAGACGCTGCCAAGGCCGAATCGCTCTACCTCGAGGCCATGCAGGGCCAGCCCGCCTGGTGGCGGAGTTGGGCGTTGTGCGGCCGGTTCTTCTCGCGCCGGCTGGAGAGGGCAGGGCCCAACCCCGATGCCGACGATCTGGCGAACGCACGCTCGGCCTACCGGCAGGCTGTCCGGTTGGAGCCGGGTTTTGGTGAGGCCTGGGCGCTGCTGGGCGCCACCTATGTCATCGAGAACCAGGCGGCGAAGGAGGGTCTCGCGGCTTTGGAAAGAGCGCACCGGCTGCTGCCGGAGCGAGCCGATGTGGTCTACAACCTGCTCCTTTTCCAGCTGAGCGCCGGCGATCTGGTGAAGGCTCGTCGCCACTTGGAGCTCCTGAGGGCGATGGACAGTCCCGCGCTGGTCGGCCGGGCCGAGGAGGCCCTGGCTCGAGTCGAGTTCAATTTGCAGGTAGATGCTTACAACCAGGCGGTAAATCTGGCCAATGTGGGACGCTACGAGGAGGCGGGAGAAAGGCTTCTCGAGCTGCTCGAAGTCGTCACCGACCCGGAGCTGGCACTCTCCGCTCGGGAGCTGATGTCGGAGGTCGAGAGAAGACATCAGAAGCCGTAACGCCAGGTAACTCGTCCACGAAATAGGTGCCAAAGGCCCGTGCCGGGGTCTGAAATCCCGGTTCGACGGCTCCTTCGAGTACCCGCCGCAGGCACTCGACGGCGGTCGTGGCGGTGAGGGTGTAGCCCTCGGGTGTATCCATGGTGGCGGCTCGGTTCTCGCCCTGGTCATTGCGCACCTGCCCCCAGAGATGAGTCCTGCCGGTCGCCCGGGCATCTTGGTCCGGTCCGGTAACGGTGACACCGATCCACCACTGGAGCAGGCGCTTGACCGGTCGTGGACCGAGGGCGGGAATCAGAGCTCTCAGCCGTCGCGCCCGGGCGATGAATCTGCGGGGAACACCGGCGTAGACCCGGATGTTGGGGATACCTGTGGTGACGTGGGCGGTGACGATGTCGCCCCAGGGGATGGTCAGGGTCCAGCGCTTGCCACAGGAGAAGTCGATCTGTTTGGCGTCGAAGGCGAACGGCACCGAGACGATCTCTCCATCCTGACGAACGGCTCCGTAGTGGGGCGCTGCTTCGACCATCGACACCATCGTTCCCCGGCTGATCCCTCCGCCTTCGGTGCAGAAGGCCAGCTCGAGATGGGTGGCGTCGGGTAGCGCTTCCGCCAAACGGGCAGCGAGACAATCGCTGGGCACGACGTCGATGCCGAGGCAGGGCAGAAGCGCCACACCGTTCTCTCGTGCCACCGAGCTTTGGTTGCGGATGTGCTCGATGACGGGGATCTCACCGGTGATGTCCAGATAGTGTGTGCGGGTGCGCAGACAGGCGTCGACCATCGGCCGGCTGGTCCTAACGAAAGGGCCGGCACAGTGGAGAACCGCCTCGACCCCGCCTAGCCCCTCGTCGAGCCGACCCGGATCGTCCAGCTCGAAGACCCGGCTGGGCAGCTCGAGCTCGGTGGCCAGGACCTCGATCGCCTCTCTTCGACGACCGGCCAGGATCGGTCGCAGACCGCGCCTCACCGCCTCACGCGCAATCAACTCGCCGGTGAAACCGTTGGCGCCGTAGATCAGATGTTGGCTGTCCATCATGCGGCGGATTCGACTACACCACCACAAGCCGCGGCGGCCCGGCAATCACCTCGCCGATCTCCGCGGCGGTGTGATCCGACTCGAGCAGTGCTTCCAGCAGAGCCTCGGCCTGCTCGGCTGGTGCGGCGATAAGCAGACCTCCAGAGGTCTGGGGGTCGAAAAGAAGCTCCTGCTGGGTCTTGTCCAGATCGGCCTCGATCTCGAGCTCGGGGGTGACATGGTCCTGGTTGTTGCAGGTCGAAAGCGTGGTGACACCCTTACGAACGAGCTCGTAGAAGGATGCGTAGACAGGGAGATCGGCAAAGACGATCCGCAAGCCGACACCCGAGGCTTTGGCTATCTCGAGAGCGTGGCCGGAGAGGCCAAAGCCGGTGATGTCGGTGGCGCCGCGAGACCCGTGCTCGAGCGCCAGCCGCGCGGCATCCGAGTTAAGGCGCTCCATCTGCTCCAGCGCCGGCTCGAGCCCAGCCTCGTCGATCTTGTCGGCCTTGAAGGCGTTGATCAGCACACCCGTACCGAGAGGCTTGGTCAAAATCAGCCGATCTCCGGCGCGGGCTCCGGCGTTGGTGAGTAGTCTATCGGGGTCGGCCTGGCCGATAGCCGCGAGCCCGAACTTGAGCTCGTTGTCGTCGACCGAGTGCCCGCCCAGTATGACTGCCCCCGATTCGACAACAGCTTCTGCCGCGCCTTGCAGGATGTCGCCAAGAACACCATCGGGTATCTGCTTCGACGGAAAGCAACAGATGTTGAGAGCAAAGAGGGGCTGCCCGCCCATGGCGAAGATGTCCGAGAGGGAGTTGACGGCGGCTACCCGTCCAAATCGACGAGGATCGTCGCACACCGGGGTGATCATGTCGACCGTGGCGACCAGGCTGGTGCCATCGAATCGAAACACCCCGGCGTCATCGGCCGTTTCTGGGCCGATCAACACCCTGTCATCGCCGGCGGCCAGCTTGGACAGGGGTGCGACGAGCTCTGCCAGGTCCCCCGGACCTACCTTGGCCGCTCAACCACCGGTCGTGGCACAGCCGGTAAGCCGGAAGGTCTTTTTGAAAATCGCCATGGTGCATCATTGTAGCGAAACCCGAGAAGTGGTTGGCGGGGCGTTATCTGGTCTCGCTACCGGTACTGTGCTAGGGTGGGTTTGTAACCGGCCGTGCTGCACGTGGTCGGTGTGACACGCAGGCTGGTGTCAGCCAGGTGTGGGTGTGCAACGGGGCGATTAGCAGGTACCCAGCAGAAGCGACACGGTTCTCCTTCCGCGATCCCTTCCAGAGTTTTTGCCGATTTCCCTGAACAAAGGCTGAGTGCGGTCAGATTCGAAGGCGAGGTCCATGATCACCAGCTCGAGGACCAAAAAACCAATGGAGGTTCCGGCGTAATCGTCGGGCCCGGAGAGAGAAGAGATGGCCAAGAAGCTCTATGTTGGGAACCTGCCGTACACTGCCACCGAGGAAGAGATGAAGGAGCTGTTCGCCGAACACGGAGAGGTGTTGGCGGTCAACCTGATCACCGACAGGTTTACCGGTCAGCCACGAGGCTTTGCCTTCGTCGAGATGGAGGACGAGGGAGCCGACAAGGCGATCAGCACTCTCGACAACACCAGCTTCAAGGGCCGTACACTGCGGGTGAACGAGGCCAAACCACGCGAGGGTGGTGGTGGCCGGGGCGGTGGCCGGGGTGGCGGTGGTGGTGGAGGCGGCGGCGGGAAGCGCTGGTAGATCGGTATCAGGAATCTCCAAACCATGGACCCGCGCCATGAAAGCGGGACCGAGGGCCGTGGCAACGGTCTCCATCTTCAAGGTGGAACTGTTCTCACCCTGGATGCCGGGGCCTCGGTACTGCGCGGTTGCGACATTCTGGTCGAGAATGGTCGCATCAGCGCCATCGCATCCAACTGCACAGCTCCAACCGGTAGCCGGCGACTCGATGTCTCCGGGTGTCTTGTTCTTCCTGGCCTAGTACAGGGTCACATCCACCTTGGACAGACTTTTTTTCGTGGGCTGGCCGAAGGGCGTCGCTTGCTCCCCTGGCTCGAGCAGCGGATCTGGCCGCTCGAGGCGGCTCATGACGACGAAAGCGCCTACTGGTGCTCGTTGCTGGGCGCCGCCGAGTGCCTGCTTTCCGGCACCACGACCATCCAGGACATCGGGCTGGGTCCGGGCATCGGCGGACTGCTACGGGCGGTTCGAGATTCGGGGCTCCGCGCTCTGGCCGGTAAATGCCTCATGGATAGCGGCGAGGGGCTGCCCGAGGCATTGCGCGAGGACACGGACGCCACTTTGGCCGAGACCGTGGCGCTTGGAGAGGGATTTCATCAAGCCGACGGCCGCCTCCGCTATGTCCTCAACCCCCGGTTCATCCTCAGTTGCTCGGACGCCCTCTGGCAGGGCATACAAGAGACATCGGCAAGTCGTGGGTGGCCGATTCACACCCATGCGCTCGAGCAGCAGGAGGAGTCTGCAGCGGTACGTTCACTTAAGGGCGGCCGCGACGAGATCGCCTACTTCGAAGACAGCGGAATCCTGGCGGCAGGTCTGCGGATCGCGCACGGAGTCTGGCTCGACCAGGGGCATTTGTCTCGTGTCCAAGGACACGACTTCAGCGTCGTCCACTGTCCAAGCGCCAATTTGAAGCTGGGCTCGGGAATCGCCGATGTCGTGGGTATTCGCCGCGCCGGGATACCGGTCGGCATCGGCGCCGACGGTGCCCCCTGCAACAATGACCTCGATCTCCTCGAAGAGCTTCGTTTGGCGGCTTTGCTGCAGCAAGGGCGCCATGGGCCGGAGTCGTTCAGCGGTCTCGATGCCCTGCGGTTGGCCACCAGCGAGGGGGCACGGGCCATCGGCCTCGAGGCGGAGATCGGCAGCATCGAAGAAGGCAAGTCGGCCGATCTCCTGGTACTTTCTCTCGACCGACCGGAGCTCTTTGCCTCCGCTCGTGTCGACCCGCACGATGTTGTCGCTTTTGGTGCCTCCCGCGCCTCGGTGCGGCACGTGATCGTCGAAGGCGATCTACTGGTGGAAGAAGGGCGCCTGACTCGGCTCGACCTTGCCGAGATCCGGCGGCAGGCGGAGGTTTCCCTGGAGAATCTCCTACAGCGCTCAGGGCTTGACCTTTGAGTTGGAGAACTCGAAGTAGAGAAGAGCCGGAACCCCCAGAATCATGATCAGGCCGTAGTGGAGGCCACGGTAGAGCAGGGTGGCGGCGACGGCGTCGACGCGATCGACACCGAGCGCTACAAAGCAGGCGATCATCGCCGCTTCGGTGGTGGCGGCACCCCCCGGCGTTCCGGTCAGCTGACCGGCAGCGGCGCCGAGCGCCACCGTGATGGCGACTGTCAGCAGCGAGACCTGGCTGTCCAGACCGGCGAAGATGACCCACTGGGCGAGGACATTCAACAGAAAGAAGGCTACACCGAAGATCGCCATTCGGAATTGCAGGTTGCGGTCGGCGAAGATCTCGCGAAAGCGGCGATAGGCGCCCCGGCCACCTTCGAGAAGAGTAGACAACCGGCTCTCCTGGCGCTTGGCCATGCGACGAGCCAGGTCGGTAATCGGTCTCCAGCGCTCGCTGTGTCGAGTGTGGACGGCATAGGTCACCACCAGCGCCAGCGCGGGCAGTGCCAGACCGGCAATAAGCGCCGTTTTCTGCTGTCCCACTTGCCAGGCCAGGGCGACGAGTGCCAGCCAGGTCAGCACCAGGTGGACCAGATGATGGG
Source organism: Thermoanaerobaculia bacterium (assembly GCA_049678185.1). Taxonomy (GTDB): domain Bacteria; phylum Acidobacteriota; class Thermoanaerobaculia; order Multivoradales; family JAHEKO01; genus M0029. The sequence goes on from JBAUDS010000058.1 coordinate 14,792, forward strand.
AGACCTGGTCGGCGAGGACGACTCCATAGAGCTCGGAGAATGGATGGGATTGGTACCGTCCGAGATAGCGGGCCCTGAGGATACCTCCCAGGACTCGAGCGGCCGGGGTGATGTGGTTGACGAAAGCGGCGGTGAAGAGCATAAGGATGCGCACCAGGTGGTGCGGTTGCGGACCGAGGCGATGAAGCGCCAAGGACCATCTCAGATTGACCGCGACGTAACGGCCAAAGAGGAAGAGAGTGGAAAGCAATAGCGGCATGGGCCCGACCTCCGCCATCCGCTCTCCCACCTCCCGCCAGCCGACTCTCGAGGCCAGTCTCCAGACCAGGAACAGCGCCATCCCGACCAGCAGGAGCTTCAAAACCGAGCGCAGGCGGCTTTGCTCGGCGGCGGGGCCGGTCGGCTCGGGGCTTACAGCCGGGGGAGGTGGAACAGACTGGGGTGAGGTCATGTCGGGCACTGGGTGACCGAAGGTGGAACAGCGGTCACTCTACACCACGGGCTGCCAACCCAGGTTGCTGAAGCACAGCGGCCATTTCTGGTAGATTTCGCCGTCGAGATGAGGATAAGAGGGATTCCAGTTCTGTTACTGCTCCTGCTGCTGGTCGGAGGAGGTGTGCGGGTGCTGGCTGCCGAGAAGCTGCCAAGTATTCTGCTGGTGACCGTCGATACCTTGCGGGCCGATCGGCTCTCGAGCTACGGCTATACGCGCAAGACCTCGCCTCACATCGACGCGCTTCTGCGGCAGGGTGTGCGCTTCACCCAGGCGCGCACGGTGGAGCCTCTCACGGCTCCGGCTCTGGCGTCGATGCTCACCTCGCTTCCTCCCCAGGAGCACGGCTCGACCCGCAACGGTATGCGGGTGCGCCCCGACCTCCTCACGGTTTCCAAGATCCTGCGCCACCACGGCTACAAGGGCGCTGCCTTTGTGGGTAATTGGACCCTGCGCGACGAGCTCTGGGGGATGGCGGGACAGTTCGATGTTTACGAGGAGGTGATGACCAGAGCCCGATGGTTCGGGATGGTCAAGAAAGAAGCGACGGGAGAAAATCTTACCGACCGGGCGTCCGAGTGGCTCACACAACACCTCGAGAGTCAGCCCGGGCGGCCCTTCTTTCTCTGGGTCCATTACGTCGAGCCCCATGCTCCTTACAAGCTCCAGCGGGCCTGCTTGGATCAGCTGGGAGCCGCTCCCGATGGCAATCTCTATTCGGCCAGTGGCAAATAAGATACCGAGATCGCCTATGTCGACCACCACATCTCGAGGCTGCTCGAGCACGCCGCAGATCTTGTTCCCGCCGGCGAGATGATCACTCTCTTT
>JBAUDS010000059.1:0-2488 GCA_049678185.1 Thermoanaerobaculia bacterium
GCACGGGGCACACCTTTACGCACGGCGGGTTGTGACACTGGAAGCAGGGCTGGGGCAAATACCTCACCTTGAGGTCCGCGCCGGAGCCAGAAACTTCCGGCAGCACTCGCAACCAGTGAAAGTTACGGCTCCTCTCGGTCTGTTCCGCCCCCACGGCCGCTAGATTGTTTTCCTGATGGCAGGCGGCCATACAAGCACCACAACCGGTGCAGCGATCCAGATCGATGACCATTCCCCATCGAGTCATGCCTCATGCCCTCCGAGGACTGGTGGCGGTCCGCCGTGCGGCCGACGGCGGAGGAGGCGCAGACGCACACGGGTAGAAGACAATGCCAGGGTGCCGGCGAGTTGGTCGGGAACCGGGTCGAGAAGCTCCACCGGATTCGCCCCGACTCCGCCTCCTGCCCCAAAAGGCTCGCGGTGTCCGAGACCCAGGGGTATGTGAACCGTTCCCGGCGTCGCTCCCGGCTGCACGCGAACGACGGCCGCGATGACGCCGCGATCGGACTCCACCTCTACCAGGTCGCCCCATTCCAGATCGAGCTCGTGGGCGGTCTCGGGGGCAAGCTCGACCCAGGTCTGCCAACCCGAGAAAACCGGGTAGCCGAACATCTCCAGGACCATGGGTGAGGTAACCCCCAACTGCCCCCGAGCCGTAAGGGGCCGGAAGGGCACCAGCGCCAGCTCGCCCTCTCCCGACTCCCTTGGTGCTTCGTAGTGCGGCAAGTAGGCTTCGTCTCCGTCCACATCGAATTCACCGGCGGCAAGGCCCCGCTCGAGGGTTCGGGAGAAGAACTCATAGCGCCCTGTGGGCGTCCTGAAGAGCCGGGCCCAATCACCTTGCGCCCGAACCGGGTTCCACCACCCCGACTCTCGCAGCAGATCTTTCCAGAATGCCTCCAGCCCTTCTTTCTCCAGAAAGCGCCAACCCCGGGCTTCGAGAAAGTGGATCCATGACTCCTCGAAGGTACCCGTGATCACCGATCCCTGGCCCGAAATCGCCAGCCCTTCCACCCGCTGCTTGAGATAGTCGGTGTAGCTGGGCCAAGGCAGAGCTGCCTCGGACTCCGGGCCTACCTGACGGCCGAGCTCGAGCAGAAAGTCGCCGGGATGCCGAGTGTCGAACAGTGGCTCCACCACCGGTGGACTGAGTCCCAGGGTACTGAAGGCGACCGCTGGCGGTGTGGTCGAGCCCTGCCAACTCTCTAGGAATACGTGTGTTGGGAGGATCAAGTCGGCGCAGGCGGCCGTCTCGTCATGGAAAGAGCCGAGGACGACCACCATCGGTATGCGCTTCAACGCCTCGCGCAAGCGCTCCCCGATCGGACTCGAGTAGACCGGGTTGGCGCTCACCACGACCAAGATCTCGACGGGATTCGAGTCGTCTAGTATCCGCTGGGTAAGGGCTGCGACCGGGTCGACGCCCAACATCGACCCTCCACCGTTCGCCGAGAAAATCGACACGCCGTCGGCCGACGGGGGCTGCTCGATCGGCGGCAGGGGCGACAGCGGAATCGGAGGCGGCATCACAACGCCTCCCGGCCGATCAAAAGCCCCCAACAGAGCATTCAACGCGTGGACGGCCATCGCCGTCGAGGTGGCGTTGGATCCTTGAGTTGCCTCGCCACCCGTTACCGCGAGGGGTGCCGATGCCTCGGCGATGCGCCGGGCCACGGCAACGATGCGCTCCGGGCCGCACCCACAAAGCTGAGCCACACGGTCGGGGTAGTAACGCTCGAGCAGCAGGCGCCGGAAGCCCAGCCGCTGTCGACCGGTCTCATCGGTCCAGTCGTCGAAGCCGAAAGTGTGCTCGGCCACGAAGCGGCGATCGTAGATTCCTTCTCGAACCAGAACCTGGGCGACGCCAAGGGCAAAGGCCCCATGACTCCCGGGTCGGATGGGGACAAAGATCTCGGCCTTGGTGGCACTCGGCGAGAGCCGGCTACCCACATGGAGAAGCGTTCCTCGCTCCTCGATCGGTCGGGACCCGACCATGGCGGAGATGGCGTGTAGAGGTGTTGGACCGTCTTCGTAGAGGTCGAGCCCGAAAGAGAGGACCACATCCGCTTGCTCGAGATCGAATCCCGGAATCTCATCCAGACCTTGGGTCAGCGTAAATGGCAGGACGCCCGCGTCGAGGACATGCCCGATGTTCGGTGATCCCATGGCGTTGACAAAGCGCGTGGCGAGCTCGTGGAAGAGCTGACCCGACTCGCCGCTGAGCAGGGCAACGCGATGGCCCTCGCCAGCCGCCCGCAGATCGGCAAGCCGGCCGGCTATCTCCCCGAGGGCACTTTCCCAGGTGGTCGAGCCGTACGCCCCCTCCGGATCCCGGCGCAGCGGACCCTGCAGGCGGCCCGGCGCATAGAGGACCTCGAGACCTGCCTGGCCCACAGGACAGAGGCCACCCCGATTGAGCGGATGGTGCGGATTGCCCTTGAGCCCCACCGGCAGACCGTCCACCAGCCGGACGGTAAGACCACAGCCT
>JBAUDS010000060.1:0-6327 GCA_049678185.1 Thermoanaerobaculia bacterium
TTTGGGGCGGGGATTATTCGAGCGTTGTTGTTGGGATAGGGCACGAGATCTTCTACTCATTGTTACTGTCCTCATCGACTCGTGAAGTTGCCACGGTAGGCTTCGTCACCGCTCAGATCCAATTCCACACCGTACTCTTCCTCGATGCTTCCGACGGTGTCATCGTGGTTCATCAGGTCCGCGAAATCCAGGGTCGTCGCCTTGATCGCCGTTGGTAGATCGACTGCTTCATTGGCCACCGCATGAGCTCGAGCTCCTCGACAAGATAGCTTGAGATTCCCCTCCTGCCGCGATCCACCGCGCGGGCTTGGTTCGAGTCTGCCTGTAAGCACGGGATCCACCTCGTCTACTTTACGGTACGGCCCGATCGCCCAAGCCTCGAGAAAGGCCCATCAGATGGCTTCAGAATGGACCGAACCCGATGTGATGTATGAGATAGACAGTTACCTGGTGATGGATCGACAATGAGATTCACCGCAGGGAAGGCAAAACCTGACTCTCAGGCTGCCGGAACTGACTGCGTCATCATCCCGCGGCTGGTTATCCACCAAACGTCCCCTGGACCTGCCAGATGCCGACATAAGAGATGGAAGGAGGGAACAAGAATTGAAGAAGATCATCCTTCCGATTCTGCTCATTCTCGGAACGACCCTCCCATTGGAGGCAGGTGCATTCACCATTCTCCTCCCATCGGAGGCAAGTGCATACACCATTTATGTAGATCCTGACTTGGGATCGGACCGCGAGTGGTGTGGCTCGGCCGGTGGCCCCTGGGCTTGTCAAACGATCCAGTATGCTTTCGACAACTACGCAACCGAGGGCTCTACGATACAACTGGCTCCGGGCATCTACAACGAAAACCTCGTCATCGACACCCGCATTAACTTGGAGGGCACCGGTAGCGGCAATGATCCAAACGTTGACAGTATTATCACTTCGGCTGCCGCAAGCACGAATGTCATCCGGCTCACCACTGGAGGGTCATCCGCTACAGACCGAATGGTCATCAGAAACCTGCGAGTCACCGGGGGGACAGGGGGGGCCAATATGGGCAACGGGATCAATATTTCCAGTGGAAGCTACATGACCTTCGAAAATGTGGCCTCGGTGGGCAACGATGGAAACGGCATAGCTTTCAATCCGGGAGGCGATCAAACCGACTTCGTTGTGTCGAGCTGCAACCTTTCGAACAATCACGGCGGGACCGGCTTCAGAGTGCCAACCACGGCCAGTGTGGATGGACTCTCGATCACGGACAGTACAATGAATGGCAACTTCGCGATCGGCATGTCCATGTACGGTTCGGTTACGGATCTTTTCATCAGCGGCAGCGTTTTCAATGACAACAACCTAGTGGGGATCTATGGCAACATCCACAGGTGCTTCGCAACCAAGAAGAGTGCCGTCATCGATGGGACCACCACCAATGGAAACGGGCGCGGTATCGCCTTCAGGATTTACGGGGGTAGTCTTACGATAACCAACTCGACAGCCAGCAACAATAACAGAGCAAATTCGGATGACGAAGGTCAGGGGCTCGATCTGTCCGTCAGAGATGCAGACGCCACGATCGTACTCAGCAGTGTCACCGCGGAGAACAACGAGGATGTGAATATCTTCCTCGAAACGAAGAGTGGCGGTTCCCTGACCAGCGCCTCCTTTGCGGCGTTCGAAGATGTGCCGGCCCACCGGGGACAGCAGCCCTCTCCGGCGCTTCCTGAGTCTCATGCCGGCAGCAGCCGCCTGTGCGAGGTGCGCTCGTGGCGGCGGCAGGGGGGCCCGGGATCGCGGTTCGACGTTGTTGTGCCGGGCCAAAGCTCAGAATTCGGCGGCGCCTACCGATTCGAGAGGCCGATCGACGCGTGCGAGCTCGCGCCGGGGCGCGAAAACACCCCTCAACACCGGGTGAGCCTGGAGTCGAACGAAAGAAATTTCCTATCCCTCCGCCTCGCGCGCCTGCTCAATCTTGCCCATTCGCCGGCGGGCCAAGTCCGGTAGAATTCAAGCCGCCCCTGTAATCTGAGGGATCCTCACGGGAGCCACCGCAGCTCTGTGATTTTCATGGGTGCCACCCTTCGCATTACCTAGAACCCTCGAGTGCCACGAGGAGTGCCACCCATTCATTCCTTTGCATGCTAGGTTCGTGACGGGAGGTGCCCATGAAGGTCCAGTATCTCGAGATCGTCACGCCCGACGTCGATGCCGTCTGTGCGACCTACGCCAATCTCCATGGCGTGAGCTTCAGCGAACCAGAGGCCGGGCTTGGGGACGCCCGTACCGCCTCATTTCCCGGCGGCGGTCTGCTTGGCGTCCGCGCGCCGATGCACGATGCCGAAGGGCCAGTGGTCCGGCCCTACTTCCTGGTGGACGATATCGATGCCGGGGTTGATGCGGTCCAAGCGGCCGGCGGCGAGATCGCATACCCCCCCATGGAGATCCCGGGGCACGGTATGTTTGCGATCTTCATCCAGGGCGGTATCCACCACGGCCTTTGGCAGCTCTTATAGGTGACCCAGTTTCATTCACGCCATGAGTCAATGCGACGGGTGGCGCCCATGAACCGATCAACAATGAGCTAATGCGAAGTGTGGAACCCATGACACCCATGCAATGACACCCAGGCAATGCAGTAATGTGAAACGTGGTACCCAAATTTTATCTTGATGGAGTCTAAAATTGGACTTATTCTACGCACATGAATAACGACCCATCCGATCTGCTCCGCCTACACGGTATCCAGGTCACGGCTCAGCGCCTGGCCGTTCTGGCGACGGTGTCGGGTCGACCGCACGGCACGGCGGACGACGTCGCCAAGATCGTACGGGGCGAGATCGGCGTCAACTCCCGCCAGGCGGTGTACGACGCCCTCGGCCTCCTGACCGACAAGGGTCTCATCCGGCGCATCCAGCCCGCCGGGTCGCCAGCGCGGTACGAGGACCGGACTGGCGACAACCATCACCACCTGATCTGCCAAACGTGCGGACGGACGGTCGATGTCGACTGCGCGGTCGGTGCCGCGCCGTGCCTGACCCCCGCCGACGACTCGGGTTACGAGATCAATGAGGCCGAGGTGATCTACTGGGGCCGCTGCCCCGAGTGCCTCGCCCAAACACCGGTCCGGTCGGGGACTGAAGAGGAGTCCGTCCCCGTCCCAGACGTGCTGGAGACGAGCGACGACAGCGACACAGACCGAGCAACGGCTCACGGTCGGACCGAGAAAACATAAGGAAAACCAACATGTCAGACGAAGCCAGCAAATGCCCGGTGACGGGCGGACGTCAAGCGAAGGCAACGACCAACCGAGACTGGTGGCCCAATCAACTGAACCTCAAGATTCTTCACCAGCACTCTCAAATGTCCAATCCCATGGGCGAGGAGTTCAACTACGCTGAGGAATTCAAGAAACTCGACCTGGACGCCCTGAAAAAGGACCTCTATGCGCTGATGACCGACTCACAGGACTGGTGGCCGGCCGATTACGGTCACTACGGGGGGCTTTTCATCCGAATGGCATGGCACAGCGCGGGCACATACCGCATCGGTGATGGCCGTGGCGGCGCGGGGTCCGGCACCCAGCGCTTTGCGCCCCTCAACAGCTGGCCCGACAACGTGAACCTCGACAAAGCGCGCCGTCTGCTGTGGCCGATCAAGCAGAAATACGGCAAGAAGATCTCCTGGGCCGACCTGATGATCCTCGCCGGCAACTGCGCGCTGGAGTCGATGGGGTGCAAGACCTTCGGTTTCGGCGGTGGACGTGAAGACGTCTGGGAGCCGGAAGAGGATATCTACTGGGGGGCCGAGAGCGAGTGGCTTGGTGACAAGCGCTACTCCGGCGATCGGGACCTCGAGAATCCTCTCGCCGCAGTGCAGATGGGCCTGATCTACGTGAACCCGGAGGGGCCGAACGGCGAACCGGATCCGGTCGCCTCCGGCCGCGACATTCGCGATACCTTCGCGCGCATGGCCATGAACGACGAGGAAACGGTTGCGCTCACCGCCGGAGGGCACACTTTCGGCAAATGCCATGGTGCCGGCGATGTCGCCCTTGTCGGGCCTGAGCCTGAAGCGGCCGGTATCGAAGAGCAGGGTCTCGGCTGGAAGAGCAGTCATGGCAGCGGCAAGGCCTCCGATGCCATCGGCAGCGGACTGGAAGGTGCCTGGACGCCGAATCCGACGCAGTGGGACATGGGCTATTTCGACATGCTGTTCGGCTACGAGTGGGAACTGACGAAGAGCCCCGCCGGCGCCTGGCAGTGGACGCCGAAGGACGTGGCCGAAAAGGACATGGCGCCGGATGCGGAAGACTCGTCGAAGCGAGTTCCGACCATCATGACGACCGCCGACATGGCGATGCGGATGGACCCGATCTACGAGCCGATTTCGCGGCGGTTCCACAAGAACCCGGAGGAGTTCGCAGACGCGTTTGCTCGAGCGTGGTTCAAGCTGACCCACCGGGACATGGGGCCCCGTTCACGCTATCTCGGTGCGGAGGTCCCTGCGGAGGAATTGATCTGGCAAGACCTGGTGCCCGCGGTCGATCACGAGCTGATTAACGCAAAGGACATCGCCGACCTCAAGGGCAAGATCTTCGAATCGGGGCTGTCGATCTCAGAACTGGTCTCGACCGCCTGGGCGTCGGCGTCCACCTTCCGCGGCTCCGACAAGCGGGGAGGGGCGAACGGGGCGCGCATCCGCCTCGCGCCGCAGAAAGATTGGGAAGTCAACCAGCCCGCCAAGTTGGCGACGATGCTCAAGACCATCGAGGGTATCCAAGAGGAGTTCAACAGCACGCAATCAGGTGGGAAGAAGGTCTCGCTCGCCGATTTGATCGTTCTGGGCGGATGCGCAGGCGTCGAAAAAGCTGCGAACGATGCCGGCCACGCTGTCACCGTACCCTTTACGCCGGGGCGCATGGATGCGTCGCAGGAACAAACCGATGTGGAGTCATTCGCTGTGCTCGAACCGGCTGCAGACGGCTTCCGCAACTACCTCAAAGCCAAATACTCCGTTGCGGCAGAGGACCTGTTGGTTGATCGTGCGCAGTTGCTGACGCTGACTGCTCCTGAGATGACGGTTCTTGTTGGAGGTCTGCGCGTCTTGAATACCAACTTTGGACAATCCCAGCACGGTGTCTTCGCCAAGCGGCCGGAGACGCTCACGAATGACTTTTTCGTGAATCTGCTCGACATGGGCACGACGTGGAAGGCAACGTCCGAAGACGAAGACCTGTTCGAGGGACGCGATCGAACATCGGGCGACCTCAAGTGGACCGGCACCCGCGTCGACCTCGTCTTCGGTTCGAACTCCCAGCTCCGGGCCCTTGCTGAGGTCTATGCAAGTGACGACTCGCAGGAGGCGTTTGTTCGTGACTTCGTGGCTGCGTGGGACAAGGTCATGAATCTCGATCGCTTCGACCTTACGTGATCCCGAGGGGATGGGAGCCGGCTAGGCCCCGGCGTGATTGAGTTCCGATTGAGTGCCAGGGCACTTCGATGATCCCCATATCTTCCAGGACGGCTTCGAATCGGGTAACACATCGGCCTGGTCATCCTCGGTGCCGTAGAGGGGTAACCCCTCCTGTCCGTGTCGTAAACCCCGTCTGGCAGATTGTGCGCGGGATTGGGCTCCGATTCTTGGATGGGAGCCCGCCGACTTCGGGCAGCTCAATGACCTCGCCCAGGACGATCACGTGATCGAGGTACTCGCGCCGGACAGAACCGATGAGGCGCTCGACATACGGATTCTGCCAGGGCGCCCGGGGAGCGATGAGCACTTCGGTGACCTGGAACCCTGCCACCCGGCGCCGGAAGTGAGTTCCGTAGACCGCATCGCGATCGCGCACGAGGTACTGCGGCGCGGTGTCCCACGGGAATGCCTCTACGATCTGCCGGGCCGTCCATTACTGCTGTTTACAGGACGGATGAGAAAACGACAGGGACAGGACTCAAGGCACCCCACAACGTAGCGCGCAGGTGGAACCCAGAAAACCAATTTCCTATTCGGCGTCTGCTTTGCGACTGTGACGTGATTGGTTTTCCCCTTGGTGACACTTGACTTTGCTCCGCCCAGGCCCTAAGTTCCTTTTTGGAACGTTCCAGAATTCAAACCTGGAACGTCGATTTGCAAGCTGGAACGTTCAAAAGGGCATTGGCGAGGTCAAAGACATGAGGTGTTCGCCATGAGAAAAGAGGTTTTGGCAATCGTGTTGTTGTCACTTTGTCTCGTTTTTGTCGTTGCATGTAAAACGAGCAATGTGATCCCTCTGGACCCAAATGCTTTAAAGCCTGACGTAATCACTGAACCAACCAAGCACGACACGGATGATCC
>JBAUDS010000061.1:0-24346 GCA_049678185.1 Thermoanaerobaculia bacterium
CGACCTCGTCGCCACTGTGACCTTTGGCCACGCCAGCGGCGATACACGGACCACGGAGATGTTCTACGCCGGAGGGACCACCTGGAAGTTCCGCTTTACCGGCACCCGGGAGGGCGTCTGGAGCTTCGCGTCCTCCAGCTCGGACCCGGAGCTCGACGGTCACACCGGCACCGTGACCGTGGGCCCAGCTCTGCCTGGTGCCACCGGATTCGTCGCCCAGGCCAGCGACAAGTGGATCCTCGAGGGCCGGGGCGCCTTTGTTCCCCAGTTCCTCATGTGGGGCGAGCCCAACCGCTACGAGGGCGACGGCGCCCAGGTGGACACCGCCATCCAGGAGTTTCTCGTCGAGCACGGGTTTACCGGCTTCCACACCACGGTCTGGTGCCGCTGGTTTGGTATCGACGAGCCGCGTTGCGACCTGCAGGGCGGAGACCCCGACCCCGACTTCCGCACCTTCGAGGCTCTGGAGCTCCTCATCACGAAGACACACGCGGCGGGAGGCGTCGTGCACATCTGGGTCTGGGGAGACGAGTCGCGACACTGGACTCCAATCGAGTGGGGCATCAACGGCGCCGTCGATCAGCGCTTGCAGCGCTACATCGCCGCCCGGCTGGGCCCGATCCCCGGCTGGACCATGGGCTATGGCTTCGACCTCGACGAGTGGGTCTCCGAGAGCGAGCTCCACGCCTGGAACGTCTTTATGCAGGATCATCTGGGATGGCACCACTATCTGGGCGGTCGCCCGCAAGGACCCAATTCGGGTACCAATCACTCGCCCTGGGTGAGCTGGAACAGCGCCATGGAGTACTCGAGCTACGAGCACCACCGACCGACCTACGAGGTCTACGTGGCAGCGCTCGAGGCCGTGCTGAGCAAGCCGGCTCTGTCCGAAGATCGCTTCCGTATCCGCCCCGGGAGCGGCAACGCCAAGGACTACGACGAAGAGGACACCCGCCGAGGTCTCTGGCACTCCACCATGGCCGGAGGTGTAGCCAACATCTGGGGCGATCTCACCGACGATTCCGGCACCAGGGTCTCTCGGCCCTACGCCAACAAGGGGGAGATCAAGACCCACTTCGACTTCTGGCGGGACCGCTTCGTCTCCAGCCTGGTGCGGGACAACGCTCTGACCGACGGAGTGGCCCTGCGATCCGGCAACAGCGGCTACGTCTTCTACAAAGAGAACACCGCCTCGCTGCAGGTGGATCTATCGGGGATGAGCGCTAGCCGGCCAGCAGTGGCGGTCGACACCAAGCGGGCGCCCTACCAGGAGACCGGCCTGGGAGTGCTCTCCCCCACCTCACAAACCGTGGCGCTCCCCCACGTCTCCGATTGGGCGATCGCCCTGGGAGATTTCCTGGAATCGGAGATCTTCGCCGACGGCTTCGAGTCGGGGAACACCTCGGCCTGGGACAAATAGAGGGACAACAAAAAGAGCGACCAGTGGCCCTGCCTACTCTCGGAGCAAACCGGTCACTGCGTCTTGAAGACTGGGCAGCTTGTTCTTAATGATGTCCCAGACCATTTCCAGATCGACCTTGAAGTAGGCATGGATTAGGATATCTCTGAGGCCAGCAATCCTGGACCAGTCGACATCCTCCCTGGCGTCCGTGACCTCTGGAGGCAGCCTCTTGACGGCTTCTCCGATGATCTCGAGATTGCGGACCACCGCGTCCGCAGTCCGCTGGTCAGCAATGAACTGATCGTACTCGAGGCCTTCGACATAGACCTGAATCTGCTCCGCTGCGTCGCGGATGTCCTCGAGATAGAGGCTATGGTCCCGAGGCATAGACGAGGTCGTGCTCGATGGCCTCCTTGAGGCGAGGCTTTATCGTCTCGGCTGGTACCAGATCGACCTTACAGCCGAACAACGTCTCAAGGTACTCCGCTAGGTCCATGTACCGATCGTAGGTCTTCTCGCCCGCCTGAAATTCCACCACAAAGTCGAGATCGCTCTTGGCCGTCGCTTCGCCGCGAGCCTGCGATCCAAAAAGAGCGAGTCGGCGGACACCCAAAGATCGGATCTCACTCCAGCGCTGGTCCAGTTCCTCGACGATGTCGGCTGCAGTGCGGGGATAGGCCGCTCGGCGTGGCTGGTCGCTTGCCATATTGCGATTCTACCCCCGATTCCATCGGTCCGGGGCGGGAAACGGGAGGCTTCCTAGCGCCAGGAGGAGAAGTCGTCCAGGTCCATTGAGCCGCTGGTGGCGATGATGCTTCCGCCGATAGCTCCCCACTGGACGTGATCGATCTGGCTCTGGTCGTTGTCGAGTCCGGTCAGATGGGCCGAGCCGTCGTTGACGGATACGGTGAGCTCCCCATTGCCCGAGACGTCCTTGGCCTTCCAGGCTATTTCGATCTTGTTCCACCCGGAAGGCAGAACCAGCTCGTTGGAGCCATCTGTGCTCGCATAGCTCTTGTTGTCCTCTCGGGCCTCGATCACCAGCCGGTTCTCACCGAGGTTCGTGTTGCGCTTGAAGACCAGCCGGAACTGCTCGAGCCCGTTGCTCGAGGAGCCCACGAAGTGCTCAAGCCGATCGCCGCCAGCAAGTGACAAGCTGTTGAGCCGCAGATAGAAGATGGCTTTGTAGCTCTTCTCGGCCGCCGGCGAGTTGTCCTGGACGTAGGCGAAGGGGGTTAGCGTGCCTTCGATCTCCGCAGTAAACCCGGCCGTCGGTGCGACGCTGAACTGGTCCTTTAAAATGATCATCTCCCCGGCCTTGAAGGTCACGTCGGAGCCCACGACCTCGGTGGCACCAGAGCCCCCCGCAGTCAGAGTGGCGCAGGCCGTGTAATCGATGCTCACGTCTCCTGCTGGGACCTGCACATCCTGCTGCGCAGCGCAGGTAGCCGTGAGCGTCACCTCCAGGCCCCAGAGGCCCGAATGGGCGGCGGCGCTGGTGACGGGGAGGCTGCCCCCCCAGGCCAGCGATGCGAAAAGCAGCGCCAGCGACAGCGCGATGAGAAGAGTGATCTGTACGGGATAGCCGGCGTCGGCACGCCGCGATACCGCGACGGCCCGTGAAAATGGCGACAGTTTTCCTAGTACACCCATGATTGGTATCTCTCTTTTTCCGGCCCTGTCTTTGTCCAAGGGCGAGCCTGGGTTCTATTGTGCGCCCCCCTCTTTGGACTCGCAGCGACGAAGTCCACACGCTCCCCCAATCTCGTGCGCCGCGCCTGCGGGGTACGACACTGCGGCACCAGGAATTATCTCACAAGGTGTCTCGGTGTCGAAATTCCCGGTCTTTTGCCTCTGTTTTGCGCTTGCCGGCGGACCGCTTGCCGCCACCGAGTAGCACGTCGCGCCGGGGGCGTCCTCCTGCTACAATCATTCTCGATGAACCGCTTCAAAGGCCCTTTTACGTTCGCTTTGCTCTTCGGCGCCCTGGCCGCGATGGGCGCCACCTCCTCCAGTCCGTACCTCGACCAGGCCCTGGCGACACAGGAGGCTCTGGCCGCGACCGAGCCCCACAACGCCGAGGTGCTCAATGATCTCGGCAACCTGCTGGCGCTAGCCGGTGAGAACGAGCGGGCCGAAGAGGCCTACCGCCGGGCCCTCGAGCTCGAGCCCGGCAACGCCAAGACACGCTACAACCTGGCACTCATGCTGCAGGAAGAGGGGCAGCGCAAGCAGGCGATAGTCGAGTTTCGCCAGGTCATCGAGCTCGAGCCCAACGACGCTTGGGCCCACTACCAGCTCGGCCGTTGCTACGAGGAGGCCAGAAAGAGATCGCTGGCCATCGAGGAGTACGCTCGCGCCTTCGATCTGGACTCGAGCCTGGCTTCTCCGAGGGTCAACCCCCACATCATCGAGAACAGGATGGCGACCGAGGCCCTGCTCGTGGCCTACACCACCGATGAAAGGATCGCCGGCCAAGCCCCCAGGATGTACGAGGAGCCGGCACGGATTGCGGAGATACTGACTCCTCCGGTGCCGGTTCCCGAAGAGGAGCCGGTGGAGGAAGAGGTACAGACTGCCTCCAGCTCGGTTCGCCGGGTCACCGTCCAGCCACAGGCCGACGACGGCTCGCGGATGGCCTCCGCTACCACAGAGACACCCAACACTCTCGAGTCCCAGAATCCGATCCCGGCCACCGCAACCGGTGCGGCGACCCCATCGGCAAGCGACGCCGACGTGGCCGCCTCTAGACGCGCCATGATCCAGCGGCGACTCGCGGCACAAGCCGCCGTCCAGCAGACGGCGGGTGGAGATTCGCCGGAGGTGACATCTCCACCGCCGACCGCCATCAGCCAGGAAGAGGCTCAACCACCCGAAGAGAGTGAGCCGGAGACAGCGGCTCCCCCGGAAGAGCCCGCAGAGGACGATCCCCCGGAGCAGGAGGAATTCGAGCCCGGCGTCCCCAGTACTGGCCAGGGGGGTACGCGGGTGACTCCAGCTCCCTATCAGCCTGGTGCTCCCAGCACCGGACGGCTCGAGCTCGAGTTGATACCGACCCGGCAGGATCAGCTCGGAGCAGGCTAGCTGGCCTGCAGTGAAGGCACTCCTTCCAGCTCTTTTTCTCGGTCTTCTCACTTTTTCGACCGGCACGTTTCCGGGTGGGGCTACCTTTGCCGGGGCGAGCCTTACCCAGGCCGCGGCTCTGGCTTTTTGCCTGGCCGCTGCCGCCAGCTGGCGCGACCCCCTCGGTCTCGGGACCAGAGGACGGTGGCTGCCACTCGCCCTCGTCCTCGTCGTGGCCGCCAGCTGGTGGGCCTCGCCGGTGGAGCGGGCCGGACGGGTGGGTCTGGTGCTACTGCCGGCCTTTCTGCTGCTGCCGGCCGCCGTCGCCGAGTGCTGGCGCAGGCAGGATGAGCGCCGGCGGGGCATCGCCGCCATCACCCTACTGACGGCTTCCATCGCCCTCTGGGCTCTGATCGATTGGCGTCTCCGGGGTTACCCCCGGGCTGCCATGCCGCTGGGTCATCACAACCTGCTGGCGGGTTGGCTCATTCTCGTCTGGCCGCTCTCCCTGCCGGCTGCGCTCCGGCCGGGTGCGGGTCGCTGGCTGGCGCTGGCGGCCCTGGCTCTCACCCTCCCGGCGCTGCTGGGAACCGGCTCCCTCGTGGGTCTCCTCGCGCTGGCCGTCCAGCTGTTGCTGGTCTCCTGGTGGTGGCGACCTCTCAGGATCTGGCTCCTGGGGTCCGCCCTGGTGACGGCTCTACTGTTGGCACCGCGGGCTGTCGGAATTCTCTTCGGCACCGACCTCTCGGCCGGCGCCCGGACGGTCTATTGGCACGCTGGTTGGAGAGGGGTGATCAACCGCCCGCTCCTGGGTTGGGGTCCCGGCTCGGTGCCGTGGACCGTGGGTGATCACATCTGGTCGATGCCCGGTGTGAGCCCACCCAGCGAGATCGTCGGTGACCTCCACTCCTTGCCTTTACACCTACTCTACGAGCTCGGTCTGGTCGGTCTGCTGCTGAGTGGCGGTCTTGTCGTCTGGTTTTTTGTCCGACGGCTTGGAGAACGGACCAGGGCTGCTGACGAGGAACTGTTGCAAGCGGCGCTGGTGGCTCTGGTCGGGGGGGCTGTCTTCTCGCTGGGGAACGCTCCGTTGGCCGTATCCGCCCTGCCGGCCGCCGTAGCCCTGGTGGCGGGGACCGCTCTGGCATCGAGATGGGGGGCCAGACCCGCCCGCAGTCCGAAGGCCCCGGCAGGTCTTTTTCTGGCCTATGCGCTCCCCGTGGCCCTCTGCCTGATCCCTCTCGACCGCGCCCAGCTTCACTACCAACGTGCTACCACCGCGACCGATGACACCGCGGCCCTGCGAGAGGTGACGCGAGCCCAGGAGATCGATCCGGGCTTCCCCCTCTATCGGACCCGCTCCGCTCTGCTCCAGCAGCACCTCCGGGGACCGACCACCGAGATCGCCCGCGATGCGCGACTCGCTGCCGAGCAGGCGCCGGGGGTGGCCCCCCTCTGGTTGGCCGCCGGAATCCTGGGCAGACAGGCCAACGAGACCTGGGCTGCCGAGGCCCTCGAGCGGGCCTGGCAGCTCGACCGCCTCTCGGGTCTGGCCGCCTTCCATCTCATGCGGGCGAAGGCAGAACGACCCGAGGCCGTCGCTCTGGGCGCCCATGCGCTGCTCACCGAGCCCCGTCTGGCGGCCGCGGTCTACTGGGAGGAGCATCCGGAGCTCTGGGACGCCGTGATCGAGGAGATCCACGCACGGACAGCGAGGATCGGACCGAGACTCGAGCCCCTGGTGCGAGTGCGTCCCCTCCCGCCCGAGAGCGGCGACCCGGTGGTGCTGCTTGCTCTCACCCTGGATGAGGTGCCCGCTGTCTCCTTCTCGCTCTATGCCTTTCGCCGCTCGCCGTGGCCGACCGCGCTGGCCGGGGTAGCACTACGCTCCTCCCGGCTGGCCCTGGCAAACTAGTGGGCCAGGGTCTGGCCGAGCTCGCGAGCTCCGCGGCGGAGCGCCTTCTCGGTCGACTGCTGGACGTTGAGGTGGGTGTACTCGATCTTCTCCGACCAGCTCGGGGTGAGCGGTCGACCGCTGGTGAGGTCGAAGGCCATGACGGTCACCTCCGCCTGGAAGGCGGTGTCGTAGTGGCCCATGTAGAAGAGCTCCCTTTCTCCCATGTACTCCACTTGCGCCAGTACCACCCTGGCCGCCAAGCCGTGGAGTGCATCCACCACTTCGGTCGGATGGGGGATCGTGTCCGACCCCCAGGACCACCACGCCGCCTCCGGGAATCCCTTCTCGTCCACCAGCTCCAACCCGGCCGCGGCGAGGCGCTCCTCCAGGTAGCCCTCGACCTCGGCGGCAAGTAGGGGCTCACCGATGGCCACCACGACGGTGCCCTTTACCGGGGGGATCACCGGCCGCGGCTCGGCGGGCGGCGCGAGCGACTCACCGGCCCCGGTCTCTTCGGCCGGCACTGCCCGATCTGTCGCCGGCGGAGGATCGAAGCCCGTTGCTGGGGACGCGGGTACCTCGGCCCCGCGCGTCGAGGTGCCGGTTGCCGTCGGATCGGGCTCGGGCGACATCTCCGCTGCTGCCGTGGGCCTCGTTTCGGCAGCAGACTCCTCGACCGTCGACTCCTCATAACCCGGGGTCCCGCCCTCGTCACCACCTGTCGCTACCGACCGGGCGCGCTCGAAGAAACCTGTTCGCCAGGCCACCGCCGCACCGGTCACCAGGGCGAGAAGGACGACCAGCGCCACGAGAAAGACCGCCTCTTTGCGCCGCCAACGACCGGTGACTGCCACCGGAGCCGGTGGTGATGACGGCTCGGGAGCCGGCGGATCCGGTGAAGCCGTTTCTTTGGCCGGCGCGGGAACCGGCGGGGCGGAAGCTGCCGCCTCGGGCTTCGCTGCCCCCGGAGCCGGAGATCCGGAGCTTGCCAGAGGCACCGTCGGCTCCACGATCGGTGCAGGAGGTGCCACCGACCCGGCACTCTCCAACGGCAGTGTCGGCTCGATCAGGGGTTTGGTTCCTGCCGCCTGGATCTGTGGGCCGAGATCGTCGGTGGCCACCCGGGTCGGATCTACCACGGCAGCCGGGGGCCGCGAGGCCGCGATACCGGCCACCGAGCTGCCGGCGTCGAGACCGGGCATCATCTGGCTGACGAGATAGGTCTGCAGATCCCCGGCGAGCTCGTGGGCATCCTGGTAGCGGTCCTCCCGCTTCTTCGCCATCATCCGCGCGAGGATCTGCCGGGTTCGTGTGTCGACGTCGGCGGCCAGCTCCTCGACCGGTGTCGGCTCGACCTCGACGATCTGCTTGATCAGCGCCAGCGGGCTCTTGGCCACAAACGGCACGATGCCGGTGAGCATCTCGTAGTAGCTCACTCCCAACGAGTAGATGTCCGAGCGAGCGTCGGCATCCTCGCCCATGCACTGCTCCGGCGCCAGATAACGGGGGGTGCCGCGGAGCATGTCGTCGACGGTGATGCGGGTGGCGGCGTCGGGCATCAGCATCAGCGCCAGACCAAAGTCGGCGATCTTGATCACCCCGGTCTCGCTCAGCATCAGATTGGCCGGTTTGATGTCGCGGTGGACGATCCCCTGATCGTGGGCGGCAGCCAGCCCGGCGGCCGCCTGCAGAACCATCTTGGCTGCCCGCGGATTGCCGATCCTTCCTTCGCGGCTGATGAGCTCCTGGAGACTGACCCCCGAGACGTACTCCATGGCAAAGAAGTGACGGCCCTGGTCCTCGCCGATAAAGAAGATCTGGACGATGTTGGGATGGCTGAGCTTGGCGGCGCTTCTCGCTTCCTGGAGGAACCGGTTGAGGTACTCGGGATCCTGGGTCAGGTGCTGGCCGAGGACCTTGAGCGCGACAAAGCGATTGAGAGACTCCTCGTGGGCCTTGTAGACCACCCCCATGCCGCCACGGCCCAGCTCGCTGACGATCCGGTAGTGACCGATCCTCTCTTCCATGGCACCGCCCTCTTCGGCAAGATCCGGTCCCGCCAGATTACCACCGCCGGGCGAAAAAAAACGGCCCGGAGGCGGATCGCTCCGCTTCCGGGCCGTGAGCTAATCGTAGACTCGAGCTACGTCAATGGAGCCCGCATCCTACTTCTCGGGCCGAGTCGTGTCCTCGGGCCGAACTGGGCCGTTGAACTCCAACGGCACGGTGTTGCTGACATCGCAACTGCGCATATCCACCGCCTGGATCCGATCGCCGCACTGGAATGGCAGTACTCGACGGGTAAAATGGAATCCACCCTTGCCATCCGCCCTCACCGCCGGTGGGAACTGTCTCCCCCTGTCGAGCTCCACCTCGGTG
Organism: Thermoanaerobaculia bacterium; assembly: GCA_049678185.1. GTDB lineage: Bacteria > Acidobacteriota > Thermoanaerobaculia > Multivoradales > JAHEKO01 > M0029. The sequence continues at coordinate 8,742 of JBAUDS010000061.1, forward strand.
CCAACGCAGTTCCGGCGGAACAGCGGCACCGTGGTCCCCGGCCAGTCACCACGGAAGACCCGGACCGGACCGCCCGGGGTCGCCCCGAAGCCAAAGACGTCGATGATGCCGGGGCATTCACCCTCGACATAGAGCTCCACGTCCAGCTCCTCGACATCGGTGATCGCCGAGGCAAAGGCCGGGTCCCCCAGCTCCATGCTCGAGATCTCGACGACGTTGACGATGGGCTCACCGATCTCCCAGCCGGTCTCCACCTGGAAACTGAATGAGGCCGTGCTGAGCACACCCACTACCTCGAGGTCGGTTCCCACCACCGGCGCCGTGCCGGCACCGTCAAAGTAGTAGCTGGAGCCGATGTTGCCGGTGATGTCCTCGGCGCCGACCGTCAAGAAGGACGGGAAGTCGTCGAAGTTCTCATAGACGAAGAAGATCTCGGAGGTCTCCAGCACGATCCAGACCTGGAAGGTGTAGGTCGGTCCGGGAACATCCCACTCCTCGACCGCCTCCCACTCCATGATCAGGTAGTTAAACGTGCCATCGCCCAAGATCCCCGCGTACCAGATCCCGGCACCATCGTCGCCAGGGTCGGTGCCGTCCATATCGATATCGGTCCAGAAGGGAGCGATCACGTTGTTGGGCGTCACCGGGTTCGGGAGCTCCTGATTGGAGGGTGTAAACGCGTCGGTGTCGTCGTCACCTATCACCACAATTCCGTTCGAACCCATGACCACGGCATTGTAGGTTGCGCCGAAGTAATCGAAGCTGGGTATCCCGGTCAGGGTGATCGAAGAGTCGTCACAGACGCTGCTACATGGCAACGGTGCAAAGAAGGCCGACAGAGGCAGATAACCGAACGGCGACGGATTCTCCACTACGTCGATCCCGCCAGGAGCGAGCATCCCCGACCACACCATGGCACCGTTGGGACTCCCATTTGGAGGTTCAAAGGTGAAGCTCGGATCGGGCACCCCGTTGACAAGAGCCCACTGGCTGCCGGGAATAAAGCTGGAGTTGAACGGAATCTCGTCGTAGAGAAAGATCTCGTCGGTCAGCCCCAGGTTGGTCAGCAAGATGTCGTAGGTGATGACCTCGGTGGGTTGGGCCACGTCTTTGTCCGCGGTCTTGGTGACCAGCGCCTCGTTGGTGGAGCTGGCGGCAAACACCGCCAGCGGCATCGAGGCATCGGGTAGCACAACGCCATTGACGCCGTTCGGAGCACCGTTGAGCACGGGCTTCCAGACGATATCGGCAAAGTGCCACTGTCCCTGATCGACAAAAGTGGTGTTGACATAGACCGAGAACAGCCCCGGTTCGACCGCCGGCGGCGGCATTGTCCCGGGCAGCATGATGGTCGAGGGACTGACCTCGACGATCAGATTCTCGCTGGCGTTCTCGACAAAGGCCTCCCAGGTGCTCGGGCCGGCGCCCTGGTCGACCAGGGTCCGGTCGAAGCTGCACTCGAGGAAGCAGTTGCTGTCCGCCATCGAGGTCTGATCGAAGGTGACCGCGGCGTTGACTGTGTTGCCGAGATCCATCCGCCCGGCACCCCGATCGAATGGATCGGCCGGGGTCACCCCGTCACCCTTCACCACTCCTTCCCGGATCGTGGTGCTAGTGAGCGCGGTCTTGATCTCGGTGGGCGACCAAAGCGGATGTTGTTGCAGCACCAGGGCGGCTGCTCCGGCCACATGCGGGCTGGCCATGCTGGTGCCGTTGATCAAGGTGTAGTACTCGGGATCAGTACCCGGCGGCTGGAGCGGCGACCAGGCCGAGAAGATGAGCTGGCCCGGGGCCGCGATCTCCGGCTTGAGGACGTCGGGATCGCCGTTGGGCCCGCGCGAGCTGAAACTGGAGACGAAATCCTGCCAGTTGTCGTTGGCCACGCGCACCTGCGGATAGTTGATCTGCCCCGTCGCGTCGGGATAGAAACCCAGGAAGTCGACGACCAGCATGCCGTCGTCGTTGGAGATCATGCAAGAGGAAATTGTCGTCGCTTCGAGAGCGCCCATGACGATGGGAGCACCGGGGACAGCGTTGAACACCACCACGGCGCCGGCGCCGGCGGCCTCGGCGTTATCTACCTTGACGGAGAAGTTGCACGAGCCGCGGGAGATCAGGGCGATCGAGTCGGTGAACGAGCCGGCGGGGAAGGAGCTGCAGCCGTTGAAGTTACTGGCGTCGATGTCACCGGCATACTTGACGGAATCCGGGCCAAAGCTCGAGGTGAACTCAGGACCGGTACCCTCCTGACAGCCCAAGCCTGTCGGCTCGGCGACCGTAGCGGGGTGCGCCTCCGGGTAGAACATATCTAGCGTCAGCATGTGGAGACGATTGGTGGTCGTCGATGCGACCGTCAGCACCGAGGGCTGGCAGCCGGGGCAGCCGATGGTAGTGGCTCCCGGACCCGCGTTGCCGGCGGCAACCACCGCAACAACACCCGCCTCCTCGGCGGCCTCGAATACATCGCCAAAGGCGTCGGTGTTGGGGTCTTCACCACCAGGGCCTCCCCAGGAGTTGTTGATCACATCGGCGCCGTCGGCAACGGCGGCATCCACCGCTGCGATCAGATCCTCGGAATCACCCTCACCGGTCGTGCCGTTCCACCACAGCGCCTTGTAGACCATCAGCCAGGCGGCCGGCGCCACCCCTGAGATGTTCTCGAGCACACCGTCACCGGCGTCTGCCCCCATGATCGGGTTGCCCACCGCCGAGCCGGCCACATGGGTGCCGTGACCGTTGACCCCGATCGGGCTGTCGATCTCGTCGGGATGGAGAGTGCCGAAGCCGTCGTTGAAGTGACGGGCGACGATGATCTTGCCGTTGCAAAAGTCCATATCAACGCTGCACCAATCGTCGCCGAGGGGATAACCCGCGGGGTAGCTGAAGCCGGTGCCGTCGAACATCGGGTGCGGAGAATAGAGACCCCCATCGACGATCGCGACCTTTATCCCGGCGCCCGCTTCGCTGGCCGGGTCCATGCCGAAGTAGGCCCAGAAATCGGGGGCATTGATCAGAGGAATGCTGGCATCCATCGACTGGTAGTAACGGCGCGAGGGGTAGACCCTCTTGACACCGGGCATCCTGGAGATGGCGTCGATTCGGCCGGGGTTGACGGCTACCGCAAGACCATTGAAGACCACCTGGTAGCGGTAACCGATCCTGGCTTCGGGGGCCACCCGGGCCAGCTCACGCGCAAAGCTCTCCTGACGATCGCGCAGATGACCACGATAGGCCATGGACTTCGGAGCCCTCATATCGAGCTTGCGGGCTCCAGTGCTAGCCGGGCTGGTGGCCTCGAAGCGACCAATGCCACCCCGGTAGCTCGCGACCGGCGGATCCTCGAACTGGACAATGTAACGGACCCGGCCATCGGGAAGGGTCAAGAGCTCATTGGAGCGGGGTATCTTGGTCACCCCGTCGTTGTATCGCTCCTCACCGGGAGCCACCTTGAACTCCTTCACCACTGTGAGCTCGCCGGCCATGGCGCTCGGTCCAAGAAGCAGGCCGAACGCGAGGACTACGAGCAAGATCGGAACGGTCATCCTCGTGCGCATTGGTTTCTCCTTTAGCGAATTACGGTTTTCAGGACACGGAAGAGACGAATCTCTCCCGAGAGCCGTCGGTCTCCGAGGCGTTGCCAGAGGCCATGCAGAGTCCTCTTGCGACGTCGTTTTCTTTCCACTCCTCACTGGGAGACCCTAGAATACCTCAAGACGCGGCAATGGGCCACACCCCATGGATAGAAATTATTCGAGTCCTGTGACAGCCGTCCTGGTGCTGGTGTTGGGTCTCCTCGGCCCGGCGATGGGCGCTTCGCCGCCCGATCGCGGCAATGACCCGGCCCGCCGGGAGCCGAAACGCGTTCTTCTGGTGGGGATCGACGCCCTGGGCTGGGATTTCCTCGCCAAGACCAAGACGCCAAGCCTGGACCGGCTGGCGGCCGGGGGGGTGACCACCGAGCGACTGGTGCCGGTGTTCCCCTCCAAGACCTTCCCCAATTTCTACAGCATCGCCACCGGCCTCTATCCGGCCCACCACGGCATCGTGGCCAACAACATGTACGACCCGGATCTCGACGCCTGGTTCCATCTGAGCGACCGCAGCGCCGTGGGCGACGGTCGATGGTGGGCAGGGGAGCCGATCTGGGTTACGGTCGAAAAGGCTGGTTTGAAGGCGGCGGCCTACTTCTGGCCCGGCACCGAGGCCCCTATCCAAGGTCTCCGCCCGAGCCACTGGAAGCTCTACGACGAGAGCGTCCCCAACCGCGTCCGGGTCGACCAGATCCTCGAATGGTTGGACTTGCCGGCAGACCAACGCCCCTCCCTCATCACCCTCTATTTCAGTGATGTGGACACCGCGGCCCACGTCTACGGCAAGGAGTCGAAGCAGGTTCGCAGCGCCCTGCGGGCAGTCGACCGATCCGTGGGTCGGCTGCTAGCAGGGCTCGAGAAACGCGGCGCTCTCGCCAACACAAACATCATCGTCGTCTCCGACCACGGTATGACCCCCATCTCGCCCGATCGGGTGATCTATCTCGATGACTACATAGGCGGCAGCTCGGTGGAGGTGGTCGACTGGAATCCGGTGCTGGCGCTCCGGCCACGGCCGGGTCGCGACGAAGAGGTTTACGCCGCCCTCGCCGGCGCTCACCCCCATCTCCAGGTCTACCGCAAGGACGATCTACCCGAGAGGTTCCACTATCGCGACAACCGTCGCATCCCCCCGATCATCGGACTGGCCGATGAGGGGTGGTCGATCACCAGCAGATCGCGCCAGAGCCGCCGCCGAGACCGCCACCAGGGCGCCAACCACGGCTACGACAACCAGCTGCTGTCGATGGGAGCCACCTTCATAGCCACCGGACCCGCCTTCGAGCAAGGGCAAGTCGTACCGCCCTTCGAAAACATCCACATCTACGAGCTGCTCTGCGCCCTCCTGGGCCTAGACCCGGCGCCTAACGACGGGGATCTGGAGGTCGCAAAAGGGATGTTGAGGGAAGGAAAAGAGTGAGGGCTTTGGGGCTTGGGGCGCCCCCACCCACCCCGGCCGGCACACGGAGGCCGGCCGCTTCGTCCCCCAAGTAAGGTCCTGAAATCTTGAAGCGGCCGGCCCCCGTGCCGGCCGTCTTAGTCGCCCATTACGAGATCGCCGAGGCCGCCGAGTATCGACCCTTCGCCCTTGCGCGCGCCACCGGTCTGCGGTGCCGCGGCGTAGACCCGGCTGGCCAGCCGGCTAAAGGGAAGCGATTGGATCCAGATCTTGCCCGGGCCCGAGAGGGTGGCGTAGAAAAGCCCTTCACCACCAAAGAGAGCCGTCTTCACCCCGCTCACCATCTGGATGTCGTAGCTCACCTGGCTTTCGAAAGCCACCAGACAACCGGTGTCCAGACGCAGGGTCTCGCCGGCCGCGAGCTCCCGTGACACGAGGGTGCCGCCGGCGTGGATAAAGGCCAACCCATCCCCCTCGAGCTTCTGCAGGATAAAGCCCTCACCGCCAAAGAGCCCGGCTCCCAGCCGTTTCTGGAAGGCGATCCCCACCGAGATGCCCTTGGCCGCACAGAGGAAGGCGTCCTTCTGACAGACCAGCCGCCCCCCATGCTCGCGCAGGTCGACCGGCAGGATGCCGCCGGGGTAGGGAGAGGCGAAGGCCACGTTCTGCCGCTCCTGGGCAGCATTGCCAAACAGCGTCATAAACAGCGACTCGCCCGTCAGCACCCGTTTGCCCGCCCCCATGAGCTTGCCCATAAAGCCGCTGCTGTCGCTTTCGGCCGAGGCGTCACCAAAGATGGTCTCCATCTCGATCCCCGGATCCATGTACATGAAAGCCCCGGCTTCGGCGATGCAGGCCTCACCCGGGTCGAGGGTGATCTCCACGAACTGCATCTCCTTGCCGTGGACTTCGAAGTCGATCTCATGCACCGCACCCGGGTCCTGGGGTGGTGGAGGCGGCGCCGAGATGGTGCTGAAGGCGCCGGCAAATTGGGCCTGCTCGGTTATGGGAACCCAGTCCGCCATCCCCTGGCCAAAAACGTGCGATTTGCGGTCGAGCATCCCCGACCCGATCATCTCCAGAATCTCGCCCTCGCTGTAGGGACCGAGCTGCTTGCCCCCGACCGCTGCATGCCAGATCTTCTCGTCGCTCATGACAAGTTCTCCTGTAGTTCCACTGTTGTGACTCGCGGGAGTCTAGCCACGCGATCGGTGAACCGCAATGAACAACAGCACGGGTGCCACGAAGACGGCCCACACGGAGGTGTATGGCCTCACCATCGCATTGATGCGGAGCTTGACGGCACCGGGGGGGTTTCCGTTAAGCTTGCCCATCCGATTCGTGGGGGGGGTCGGGACCCCAATCAGAGTTGAAGACCACTGCATGCGACAGTGTGCCGATTGGGTAGAGAAGGAGCCGTTTTGCGATGAGCAGTGCTGAGCCATATCCAATACCCCATCGGCGACGTTTCTCGATGCTGATCGCCATCGGCGTCGTGGCCCTGCTACACGGAGTTGCCGGGCAAGCCCAGTCGCTGCGTGGCTCCGCCATATCTCTCGACCGGCAGAACCTGGAAGCCGAACGTCACGGTCTCGAGTTTGTGGATGACACGGCGGAGCTGGATCGACTCGTCGACGCCGGTCGTCTGGTGCCGGTGTACGCCAACGAGGATCTGCAGCTCAAGGAGGACAGCTACCCCTACACGCGGCCGGCGGTCCGAGACTTCATCCTCGATTTGGCCAAGGGCTACCGGGAGGCCTGCAACGAACAGTTGGTCGTCACCAGCCTCACCCGGCCCCGGAACCGCCAGCCCCGAAACGCTGCCCAGCGATCGGTTCATCCGGCCGGGATGGCGATGGATCTCAGACGCACCTGGAGCCGGACCTGTCGCGGATGGCTCGAGGGCACCCTGCTGACCCTGGAGAGCGTCGGGATTCTCGACGCCACCCTGGAGAAGAATCCGATCCACTACCACGTCGCGGTCTACCCTTGGCGGTACCGCGAAGATGGGGCCGAGTACATCGTCAACGGCCGGCCGAGTCTCTATCTGGTCAACCGGGGAGACACCCTGTCGAAGATCGCCAGGCGCACCTCGACCAGCATCGAAGAGGTCAAGCAGGTCAACGGTTTGCGCTCGAGCCGGATCTACGCCGGCCAGGTACTCAGACTCCCCACCTCCGAATAGCCCTAGTCGATCTCCACCACAGCACCAGCCGAGTAGGCGGTGAACTCGGGGGCGTACATGGATTGCAGTGTCGCCGGGGCCACCTTGAAGGTGCCGGCCATATTGGCCCTGAGGCGGTACTTGAAGGTGTACTCGCCGACGGGGAGCCATTCGAAGAAGAAGTTGGTGCCGCTGTCGCGGATCTCCTCGTACCAGCCGATTCCCAGATCCCACTTGTAGCTCGAAGTGGTCGACTCGGGCTCGAACCCGGCGCCCCGCGGGTCGCGCAGGTGGATGTACTCGGCGGCGTGCTTGGTGCGGAGCGACAGGTGCACCTCGACCTGGTCGCCAGGGGCGAGAGCCGCACCATCTTCCAGGGGTTGGAGAATCCACTCGTCGCCCGCGCCGACGCGCTTGAAGTAGCGGCGGGTCACCGAGAAGAAATCGCCCCTGGCCTCTGCCGGGAGCTTTTCGGTCGAGAAGTGCCAGGTGGCCGAGGCAAACATGAAGCCCTTGGTCTCCTTCTCCACCACGATGGTGGACATGGTCTCCGGATCGATCTTCCCGCCCGCGACTACGATCTGGTTCTTTGCACCGGTGTACTCGTCGGGCTCGAAGACAAAGTTCCGCGTCTCGGGACCGATGACTACCGTGGCCTCCTCTCGCACCCCCAGCGCCCCTTCCCGCTCCAGATAGTGAATCAGGGCGTAGATCACCTCGGCCGTGGCCCGGGTGGACTTCCAGTGGCTGAGCTTCTTGTTGAGCAGCAGCCACTGCACCAGTCCATGGCGGCGGGCGTCGTCCGGCTCGAGCTCGGTCAGGGTGCGGAGCGCAAAAGAGTGGGTCTCGATGGTGTCGTTGTACCAGAGCCAGGACCGGTCCTCGGGGGCCCAGAAGGTGCCCTCGTCCTGGGTCGTCTTGGCCGAGTCCATGACGCTGTCGAAAACCAGGACAGCGTCATCCGACCGTCCGCTGCGCTCCAGAGTCAGGGCGAGATAGGCCTTCAACAGCGGCGAGTGCTGGCGCCAGTGCCGGAACGAGAAGTCCAGCATTTGTTTGCGCTCCTCGGTGGTGAAGACGCCCCCAGTCCAGGAGTCGTCGGGATAGCTCGACAGCACGTAGTTGAGAAAGGTCACCATCTCCCAGCAGCAGTCCCTCGACATCATCTGGCGCACTATCTCGTCCAGATAGTGGCGGTGCATGTAGCTCCAGGCCTCGACCACGACCTCTTGCGGCACCTCGACTCCGAACTCCAGCGCCCGGGAGAAGCCCTGGAGGATGTAGAGCGTCATATAGGGCGAGGGTGGTCCGCCGGGCCACCAGGGAAAGCCGCCGAGAGAGGTCTGGGCCTTTTCCAGCTTGGCCAGCGCCGAGCTCCGCTCCGCCCGGGCGACCCGCGGATCCAGAACCCTGACCAGATTGTCGGCCGGCTCCCGGCCACCCTTGGCCGAGATCAGCCAGGGTGTCTCTTCGAGCGCCATCTTGCGGTTGGGATCGACCGCATCCCAGGTCTCGTAACGGGTCTCCCGCGCCGAGAACTCCTTTGCCATCCGCGCCACCGCCGGATAGTCGTCGTAGAGTGCCGAGACGATACCGGTCGACAGAAAGCGGTTGAGCACCTGCTCGGTGCACTCGTAGGGGTAGTCGACAAGATAGGGCAGGGCGTGGAGGACGCTGTAGAAGAGCTGGGCATCGAGGGTAACCACCAGCTGCTCGTTGACGAGCGTCGGGTCGTCACCGGCAGCCAGGTCGGCAAAGTGAAGCTCCCGCCGGTCGGCGTCTCTAAGGGTCACAAACCGCGACTGGCTCAGGTGCATCCGCCCGGGCAGGAGCGGCAGCGGCCGTAGCTCGCCGTCGCTCAGATCTCCGGCCCGAGCCACCACTTTGAAGGCCACCGTCCCCACCCGGGCCGGGACTTCGACCGGAAAAGTCAGGTTGGCACCACCACCCGCCTCGACGGTAAAGGGCACCCCCACGGTCTCGGCCTCGCTGAGTCCAAACTCCTCGACCAGACTCTCCTCGGTCTCCGGATCCAGGATCTCGAAGTCGAGCCGGCCGCTGAAGTCCTCGTCGCCGGCGTTGTTGACCACCACCTTGATCGCCGCCCGATCCCCCTCGCGCAGAAAACGCGGTAGGTAGGGCCGCACCATGAGGTCCTTGACCGAGCGGGTGGTCCTGGTCAGCGAGCCTCCCCGCAGATCCCGGGTGACCGCGTGCAGCCAGACATTCCACTCGGTGACCGAGTCGGGCACGGTGAACTCGAAGGTCGCCGCGCCGTCGTCGTCGATCAGCAGATGGGGCTCCCAGAAGGCGGTCTCGGAGAAGTCGGTGCGGAGCTCGGCGCTGGAGTCGGGCTGGGAACCGGTCTCCGACTGCGGCTCATTTGCTTCTTCGAAAGCCTTGTCCTCGCCGGCCAACTGCGCGTCGGCGAGCACCATCTCCTCCTCGACCCCTTCGGGAGCAGGCGCCGCCATATCCATTCTCAGCTCGGCAGCCCCCTTGGCCAGATAGCGGCCGCGGCCCATGCCACCGATGCCGTAGCCGCTGTAGAACGCGAGCCGGTCGCCGTGGAGCACCAGATAACCGGGCGGGGAGCCGAAGCTACCCCGTTGCCAGATCTCGCTACCCCAACCCAGACTGGTCTGCACCCTCCCGTACCCCATCCAGGATGGATAGAGAGACAGCGGGCTCATGGGGTTGTGGGGGGCAAACAGATCCAGGCTGCGGTCATACATGTAGGCCAGCACCTCGGCGGCACCGGCCTCCACAGCCGCCTCGTCGGCAGCGGTGACCTTGACCCTCCAGGTCTCCAGCGCCCCGGGCCGGAGACGATCGCGAAAGCTCGAGAACTCCACCCGTAGCTCGCGGTCATCCCAGGGGACAAAGACCGAGCCGCTCAGGCTCATCAGTTGGTGATCCCGCACGCCGGTCAGCCGGACCCCGAAGCCACCACGCTGTTCCTTGCCGATAGGAATCTCGACGATGTGGACCCCCTGGTCGGAGTCGAGCCGCCGGTTCTCGATCCGGTGGCCCCCACGATAGATCTCCAGCACCAGGTCCTGGCCGGCAAGACCGGAGTGCACCAGCAGTCGGGCGGTCTCGCCCACCGGCACCGAAGCCCGCTCCACCATGAGGAGCGCCGGCAAAGCCAGGGTCTTTCGACCCTCTTCGACGACAACGATCTCCTTTGTGGTCTCGAACGCGGCCCCAAAATCGTCGACGGTCGAGTAGTGCAACCGGTAGACCCCGGCCTCGAGCTCGGGCAGGAGAATCCTGGTGCGGCCCTCGTCGTCGTGCACGAGGCTGCCACGCAGCACCTCGCCGCCGTCCTGCCACTGGCGGAGAACCTGCTCGGCGGAGACGTCGGTCTCCCACCGCGGCCGCAGAAGATCCCCCGGGGTGGTGTAGCGCTCCCCCTGCTCGGGTCGAGCCGGGATCGGTTGCTCCGCGGGTAGGAGAGTCTCCTCCGGCTGCTCGAGGGTGGTCAGACGCCAGGAGGCCTCGCCCGCTCTGGGCACTCCATCCAGATCGGTGCGTACGGCTGCAAGCTCGATCCCCTTGCCCGCACCGAAAAAGGTGGACCCGCTCTCCACCGCTGTCTCGACGGCCACAAAGCCGAGTCGGAAGGCCCTCGAGGCGGCGCGGGTCTCGCCCCCCTCGTCGGTGACGTCGGCATGGAGGCGAAAGCGATAGGTCACCCCCTGGCTCGCGTCGCGCTCGTCGGCGCTGGGGACAAATGAGACCCTGAACCGCCCTTCCTCATCGAGCGCCGTCGTGCCGGCGGCGACGATCTCGCTCTGCACCGTCGGGGCCCCGTACCACCAATACCACCAGCGGGGATAGACCGGCTCCCTCTCCACCCGCCAGCCCACACTGCCGGTCACCACCGGCAGCCCGAAGTAGTAGCGCACCTCACCCGCGAGGCTCGCCTCCCGGTTGAGACGCAGGGCCCCTTCCGGCTCGGTGACCGTCACTTCGAAGGTGGGACGTTTGTATTCCTCGATCCGCAGCGCAATCTGACCGCCGAGCGAGGTCCGGATCCACCAGCCGCCCAGCAACTTGCCGGTCGGGATCTCGAACTCGCCGGAGGCCGAGCCAAAACCGTTGGTGGCCACCGCGAGAGACTCGACCACCTGCCAGTTGGGATCCATCAACTCGACGGTCAGCGATGTCTTGGGCAGGGTCCGAAAGGTGCTCTTCTCACCCCCACCACGATAGGCCACCACCTTCCAGTGGATCGTCTGCTGCGGGCGGTAGACGCTGCGGTCGGTGTAGACGAGAGCGGCGGTCTGCTCGCTTGGCCGGCCCTGCCGGTGGAACCGCTGATAGCTGAGGTCGACTGCCGTGTCCTCACCCCTCTCGGCGAGGACGAAGTAGCTGTAGCGATCCGCATCGCGAGCGCCGAAGTCGACCCGACCATCCGCTCCGCTGAGGTGGGTCTCCACCCGCTGGTGACCCTTGCGGTAGTCGAACCGGTAGAGCGAAACCTGGACCCGTTCCAGGCCCTTGCCGGTCTCGCCCGAGCGGACCGTCACCTCGAGCGTCGAATCGAGCTGGCGGGTCAGCAGAACGAGGTCGGTGACGATCAGGTTGACCGCCGCCTCCCGGTTGACCCTTTGGCGAAAATCGCGTCGCGCCGAAGCCACCACCACATAGAGGCCCGGCTGCTCCATCGGCGGTGTCACATAGGTCCGATGAGACCGGTAGTCGGGGGTCGCCGGCAGCTCGACGCTCCACTCGGCGTCCGGCAGCCGACTGCCGATGATCTCGGGTATCTCCCGGTAGCCCGGCAGAGCGTTGTAGTCCTCACTGCTTTCGATCTGCTCGACCAGGTCCAGGGCGTAGGCTCGGAAATGGAGCGTGCCCAGGTTCTTGTGCGTGACCTGGATCGATCGCCTGGCCGGTCCGTCGTTGGCCATGCTCTGGAGCGAGTAGCCGGGCGCCTCGATGGCCGCCACGATGCTGCGGCAGCGATCGCCGCCGATGGTGCCCGGGTGGGCCTGCTCGCCCGCCAGAGCGAGCTCCCGCGCCCGCACCTGACTATCCGCAGCATCGTCGGCCAGCACGAAGTCGGCCAGGGTCGCCTGCCCCAGCGACCACCACGGGTAGCGTCGCCCGAGGGCGTCGAGTCGTTTTTCCAGACCGGCGCGAATGGCTGCGCGGTCGTCGCCCCGGGTAAACGAGGAGTGGAGGCGGCTCAGACGCTCTCGATCCGCCTCGAAGGCCGCCTCGGGCCGGTCGCTCTCGAGGTGCCAGCTCTCCAGATCGTCGAGCAGCGCGCCGATCTTGACCAGCGGGTGAACGGCGGGATCACCCAGCTCGAGAGCGGCCGAGCCCACCGGATCTGCCGCGATCAGACGCTCGAGATCCAGACGATAGAGCTCGTTCGATTGACGTGGCTGCCAGAGGCTGGTGTCGCTCAGCAGCTCTACCCAGAGGTAGGTGACCGCGTCGCGCAGCGTGCCCCGGATGCGGGCCGGATAGTTGTTCTGCTCCAGGTACTCGCCCAGAGCTCCGAGGGACTCGCTCCCCCACACCTCACGCTGGCGCCAGACCTCGAGATAGGCCTTTTGTGCCTCCTCGACGATCTGCTGCTTGGTCCAGCTCTTCAAGTCGATCTCGTCACCGGTGTCGAACCGCTCCCGCTGCTCGATCTCCCAAGAGTAGATCTGGGTGTAGGAGACCAGCGACTGCGCATAGAACAGCTCGAGAATGGCCTGGTACAGGGGAGTCTCGGGCCAGGTTTCCGTGCGCAGAAAGCGGACTGCCGTTTCGTGGCCGTGGAGGGCGGTGCGTAGCTGCACCTCCTTGATGATCGCCCGGGTCCAGTCTTCGTCATCACCGCTCTGCCGGGCGGCCTCGCGGATCTCGGCCGCCAGCCTCGACGCCGCCTCGAACTTGTCCTCAGAAATCAGCCGGTCGACCTCTTCCCACTTGTCGCTCATCGTCTCCAGACTCTCCGTGTCATCTCCGTCAGAACGGGAGGCAATCTCCCCGGCCTCACCCGCCCGAGGCTTGGCGGCCAGCGCGTCACCGCTGGACTCCGAGCAGGCCACGCCAAAGGCCAGGACCAGGGCAACGGCCAGGGCCTCCAAACCACGATGCGAGCTTCTCACTGGATCACCTCCTCTTGCAGTTTAGTCGGTAAAATCATCCCTATAGGAGGAGACGTTTATGAGTATCGCAAATGCACATCGGAATGTTGCCCTGCCGACGATGCTGGCGGTAGTACTTGCGCTCGGTCTGTCGACAGTCCTCCACGGGCTGCTGCAAGAAGGTGGGCAGGATGCTGCCTCTGCGAACCCGCCGGCGGCCACTGACACGGGCCGTTGCCCTTGCTTCGGCGAGGAGCATCCGGCCGCCGATTGCACGAACTGCCCACACCAGGACTGTTGCCAGGGTCACCATCACCACCACGGTCGCCATCACGGCCGCGGTTCCGGCCCACGTGGAGCCGGCCGATGGGGCGGCCCCCCTACCGAGATGCGGGCGGTCTGGGCGCTGATCGATGCCCATGAAGACATCGACAGGGTCGTCGAAGAGATTCCGGGTGGTGTCAAAACCACCACCACGACCACCGACCCGGAGCTCGTTCCGGTGCTGCAGCGGCACGTCACCGAGATGGCGGAGCTGCTCGAGTCGGGTGGTCGGATCCGCAATTGGGACCCGCTGTTTGCCGAGATCTTCGACCGGCGCCACGAGATCCGCATCACCGTCAACGAGCTCGACCACGGGGTCGAGGTCGTCGAGACCTCGGATAACGAGGAGGTGACGAAGCTGATCCGCGCCCATGCCCGCAAGGTAGAGGAATTCGTCGCCGAGGGCGATGACGTGCTGCACCAGCCGACGCCGCTCCCCAGTGACTACCAGGGAGCTGATCGCTGAAGCCCACGACTCCGGCCGGCGATCCACAGACCAGGAGGAGTCGAACCGGGGCGCGCCGGCGGCTGCTGCCGCTGGTGGCCCTGCTGACCTGTGTTCTTGTCTCCGCGGCGCCCCCGGAGACCTTTCTCGAGTCGTTGAATGCACTCCGAGAGCAGAGCGGGAACCGGCCGCTGCGCCTTTCGAGCTCACTCGTTCTCGCCACCCAGACCCTGCTCGACAAGCTCATCGAGACCGGAAAGTTGGAGGATCCGACCCGCTCGGGGGAAGAGACGGCCGCCGTGCTGGCTGCATCGGGCTACGAGGCCAAGACGTTTGTCGAGGCGATGGCGCAGTCCGCCGGCGACCCCCACCTCATTCTCCAGCGCTGGACCAGGGACTCTCCAGAGACCCTCGAGGCTCTACTCGCCGACGAACTCCGAGACCTCGGTGTCGGCGTCGCCGAGGCCGAGGGCACACCCCTCTACTACCTGATCGCCGCGCTGTCGATCGACGACTACCACTCCCCCATTGTCGCCGACCTCGAGGATCTGGCCGCGGTACGAAAAACGCTTCTCGAAATGGTCAACGCGGAGCGTCGAAGGGCCCGCGCGCCTCTTCTGCGACTACAGCAACAGCTCAATCGCACGGCACAGGGCTACGCCGAGGACATGTTGGCACGCGACTTCTACGGGCACGAATCACCCGAGGGCACCACGGTGATGGATCGCGCTCAGGCAGAGGGCTATCGCGGGCGCACGGCTGGGGAGAATCTGGCCAATGGTGCCGAGTCGATTGACGAGGTCATGCGGGGGTGGATGGAGAGCAAGGGGCATCGGGAGAACATCCTGAGCCGTGTCTATCGCGAAGTCGGCTTCGGAGTCGCCATCGGCAAGAAGACCGACGGCTACCGCATCCTCTGGGTCCAGTGCTTTGGCAAACCGCCAAGGTAAAGTCACCGAGAGACGATAAACTCTCCGCCGCGCCGTCGAATGGCTGCCGGCAACGCCTCTGTCTGAAACGCAATGTCCGCTTCGACCGACCCGCGAGATCACCCTACCGACGCGGCTAAACCTAGTCGACGCAAGTACTTACCGGCCGTAGGACCGCGCCTCGACAAGCTCCTGGCCGTCGTCTTCGGTCTCTTCGCTCTACTGGCGGTCAACGCCACCTACCTGGCCGGGGTCACCTTTCTCGAGTGGATGACCGGGACGACCTACCAGAACTGGTTCTATCTGGTCATGTTCCTGGTCCATCTGTCGCTAGGTCTGCTCATTATTCTGCCACTGGTCTTCTTTGGCGGCTTCCACATCCGCAACGCCTACAACCGACCAAATCGCCGCGCCGTCTGGGTCGGTTATGCCCTCTTCACGGTGGCCTTGACGATGCTGGCCAGCGGCATCGTGCTGACCCGCATCGAAGGGGTCATCGTCATCAAGGACCCCGCCATTCGCTCGGTGGCCTATTGGGCCCATGTCATCTGCCCGCTGGTCGCCGGTTGGCTGTTCGTCCTCCACCGCCTGGTGGGTCGGCGCATCAACTGGCAGCTCGGTCGCCGCTGGGCGATCGTGGCCGCGGTGTTCGCCGGCAT
>JBAUDS010000062.1:0-3404 GCA_049678185.1 Thermoanaerobaculia bacterium
CTTTCACGCGGGCCGAGGAGTTCTTCTACGACACGTTCCAGACGGCCTCGTTCATCGAGATCGACTCGGGGCTCGACGCAGAAGGCCGCATCTCGCTGTGGGACTACCACGTCTACTTCGCCGGCGATCGCGGCGCCGATCAGCTCTACGACGCCGCCAACAATCGCATCGTGGTGCACAGCGAGGGTTGGCGGGCGCCGGACGTCCATCCGTTCGCTACCGGCGCCTGGAGGGCTCCGGGAGCGAACACCAACACCTTCGCCAAGGAGTCGCAAATCGACATCATGGCGGCTGCGGCCGGCATCGATCCGCTCGCTTTTCGGCTGCGGAACACCTCGGACAAGCGGCTCACAGGCGTCCTCGAGGCCGCAGCTGCGGTCTATGGCTGGAAGGATCGGAAGCTACCAGGCGGCCGGGGCCGGGGGTTGGCCTGTGGCCTCGATGCCGGCACCTACGTCGCCCATGTCGTCGAGGTGGAAGTCGACCGCGCCAGCGGCAAGGTGCGCGTCGCAAAGGTCGTCTGCGCTCAAGACATGGGCATCGTCGTCAACCCGGAAGGTGCCCGCATGCAGATGGAGGGCTGCATCACCATGGGACTCGGTTACGCACTGAGCGAAAACCTGCGTTTCCGTGGCGGCGAAATTCTCGACCGCAATTTCGACACCTACGAGATCGCGCGATTCTCATGGCTGCCCGAGATCGAGACCGTGCTGGTCGAGAACAACGACCTCGCCCCCCAAGGCGGCGGCGAGCCTGCCATCATCGGCATGGGTGCGGCGATCGCCAACGCCATCTTCGACGCCACCGGGGCCCGGCTCTTCCAGCTGCCGATGACACCCGCGCGCGTGCGGGAGGCGCTGGAATCCGTTTAGCTTCTGGGTCGAGGCGCTGTCGTCAGGAGCAAGCGGCAGAGGAGTTGCCGTTGAGATAGGACGCCAGGTGGGCGCTCAGGTCGCGAGCGTCATCTCCGGCGCCGTCGATGAGACTCGACTTGCGGCGCCGGAGGAACGGCATGCCCATCAGGTACATACCAGGGGACTCGGCACACCCCCCGTCGTGGCGGATACGGCCCTTGCGATCGAGCACCGGCACCTGGAGCCAGGAGTAGTCGGGACGGAAGCCGGTCGCCCAGATGATGGTCCGGATCGCACCGTTGGTGAGATCCATGCCGAGTGGCGGCGAGGTATCGACCTCGGTGGGCCCGAAGCGGTGCGGTGGATCGACCTTGTCGTCGAGTCCGTTCTCTGTTGCCCATTCGTCAATCGTATTGAGCAGCCGGGTCATCTTGAGGTCGGACAGCATGCACTGGTTTGGCAGCGAGCCCGAGAACTGCGCCTTCCCGTCGTGGATGTGGGCCAGACGCCCGATGAGCTTGACGCCGTTTCGCGTGAGCGAGTTGAGGTCGAGCATGCGACGCTCGGGGGAGCCCGCGAGTTGCAGCGACGGCACGTTCCGAGCTCGGACGATGTCGTCGATTTCCTTGTAGCTCTCGTCTAGCACTCCAGCAGCATCCATCCACCACTTGATGTCCCGCCCCCGGTAGACACGGGGCGCCCGGATGTGCTCCCCCACCGCCAGGGTCACGGGTCGTCCCGAGCGGTGAACCTCGTCGGCGATCTGTGTGCCGGTGGCCGAGGCGCCGACGACGAGCACGCCACCCTCTTCGAGCTGGTCCGGATTGCGGTACTGCATGGGAGTGAGCGTCGCGATCGACGCCGGCACGGCCTCGGCGACCGCCGGGATCTTCGGGATGTTGCAGGCGCCGGTAGCGATCACTACGGTCCGGCAGTGCCAGTCGCCCTGGTCGGTGGCGATCTCGTAACCGTCGTCGCTCAGGCGGACCGCAGTCACCTTCGTCTTGGCCTGGACCGGGGCCGAGATCACCTCGGCATACCGCTCGATGAAGTCGATGGTCTCGGGCATCGTGCGGAAGCCGTCGGGCTCGTCGCCCTGGTAACCATAGCCGGGCAACCGGCTCTGCCAGTTGGGGGTGAGGAGACGCAGCGAGTCCCACCGCTCGGTCTTCCACGAGTTGGCCACTTCTCCCCGCTCGAGGACGACATGATCGATCGAGCGGTCGGCGAGGCACCGACTCATGGCTAGCCCGGCGTGGCCGGCCCCTATGACGACTGTCGTAGAGCGCACGGGATCCCGTTTCTCGAATCCCGAGGTGGCGGATCAGGCAACTTCGACGGTGACGTTCGTCGGGTTGGTGATGACATCATAGACGGCCGAGCGCTTTTGCGACTGCGCGACGACTGCCTTGATCTCGTCGGGTGTCGCGTCGGCGTCTATGTTGTAGGTCACCTTGATGCCATCGAAGCCGTTGCGCACGTCGCTGTCGATGCCGAGGATGCCCTGGATGTCCATCCCAGCCTCGAGCGTCGCCGAAACCGACCGCAATTGGATCTCACGCCGCTGGGCAACCGCCGCGACACCAGCAGTCAGGCAGCTGGCCAGGCCGGCCAGCACCATCTCGACCGGCGCAGCGCCTTTGTCTTCGGAGGCGAAGATCTCGGGATGGTCGGCGTCAAAGGTGAACTCGGTCTTGTGCTCCTGCTCCGCGCCGAGCCCGTAGAATCCCTTGATGGTAGAGCGGCTTTGTGTGCCATAGATCCACTTGCAGGTCGCCCGCCACTGGAACTTGGCGCCCTCCGGCTGACCTGTCAGCGCTTCGCGTGCGCCGAGCAGGGCTTCGACATTTACACCGTTATCCACTTGGTCCGTCGTGGTGGCCATAAGCAGCTCCTTTTGTCCTTGAGGACGGTAAGTTGGGGATAATATACAGCAAAACGGAGCCATGCCCTAGTCGCTAAAGCCTGACATCGACTCGAGCACCTTGACGACCTTTCCATCGGTGTCGAAGGCGAAGATGCTCTGGGCCCCGATGTCCCCTACCCAGACCCTGCCGTCGGTGGCCCGGGCCACGGTAATCGGCTGCTCGAACTCTGGAATTGCGGCAAACACCTCGGGCGCCGAGCAGCTTGCTGCCTCTCGCGGGCAATCGACCTTGACGACCTTTTTGCCGGCGGTATCGAGTAGCAATACGGTGGTGTCGGCCGCCGAGATCTCCACATCGGTAATCGGACCGAGGTCGCTGGCGACGAGCTCCGGGTTCGGGGAATCCAAGCCCAGGTCGATCACGTACAGCGAGCCGGTCTCCTGATCGGTGGCCAGGATACGGTTGCCGGCCTCGTCGAACTTCATCTTGTCGAGAGCAAGCGACTCGTCGAAGGCGCTGAGCAGCACCGGCCGCGGTTTCTTCGCAGCCAGATCCGTGACGTAGAGCTCGCCGGCTCTGGCGAGGTAGATCAGATTCTTCTCCACATCGCCAGTGGCGGCCGTGAACAGAAGGTCGGAGTGGATCTCGGTCCACTCGAGACTCTCCGCTCCGACAAGACCGA
>JBAUDS010000063.1:0-6799 GCA_049678185.1 Thermoanaerobaculia bacterium
CGGGAGATTTCTTGAGTTTCTCGGGTCGTTCGTGTGGGTGGTGGTCGAGAAGAGCGGCAAGCGTGTCTTCGAGGTCACGGCTTCCTTCTGATTTTGGCGGATAGTCGGCCAGTATGCCGGCGATTAAGGCGCTAACGGTGGAGCGGAGCCGCTCGGCCGAGTAGTGAGCCCAGCAGGGCAACGGCTCGAGCTCGATGGTCTCCTGGGTGGCAAACCGCAGGTGGTGATATCGCTCCGGAGTAGGTGCCAGCCTCTTCTTTAGGAGATCCTCTCGCGGGCACCCCAGACCCGGGTGACCCGCACCGACTACCTGGACGTCTTCGACCGCCGCTCGCGCGGGGAAACCCGACCCGAATCGAGGTGATCGCCGATCCCCGGGGCACCAACGGCTCGGACGTCAGCCTGGTGACCACCGTCGAATACGAGCACCGCACAAACCAGCCGGTGCGGGTCGTCGATCCGCGGGGGATCGTCACCGAGATCGACCGCAACGTGCTGGGGCTGCCCGAGAGCGTCACCAGGGCAGTGGAGGAGCCCGAGGCCTCCACGGGCTTCTACGACTACAACGACTTCGGTCAGGTGGTGAAGCTCACCAACCCCAACGGCCACGTCACGACGTTCGAGTACTTCGCCACCGGCCCGAGCCGCGGCTACCTCGAGCGGCAAACGATCGACCCAGAGGAGCTGGCGCTCACCACCCGCTACGAGACCGACGCCAGGGGAAATGTCACGGCGGTCATCGACCCGCGGGGCGTCCGGCACGAGAGCGAGTGGAACGCCCTCGACTGGCTGCGAGGTGAAACCCGGGCGACCACGGCCTCGTCCGACAGTGCGCCGCCGCTCTATTACACGACGCTCTATCGTTACGACGGCAATGGCAATCTTGCCCAGCTGGAGCGTCCCTTCGGGGATGAAGGGCTGGAGTCGACCTTTGAGCGCTACGAGTACGGCATCCTGGACGAGCTGTTGGTCACCCGGCGACAGATCGAGGTGGGCCAGGAGGAGGGCTGGGTGGTCGAGACCCGCGAGTACGACCCCAATTTGAACCTCACCCTGCTGACCGAGCCCGACGGGCAGAAGACACAGTACGTTTACGAGGAACGCGATCTGCTCCAATCGGTGACCTACGGACTCGGCACCCCCGAGGAGGTGACCGAGAGCTACATCTACGAGCCCGAGCGCCAGCAGGAGAGCTATACCGATGGCCGCGGCCACGCCTGGCAGACCGACTACGACGGCTACGCCCGTGTCAAGACCGGGCGCGATCCGCTCGGCAACCGCACCACCACCACCTATGACAACAACGGCAACCCGATCGAGCAGCGCTCCCTCGACGCGACCGACGACCGGCTTCTCGCCCAGATGTCCTACGCCTACGACAACCTCGACCGGAGGATCGCCTCCACCGAGAAGCTGTGGCGTTACGACGCCGAGGAGCTCGGCTTGCCGTCAGAAGGGGTGCGGGATCTGGTCACCAAGACCGAGTACGACCCGGCCTCGAATGTCGTCAAGGCGACCGATGCACTGGGGCGGGAAACCACCTTCGAGTACGACACTGCGGAGCGCTCGGTGCAGGTGACGGACCCGATCGGCAACCGAACCCAGCGCGTCCTCGACCCGGCCTCCAACGTCATCGAGCTTCATACCTTCGAGCTGATCCCTGAGTCCCTGGGCGGCGGCGAGGTGGAGGTGGTCGAGAGGATGACCCACGACGCGGTCAACCGGATCGTGACCCACGCCGACGCCCTCGACAACACCACCACCTACCGCTACGACGCCAGGGACAACCTGCGCTTCACCGTCGATCCTTTGAACTACGAGACCCAGCAGGTCTACGACGGCCTCGACCGCCGGATCACCTCGATTCGTCCCAGTGGAATCCGGGTGAACTACCTCTACGACAGGAGCTCGCGCCTCAGGGCCTACTACGATGCCCTGGAAAACGCCACCAACTACCAGTACGACGCGCTCAACCGCCGCACCAGCACCACCTGGCCGGACGACACGGTCGAGATCCTCACCTACGATGGCTCCCACAATGTGAGAGAGCGCACCGACCCCAACGGCACCGTCATCACCCAGCTCTTCGACGAGGCTAAGCGCTTGACCGGCCGCACGATTTTGCCCGGCGGCGGTGCCATCGGCCCCGAATCCGAGAGCTATACCTACGACGGCCTCTACCGAACCACCCTGGCCCGCTCGGGTGAGATCGAAACACGCCTGAGCTACGATTCGCTCTCCCGGCTTCTTTCCGATACAACGGTCGACCGCACCCTCACCTACGACTACGACGATACGGATAACGTCGTGGGAATCGGTTACCCCTCGGGTCTCCAGGTGCGTCAGGACTTCGACGATCTCAACCGGCCGCTGGCGATCGGTGAGCAGGCCGGAGAGGACTTCAATGAGGCAGTGAGCTACGGCTACCGGGGACCGTACCTCCAGGCCACCACCAACTTCGCCAACGGGATCCAGGTTTTGAAAGGGTTCGATCCAATCCGTCGCCGGCTGAGCGAGACGGCACGGGGGCTGTTTGGGTTCAGTGTCTTCGAGGAGAACCTGACCTGGAGCCCCCGCTCGCTCAAGACCAGCGAGTCGCGCGGGGACTTGAATGGACGTGATCGCCTATTCGGCTACGACGGGGCGAGCCGCGTCACCCAGACCGCCGTGGTCCCGGTAGCAGCAGACTTCGTCCAGAACAACCAGCCGACCGATCCGTTTCTCTTGGCCCGGCTCCCGGAAGGCGAGAGCCTGAACTACGATGAGGCGGACAACATGACCAGCCGCATCGAGCGCCGCGGCGATGCCGGCGAGGTTCACACCATGCCGCTCGACGGCTCGGGTCGCAACCGGCCAGGCTGGATAGACGGCGAAGTGCTGAGCTACGATGACAATGGCAACATGACGAGCAAGGGCTCCCGCACCTTCAGCTACGACTTCCGCAACCGCCTGACACGGGTGAGCGAGCCGGGTCAGGAGATCGCAACCTACACTTACGACGCCTTCAACCGGCGGGTGTCAAAGCTCGTGGATGGGGAAACCGAGGAGACGGTTTGGGGTGGCTGGCGCCCGCTCGAGGAGTACCGGGACGGCAAGCTCACCAGCCGCCGCACCTATGGATCAGGTCTCGACGAGATTGTACGTACCGAGCGGGACGTCAACGGCGACGGTACCATCGACAGCGCCTACGCCCCTCTCTACGACGAGACCGGCAACCTCGCTCTCCTCACCCTGGCGCAGATAGCCCTGAGTGCAGCAAAACCGTCGGGTGCCCCGTCGCTCGCGCCGGGTGCGGAGCCGGGTCAGCCCGTCGAGCGCTACAGCTATTCGACCTATGGTGAGCGGAGGATCTTTGTCGACAGCCTGGGCCCGGTGGTAGAGCAGGTGCGCACCAGCGCGGGTGAGCTGCTGCTCGAGCTCTCTGAGGAGGTATTGTTTGAGGCCCTCGAGGCCGCCCTGGCCGAAGGCCGAATCACCCTGACGGAGACCGCCTCCGGTCAGATCCTCGAGATCACCCTCGCCCAGCCGGTGACGACCGGTCGGCAAGCTGGCCGCCGGCTTCTCGTGACGCCCACAGCGATCCCGGCTCCGGGCACCGAGCTGAACCTGACTCTCCCGGCCGACGCCCTCCGCGACAGCTTCGGCAATACGGCTTCGGTGGCCTTCGAGCTCACCTTCACCTGGCCATCCGGTGAGAAGGTCCACTTCGACGACACTTTGCCCCGTCTCGAGCAGGTGTTCCTCCGCGACGGCCAACTCGAGATCGTCTTCTCCGAAGAGCCCGACACGACGAATGCCGGCGCCGCCCTCCAGGTCGATGGCCAGAGCATTGAGTGGACCCTCGATGAAGACCGATACATGCTCCGGACTGCCGGGGCTCTCGAGCTGGGCAGCCACAAGCTCGCCGCCTCCACAACCCCGCTCGATCTTGCCGGACTAGGTCTAACCGAGCCCTTCGAGCTCTTTTTCGAAGTCCACGAGGTCCCGGAGGAGTGCCCACCCGATACCATCTGCGCCACCACCTCAGCTCCGGCCCTCCTCTACGAAGCCCCCGATCTGCGAGAGATCTCCACCTCAGCCGCCGGCAACGACTTCGGCTTCCACGGCCTCCCACACGACCCCGAGACCGGCCTCGTCTACATGAGAAATCGGTACTACGATCCCGAGCTTGGGCGGTTTATCTCGACTGATCCGATGGGCTACGTCGACGGACCATCGCTCTACGGCTTTGCGGGGAACACGCCGTATAACTCCACTGACGCTCTTGGTCTTCAAAAGGCAAAGCGGTCTGACCGTGAATCGTCGATGAGAGCGTGGAGGGAAGCGGATGAAACACGGCGTCGAAGATGTGAGATCGAAGGACCAACCTCCCTGGCCTGTCTTGGCAGTCTCCAGTTTGTGGCTTATTCGATGTGGGGTGACAAGCCAGGATATGGGGCTGCGCCAAGGCACTTGCAGGTTGTAGGTAGCGCTGGGGGTCAAGAAGCGCTGTTCATAAACGGAATCTGGAATCACAGGGTCAGAGCAGAAAATAACGCCAGTGAAGCGGCAGCCTGGTTCAGACGGCGCGTTCTGCCTCTTTGGAATCCCACCACAGGAGCGTTTGCTGATCTAGCCCAAACGGCGATGGTAAATTGGTCGAGGGTGCCAGACGAGACACTTCGACTTGTGGTGCAGACTGTGCGCGAACATCTGAAATCACTCCCAAAGGATGAGAATCTGACAGTATTTGCACATAGCCAAGGTGCAGCCATCGCGAGTGGTAGCCTCTCCTTTCTTTCATCTGACGAACTGTCGAGAATCGACTTGGTAACAATCGGGGGGGCAGTATGTACCTATCCGCAGGGGCTTGGCTCATTAACGGCATATGTAAACACTCGAGACCCTGTACCTATGTATCTTGGAGCGGGCGTTCCTATGTGTGCACGGGCAATCGAGTCGCACTCAAACTATGAGATCATGTACTACTCCTTTGGTCATCCTTACAGCATGAGTTCTTCGCATAGCCTAAAGGCTTACCGCGAGGCGGCAATGAGATACCCGGCATCTCGTGGACCTATCACCTCAGAGCTGTCCAAGGTGAGGGAAGATATTGGCAGAGGGACCCGCCGACTTGAGCAGTGGTTGCACTATGTAGAATCGCCCGAGTTCTGGTGGGTAGCCGCCGGAATGTAAGGCTGGTCCGTAGCGGCTGGCTAATATTTAGCATGATTCATTTCGACGGCAAGTGCTGCTTTTGGTTCTGCTTCGTCGTTTTCGCATTCGGGGTGGAATCTGGATGCGCTCGCAAAGTTGAAATCACGTCGAATAGTGCTTCAAGTGTGCTAGTTGGGAAGTGCATCGAGATTCAAGAACCTGTCTTTCTTATCAAAGTTGAGGAGGGAGAGATTGATTTTCCTGAAGTAAGTCAGGTTCGACTGGCACCTCCCGGCAGCTTGTTTGCACCGAGCGGCGACTCCACTTTTGAAGTGGGTGCAGAAGGATTCGATCCCACCGTTGAGCGCCTCAGCATAGTCCGGAGCGGAACGCAATTCCAGGTAGAACGTGTTTGGAGCCTACAGTTCTTCGATGGTGATTCGTTGGTTGTGCTGGCAAGGATTCCCACAGATAACCGTGGCCTCGTAGTAGCAGATGTGTCAGAGCTCGTCCATGAGTTGTGGGCCATTGATCTTGCAGATGGCGAGATTTCCGCGATGGAGCGCAAGGAGCTGGCGGGGAAACATGTCCTTGACAAAAGGTTTGCAGAATTCTGTGTGCAATGAAGAGTAGCAGAATAGGTGCAGAACTGAAAAGGCGAAAAGGCGAGAAGGTGCCGAGAAAAGGTGCCACCCATTAGCGGGCTCCGTGTCAAGGGGTAGAGCTTGGCCTTAGGGAGGGGGAGCTCCCCGATCTTGCTCGCCAGCGAGTTGACGGCTCGAGTGTTCAGTTCCGCAGCCGGGTTTTCATTTCTGTTGGCGTCAAGCATCCGCACCAGCCACCCATCGGGATCAAGGCATGGGAGTCAGTGATGACTCCTTAGCCCGTGGCACTGTCTGTGCCCCAGAAAACCCATGGTTCCTGACCGCGTCCATGGTGTGTATGACAGTCGTGTGGTTGCCCGCATTGGCATGCGGGTCCAGCACCTTGGTCGGCTCACGGCGAGGGCGGAGCCTGAGACTCGAGTCGGTTCGGCTAGGGCCGAAAAGGCGGTTCGGCTAGGGCCGAAAAGGCGAAAAGGTGCCATGTGATTCTAGGAGGGACGGGGTTAGGCGGACGCCTTATGCTGGTGATCAGTCCCTTGGGAGGCTTGACAGCCTCTTTGATGCGGCAAGTATGAACTTCAATAGCCCATCGAGAGCTTAGAGCGCGACGGGGGAGTGCTTTGATGCCACGGTCGCCGATGAGAGCTAGCGATCCACCCTCGTCGGCGGATAGTTGACGCTAGGTGGGAGCGCAGAAAAGCGCATCGCCGACAAACGGTAGGGGTGGTGGGAAGGAGCCTTCGGGAAACGCCACGCTCAGGTTTCCGGTACGTAACTTCTCAGCCGATTTCTGATAGGCAGCGAGGAACCAGCCGTAGGCTTCGATCAGGTCCTTTCTCGCAGCCTTGGTGGCGCAGTGAATCCAGGGGGCGGGAGATCTCTTCAATTTCTCGGGTCGTTCGTGGGGGGGGTGGTCGAGAAGAGCGGCAAACGTGTCTTCGAGGTCACGGCTTCCTTCTGATTTTGGCGGATAGTCGGCCAGTATGCCGGCGATTAAAGCGCTAACGGTGGAGCGGAGCCGCTCGGCCGAGTAGTGAGCCCAGCAGGGCCGCGGCTCG
>JBAUDS010000064.1:0-1858 GCA_049678185.1 Thermoanaerobaculia bacterium
GGACAGATGGATCCGGGCGATTTCATGGATGCGTACCCCCTGCTCAGTGCATGGACTGCTTTTATGAGCGACGCCTTTTTCAACAATCCAGCAGAAGCCCTTCCCCAGCAGGGAGTTGGTTTTGCAACTCGCTTGTATGTGAACGACCATTACTACTTCTCCGGCGGAGTCCACGACGCTCTCGCGGACGCGGACGGTGTCAACGTCGCGGAGCTCTTCGACGGCGAAGATCTCTTCTACTGGGTGGAAGCCGGCTGGTCACCCAGCAAAGACTCGGCTCCCGGAGATTCGATCCATCTGACCTACTGGGTGCAGGACGAGCTGGAGGAAAAGGGTACCGAGAGAAGCCGGGGGCTGGCTCTTTCGGTCGCCCCGAAGGTGTTCGACAAATTCCTACCCTTTCTTCGCGTCGGCTATTCGGACGGTGATGCAGCCCTGATGCGATGGATCTACGCGCTGGGTGTCGGGGTCCAGCTGCGGGATGCAAATGATCTCTTCGGGATCGCCACGAGCTGGGGAGCACCGGTAGAACCAGATACGGATGCCCAGATGACCAGCGAGGTCTTCTACCGGCTGCAGATGACCGACCAGCTGCAAGTCACGCCGGCTCTTCAAGTGACGCACAACCCTTCGTTCAATGACCTGAAGAGTACGATCTACGTAGGCAGCGTCTTGCGAATGCGCCTGGCTTTCTAGAACGAGCTCGCGAGGACACCTTCGCCCGTGGTCCCGATGACGCGAGCTCAGTGCGGTATCCGAAAGGCGAGGCCCGCACCGACCAGCCAGTCGGGCTCGTTGTCGACCAGTCCGAGGCCGCCGCGGATGTCGATCTGGAAGCGACGGTTGAGCAGAATGGTCGTCCCCGCCTGGAAGTTGTGGCGGGACGGGCGATTCGAGCCGAAGGCAAAGGCGCCGTAGAGCTCCCCAAAGAGGCTGAACGGTCCACCGGTCGATCCACTCAGAGCCACCGCGTAGCTCAGGTCGGCATTGGTATCTGATCCACCGTTGCTGTCTACAGTGACAAAGCTGGGTCCGACGTTATAGGTGAGACCGATTCGGTCGCTCAGGCTGTTGGAGCCCAGGAAGAGGACCTTTGGGATCACGTATTCGTTGGTGTGGTCGCTGTGGCCCACCGGCAGGCTGACGTCGACCAGGAGCGCCATCTGGGGGCGCCGGTCGCGCTCGTCGGCCAGAGCGATCTTGGCGCCGAGGCTGATGTCGTTGAAGCCGGTTTCTGTGTCGTCGGCACCACTCTCAAAGGTCCAACCCGCGGCCACCAGACGAGCCTCGACCTTTTTGTTGATCCCGAATCGAGCCAGCAGGTCGGGCAGTACTTGCGCATCGATTGTTCCCGAATCGCTCCCGGTGCGGCTGAACTTGTAGCCCGCTTCGAGTTGAAAGGTGTGGCGGGGCACGAGCAGCGGGGAAGCGCTGTCGGTCGGGCGATCGGTGACGATCGGTCCTGGCGGCGGTGTGTCTGTCGTTTCGTTTGTCTGAGCCGAAACCATCGGCGGTGTCGCCACCAGGAACCCCGACAGCCCAAGGGCGAAGAGCGCCCGTTGGATCGGCGGGGCCATATCTCAGCGGGTTGCCGATGCCTGTTTTCGCCTACGAAACGCCGCGAAGTTGATCTGCTCCCAGACCTCCCTCAGCTCTTCCGCCGCCTCCACCGTTCGGTGCTTGTAGACGCCCGGGGGGAACCGTGGCTGCGTGACCCGTTGGGCGAACTCCCACGTGGTTTGGATTGCACGGAAGAGGCGCGGATCATTCCGGTCATACCACGTGTTGTCTTCCATCTCCTCAACCGATCTGAATTTCCGGACCGGCATCAACCTTCCTCCAAACCAAATCTCTGTTG
>JBAUDS010000065.1:0-1534 GCA_049678185.1 Thermoanaerobaculia bacterium
TCGTCCACCACCATCGTCAGATGGTGCCATTGCCCGGTTGAGAAGGCCGGCGATTCGACCGTCACCACGGTGCCGCTGACCAGTCGGATGTTGGCGATGAATTTCTGCTCGGCAGTGTAGTAGAGGCCCGTGCCCTCGCGGGTAATCAGACTGAACTGCGTGTTGTGATTGGCCGTCGCGGGCGGCACGCTCGCCGGTTTGGCCCAGATCGAGAAGGTGTAACTGTCGTCGGTGGCGGCTGCCAGCCCCGCCGACGGCGGAATGGTCACGATGTCGTCGGCACCGTCGAACTGGAGCGCGCCTCCGATCTTGCCCGCCGTCCAGGTCGCCGGATCGGCTCCCGGGAGGTCGAGTGAACCATCATCGCCGAAATTGGAGGTGTCGAAGGCCGTGTCGCCCTCCCCCTCATCGAGCCGCCAGCAGCCCACGAGCCCCGGGGCGCCGCTGTGGGTGAAGCGGCGGTGGATGGGCGGACTTACGGTGTTAGGTGACTGGGCCCGATCCTCCACCCCCGAAGTCGTCAGGGTGTAGGTCCGGTGCTCCGCTTGGGGAGAGGTGGTCAGCGTGACCGTCCGCAGGTCCGGGTCGAGCGACGCGCTCGAGACGGCAACTCCATGATTGAGCTGGTAGTTGGTGAAGGTCTCGGAGCTGCTCTCGTCGACCGACTCGTCGAAGACCGCGGTGACCTCTATCGAGGATCCGCTCCCCGAGACACTGGACAGATCAGGTGCGGTCTGGTCTCCAAACGTCGTCACCTGTACGGCGGAGCTCTTTGGTCCCACCAGGCCGTGGGTGTTCTCGGCGGAGACCTCGTAGCTGTACTGGGTGAGCTCACTCAGACCCCTATCGCTGTAAGTCCAGCCCTTCACCGTCGCTATCGGCGAGCCACCACGAAAAACCCGGTACTGGACGATTCCGGTCTCTGCATCGGTGGCCGGTTTCCAAGAAAGGTCGGCCCCGTCGTGCCCGACCGGTACACCCGTCAGTTGTTGTGGTGCGCTCGGTGGGGTCGTGTCCTTCTCGCCCGCGGGTGCCAGCTTGAGCCCGTATCTATCCTGGTCCGTGTTGCGGTAGTACATGTACCAGGTGGAGTTCTCCGCGTCCAAAAAGACCGTGCCCTGTTTGAAATCGGGAAAATTGTAGGTCTCCTCAGGCGCACCCAGCACCTCCGGCGCGGCGAGAGAGACCGTGTGTACGAACATCTCCGAGGGGGGCCTCAGATCGTTGATAAACAGGGCATAGGTGTCGGGACCGATTTTTCCCGACCCGGCCATCCCCCACGCCTCCACATTGGCGCCGCTGCTGGTGGCGGGCAGCGTCGCGAGCTGCATCCGTCCCGGTCCTGAGCCGACTCCCAGCTTGAACGCCGCTCCCGGCGGCGTCGTGCCACCATGCGGGATGTAGTAGACGACCCACTGACCACCGTCTTGAATAGCGGTAACGGGGTAGAGCTCGTCGCCAAAGCCCCAGACCGAGGGATCCTCGTGGTCGAGCACCACGCCCTGGTCGGTGAAGCTCAGACCGTCGTTGGAGA
>JBAUDS010000066.1:0-35021 GCA_049678185.1 Thermoanaerobaculia bacterium
GGAGGCCTTCACCTGCTGGCGGTTCTCGAGCGCCAGGAGGCCACACTCCTTCCCTTCGCCGAGGTCCAGGAGCAGATCGAGGCCAAGGAGAGGGATCGCCGCTTCGCCGAAGAGGTCGAGAAGTACATGCAGGAGCTCGAACAGAAGTCCTACATCGTGGCCAACCCACCACCGGAGGCGGCCGGGTTCCGAGCGGCCGCGCCGAGTCCCACCATCGACCCGCTGGGCATTCTCGACGAGCCGGCGGTGGACCTACCCGAAGACGAGCCAGAATCGGAGCCAGAGTCCGAGTCCCAGCCACTCCCTGGCTTCTAGCAATCGATCACATTTTTAGAGTTTCGCTCTACTTGCGCCATTTTTTCTTGGTGTGAGCCATTCCACTGGAAGAGTGGTGGAATTAAATGGACAAAAGTGGAGTGCGATGCTAGACTTCGCCCCATTGATTGCAGGCAGGAAGGGCGAAATCGATGTTTCGCGGAAGTGCGCCAGCAAAGATTGACGACAAAGGGCGACTCAAGCTCCCGACGGTGTTTCGCCGGGATCTCGAGCAAAGCTACGGCCGCGAAATCTTTATCACCTCGATCCGCGGAGACTCGGTTCTGGTCTACCCCCTTTCGGTGTGGCAGGAGATCGAGGACCGGTTGATGGCTCTGCCGTCGACCGACCTGGTGAAACTGCGGTACCTGGAAAGAGTCAGCTACTTCGGACAGCAGTCGGTGCTCGACAGCCAGGGCCGGGTGGTTCTGCCGCCGATTCTTCGCGAGCGGGCCGAGATGGTCGGCGAAGTGGTGGTGAACGCGCGCTTGGATCACTTCGAGGTCTGGAACCATGATCGCCTCCAGGCCCGGTTCTCCGAGCAGCCTTTCACCGACGAGGACTTTCAAAACCTGAGCGAGAAGGGCATCTGATGCTGACCCTTCGCTCTGGCTTGGTTCATTGAATCGGCGAAGGTGCGTCACCTACCCGTTCTGCTCGAGGAGACAATCCGCCTCCTGCGGCCGGAGCGGGGCGGGCTCGTCGTCGACTGTACCGTCGGCCTCGGCGGGCACGCGGAAGCACTTCTTCAGGCCTCATCGAGCCTACGCCTGATCGGGATCGACCGCGATCCACAGGCGTTGGAGATGGCCGAAGTGCGGCTGCGCCCCTTCAAACCGAGGGTAACGCTGTTGGCGGGCAACTTCGCTGATTTGGAGGCTCTCCTCCACCAGGAGGGGGTGGAGGTGGTCGGTGGAATCTTGGCCGATCTGGGGGTCTCTTCGCTACAGCTCGAACGGGCCGAGCGGGGGTTCAGTTTTCGTCGGGAGGGGCCGCTGGACATGCGCATGGGCCCCGGCCGCTTGACGGCCGGGATGATCGTGAACGACTACTCGGAGGTCGATTTGGAAAGAGTTCTCAGAGAGTACGGTGAAGAGCCACAAGCACGTCGTATTGCTCGTGCAGTGGTGCAGGGTCGCCAGGAGAGAGCTATCGAAACGACCACGGACCTGAGTTTGCTCGTTGCCAAGGCCAAGGCCAAGGCGAGGCGAGGGCGAGGGCAAAGGCGAAGGCCGGACGGCCGCATCGACCCTGCCACTCGGGTTTTCCAAGCGCTGCGGATCGAGGTGAATCGAGAGCTACTCGGTCTCGAAGCGCTCCTGGATCAAGCGGTTCGTCTGCTGGAAAAGGACGGTCGTTTGGTGGTGATCTCCTATCACAGCCTCGAGGATCGCATCGTCAAGAACACCTTTCGCGATCTGGCTCGCGGTGAGGTCGATGAGATCACCGGTAGGACCCGGTCCGAGTCGCGTGTGATCGAAGTCCTGACCAAGAAACCGATTCGGCCGAGCGATGAGGAGGTGGCGGCCAATCGGCGCTCCCGTTCGGCCAGGTTGCGAGCTGCCGGGAGGCTGTAGAGACGTGAAGTCCGCCTACGCGGTTCGCCAGAGCGTCACCAACAGCTATCTGGTCCGTCAGCGAGATCGGCGGCGGCGCCAGGAGTTGGCGTTGGTGGTGGTGGCGGTTCTCCCCGTCGCTGCCGCTCTGCTGGGCTACGTGTGGCTGAACGTCAAGCTGCTCAACATCGGCTACGAGGTGTACAAGCTGGAGAGGGCTTTGGAGCAAATGGAACAGAAAGGGCGCGAGTTGGAGATCGAGGTCTCCTACCAGTCGAGCCCCCAGCAGGTGACGGTCCGGGCGCGAGAGGAGCTGGGCATGGTGCCGGTCTCTCTCGAGCAGTTGGTCTTTGCGGAGGAGGCTCCTTGAAGGCGCGCTGGATATTCGCGCTGCTCCTCCTGCTCGCATGGATCGGGGGGATCGGAGCGCGCCTCTACCAGCTCCAGGTGCGGGACCACGAGGAATACCAGGACCTCGCCAAGAGGCAGCAGCTGAGGCGCATCACCCTCGAGCCGCCTCGCGGCACCATCTACGATTCCCGCGGTCGCAAGCTGGCACTTTCTCTCGAGGTCGATTCGGCGTGGGCGTGTCCCAGGGAGGTCGACGACCCGGCGGCCGCCTCCACCCAGCTCGCCAAGGTGTTGGGTCTCGACCGGCAGCAGCTCGAGGAAAGGCTGACCAAGGACAAGGAATTCGTGTGGATTGCGCGGCAGCTGGACTCTCCGGTATCGGCGGCGGTCCGCGATCTCGATCTGGCCGGCGTCACCTTTCTCAAAGAAAGCAAGCGGTACTACCCGATGCGCGAGCTGGCCTCACAGGTCGTTGGCTTTGCCAGCGTCGATAACAAGGGGTTGGAGGGGCTCGAGGGCCTTTATGACCAGGTGGTCACCGGCGAGCCTGTCAACAGAAGGGTCCTCCGCGATGCTCGATCCGGCACGGTCTCTTCACCGACGCTGTCGTTTGGTGACGCCGAGCCCGGCAAGGATCTTTATCTGACGATCGACATTGCAATTCAGCACATCGTGGAGCGAGAGCTGGCACGGGCAGTCGAGCAGAGTCAGGCGCGGGGCGGAACGGCGATCGTTCTCGACCCTCACAGCGGAGCCGTCCTGGCCATGGCCTCCCTGCCCTCCTTCGATCCCAATCGATTTCGGCACTTCGAAGCCTCCCAGCGGCGCAACCGGGTGGTGGCCGATGCCTTCGAGCCGGGCTCGACCTTCAAGATGGTGACGGCGGCGGCGGCACTGGAGGCCAATCTGGTCGATCCCACCGACATTCTGGACTGCGGGCGTGGGAGCATCACACTTAACGGCATCCGCATCAACGACCACCATCCATTCGACCTGCTGACCTTTCGTGAGGTGATCGCCAAATCCAGCAACATTGGGGCCATCAAGACGGGCTTGATGGTCGGCCGCGACCTCTTCTATCAGCAGATCCAGAGCTTTGGCTTTGGCGCACCCACCGGCATCGATCTTCCGGGCGAGTCCTCCGGCATGCTGCGTCCGGCCGAGCGCTGGCCGCGGATGGCGACCGCCTACATCTCCTTTGGCCAGGGAATCTCGGTGACCTCCATTCAGTTGGCCAGCGCCTTCGCGGCGGTAGCCAACGGCGGGCAGCTGTTGCAGCCCTACGTGGTCAGAGGCGTTGGTCGAGGCGACGACATCGAGCTCCTCCACCCGCGGCCGACGCTGCGCGGGATGCCGATTACTCCAGGCACCGCTCGCACGCTCGAGCGGCTGCTGGAGGCGGTGGTAACCGAGGGTACGGGCAAGAAGGCTGCGATCGACGGCTATCGAGTGGCGGGAAAGACGGGAACCGCGCAAAAGGCCGAGGGTGGTCGAGGCTATTCACCGACCAAATTCATTGCCAGCTTTGTCGGTTTTGCTCCGGCCCGGACACCGGCCGTAGTGACTCTCATTGTCATCGATGAGCCCAAAGGGGGCTATCACGGTGGCGAGGTGGCAGCGCCGGTGTTCTCGGCCATCGTGCGTGAGGTTCTCCTCTATCTGCGGGTACCACCGGAGCGAGAGCCTCTCGAGAGGTGGCCCGGCGAGCTGTTGGCCGGCATCGACGAGCAAGACCCTGAATCTCCGGCGACAGCCGCTCTCGATCTCGACGGCGCGGCCGGAGAGGTAGCAGAGAGGGGCGAAGCGGTAATCGCCTCCGGTCCCGCGCTATGAGGCTGACAGAGGTGATCGAAGATTTGCCCATATCCTGCTCGTCGAGCGAGAACCCAACCGTATCGGGCATCACTCACGACTCGCGTCGCGTGGGAGCGGGTGACCTCTTTGCCGCCCTGGTCGGGCAGCGCTACGACGGCCGGATGTTCGTGCCCGAGGCCATGGAACGTGGAGCGGTCGGCGTGTTGGCTTCGGACATCCCCGCCCCGAGCTTCGAGAGGCCGTGGCTGGTCACCGAGAACCCTCGCAGCGTACTCGGTCCTCTGGCCGCACGCATCTACCGACATCCCGACCGCGAGCTCATCACCGTCGGTGTGACCGGCACCAACGGCAAGACGACCGTGTCTTTGCTGCTGGCGGACTTCCTCGAAGTGGCCGGCTTTCCAACCGGATCGCTGGGGACTCTGGGTTACCGTTTTGGCGATCGGAACTTTGGCGGTGATCGCACCACCCCGGAGGCCACCGATTTTTTTCGCCTGTTGCGGCAGATGCACGACGAGGGTGCGACGGCGGTCTGTGCCGAGATCTCCTCGCATGCCTTGGCCCAGGATCGTGTGGAGGGCGGCTCCTTCGATCTGGCTGTATTTACCAATCTGACGCGGGATCACTTCGACTACCACCGCGACTTCGAAAGCTACTTCGCCTGCAAACGTCGTCTGTTCGGGCAGCTCAAGCCGGAAGGTCGCGCTGTGGTCAACATCGACGATCCTTACGGGCAGCGCCTGGCGGACGAGATTCCGGGTGCGATCACTTTTGGCCAAGACGGGGATGTGAGGGTGGCCGATGCGGACCTCGATCTCCAAGGAATTCGGTGCCGGATACTGACGCCGCGGGGTGAGCTCGATCTCGTCTCGCCGCTCCTGGGTGACTACAACCTGAGCAATCTGGTGGCGGCGGTAGCGGGTGCTGAAGCGCTCGAGCTTCCACATGCGGCGGTAGAGAAGGGGACGGCCGGTCGCCAGGCACTCCCCGGTCGCATGGAAGTGGTCGACTGTGGGCAGCCTTTCCCGGTAGTGATCGACTACGCCCACACCGACGCGGCACTGGAGGCGGCCCTGCGCTCGCTCAAGAGCTTCACCGGCCGCAAGATCATCGTGGTCTTTGGCTGCGGTGGGGATCGCGACCCCGGCAAACGCGTGCTGATGGGCCGGGTGGCCGGCGATCTGGCCGAGCTCTCCATCATCACTTCGGACAATCCGCGCTCCGAGGATCCGCTGGCCATCATTGCGGAGGTGGAGAAAGGCCTCCAGCAGTCGGACGACCCGAGCTATCGAATCCTTCCCGATCGAAGGGAGGCGATTCGGCGAGCGGTGGCCCAGGCGGGGCCGGGTTGGGCGGTTCTGATCGCCGGCAAAGGGCATGAGGAGGTACAGATCATCGGTGATGAACAGCTGCCGTTCTCGGATCTCAAAGAGGTAGAGCGGGCGTTGGAGGAGCATGTCGGTGCAGGGAAGAGTGGATGAGGCTGCCGCCGCGATGGAGGGGCAGGTGATCTCGGGTCGGCCGGAGACGATCTGGCAGGGAGCCTGTCTAGACTCGCGAGCGGTCCAGGGTGGAGAGCTCTTCTTCGCGCTGCCCGGCGAGCAGACAGACGGTCATCTCTTTGTCGGGGCCGCTCTGGAGCGGGGCGCGAGCGCCATTGTCGTGGATCGGGCGGTCGGGGCCCCCGAAGATTCAGGTGTGATCCGCGTCGCCGACACCTTTGCAGCCCTCCATCTGTTGACCCGCGAGGTGCGCCGCCGCTCACCCCAGCACCTGGTGGCGGTCACGGGGTCGATCGGCAAGACCACGACCAAGGAGCTGCTGGCGGCCATGCTGGCGCGCCGCTTCAAGGTGGCGCGCAACCCAGGCAATCTCAATAATCTTTTTGGGTTCCCCGTCGCGTTGCTGGGCATCCCCGAAGATACCGAGTGGATGGTGGCGGAGATGGGGATGTCGACCCCCGGCGAGCTGGGGCAGATCAGCCGCCTCGGTCGACCCGATGTGGCGGTGCTCACCAATATCAGGCCGGTGCATCTGGAGTTCTTTGGCTCCTTGCGGGCCATCGCCGAGGCCAAGGCGGAGATCCTGGAGGGGCTGGCCCCCGGTGGTGTTTTGGTCGCCAATCGTGACGATCCCGAGGTGGCACGAATTGCGAACCGTTTCCAGGGTGAGGTGATCTGGTTTGGCATCGATCAACCGGCCGAGGTGCGCGCCGAGAGGATCGAAGCGGACACACCGTCGGCGGGCACACGGTTTGTCCTTGCGCTGGGCGCAGAGCGTGGCGAGATTCACCTGCCGCTCTACGGTCGGTACAACGTGGAGAACTGTCTGGCGGCTGCTGCCTGTGCCTACCACCTCGGGGTGGGCCTGGAGGAGATCCAAGCCGGGTTGAAGAATGTCGACTCGCTCGCGGGGCGGGGCATCGTCCACCGGCTCTCCGCCGACCGGGTGGTCATCGACGACTCCTACAACTCGAATCCGGTGGCCCTGAGCCGAGCCCTGGAAAGCGCCCGCGCGCTGCCGGCCAAACGGCACTGGGCGGTACTGGGCGACATGCTGGAACTGGGCGAGGGAGCAGCCGGCTACCACCGGGCGGCGGGTCGCGAGGCGGCCGAGCTGGGGTTCGGGCCCGTCGTCGGTGTGGGTGAGCTGGCGCGGGAGATCGTGGCCGGTGCCAGCGAGGTCGATACGCCAGGGCTCTGGTTCGAGGATGCGGTCGAGGCCGCCAACGAGCTCCGTGGTCGGCTCGAGCCGGGTGACGTGGTACTCGTCAAGGGGTCGCGTGGTGTCGCCCTCGAGGGCGTGGTCGGTTCCTTGTTGGCCGCGGCGGAGGGGGGCGACTGATGCTTTACCACCTCCTCTACCCGCTCCACGAGCAGTTTGCGCTGTTCAACGTCTTTCGCTACATCACCTTTCGAGCCGCCATGGCGGTGGTCACGGCTGTCCTGCTCTCGTTGCTCCTCGGCCCGGGCCTTATCCGACTGCTACGACGCTGGTCGGTCGGGCAGAGCATTCGGGATGTAGGTCCCGAGAGGCATCAGGTGAAGGCCGGTACACCGACGATGGGGGGAGTGTTGATCCTCCTCGCGGTCCTGCTGCCGACCCTGCTCTGGGCAAACCTCGCCAATCCCTTTGTCTGGCTGGCCATCGGGGTGACTCTGGCCTTTGGCGCCATCGGTCTGGTGGACGATCTGCTCAAGCTTCGCTTCCGCCGCAACCTCGGGCTTTCGGCGAAGGTCAAGTTCCTGCTGCAGATTGCGGTGGGATTGGCCGCCGGCGCCATCATCCTCTCCCTGCCTCCGGACTATGGGTTTGGCGGCACGGTGGCGATGCCGTTCTTCAAACGGGCGGTGTACGACCTCGGGTTGTTCTATCTGCCGTTTGTGGCCATCGTCCTGGCCGGCTCGTCGAACGCGGTCAATCTGACCGACGGGCTCGATGGCCTCGCCATCGGGGCCACACTGATCGCGGCGGCCACCTACGCCATCTTCACCTACATCGCCGGCAACTCGGTGGTGGCCGGGTATCTGCAGGTGCCCTATCTCCGCGGTGTCGGCGAGGTCGCCATTTTCTGCGCCGCCCTGGTCGGTGCCAGTCTCGGGTTTCTCTGGTTCAACTCCTATCCCGCCGAGATCTTCATGGGGGACGTGGGCTCACTGGCAATCGGCGGTGCCATCGGCATGGTGGCCGTGCTGTCGAAGCAGGAGATGGTCCTCGTTCTCGTCGGCGGCCTCTTTGTCATCGAGGCCCTATCGGTCATCGCTCAGGTGGCCTCGTTCAAGCTGACCGGTCGCCGGGTGCTGCGGATGGCGCCGCTGCATCACCACTTCGAGCTCTCCGGCTGGGCGGAGCCCAAGATCATCGTGCGTTTCTGGATCATCGCGGTGCTGTTCGCGCTGCTCAGTCTGTCGACCTTGAAACTGAGATGAAAGCTCCCTGGTCCCAGCAGGAATGGCAGCGAGCCCTGGTCTATGGCCTGGGCATGTCGGGTCTTGCCGCAGTGCGGCTGCTGCGCTCGCGGGGGGTCGAGGTGGTCGGTGTCGACCGGCGAGCCGCGGGCAAGCTCGATCTGGGTGAGCTGACTGCCGACACCGGTGTCGAGCTGCTCTTGGGGCGGGAGCCCACGGCGCTGCCTGCCGGGTTGGATGGGGTAGTCGTGAGTCCGGGGGTGCCGGCGGATCGGCCATTGCTGGCCGCCGCCCGCGGGGCGGGGATCCCGGTGATCGCCGAGGTGGAGCTCGGCTACGCCTTTGTCAACGGACCGGTCATCGGCATCACCGGCAGCAACGGCAAGAGCACCACCACCGCACTGGTCGGTGCGCTGCTGGCAGCCAGCGGTTTCGCGGTCGAGGTGTGCGGCAACATCGGCCGGCCACTGAGCGCCTGCGCCGAAGGTGAAGCGGGGCGCATATTCGTCACCGAGCTCTCCAGTTTCCAGCTCGAGGCGATCGATGGTTTTCACCCCCGCGCCGCGGCGCTGCTCAACGTCTCGGCGGATCACCTCGACCGCCACGCCGACCTGGATAGCTACATCGCCGCGAAGAAGAGGCTCTTCGACAACCAGGGTGAGGAGGACATCGCGGTCATCAACGCCGACGATCCCCTGGTCGCCGAGGTGGCGGTCAGATCGAGGCGCCGCTTCTTCTCGCGGCTGCGAGCGGTGGGGGACGGCTGCTTTCTGGACGGAGATCGGGTTGTCGAGGTCACCCCGGGCCGGCCGGTCAGCGAGCTGTTTCGCCCTCGAGACCTCTCGCTTCCCGGGACCCACAACCTTGAAAACGCCATGGCGGCGGTTCTGCTGGCGCGAGCCTTCGACGCCGACCCGGCAATGATCGCCCCGACGCTGAGCACATTTTCCGGGCTTCCTCATCGCCTCGAGCTGGTGCGGGAGCTGGGTGATGTTCTCTGGTACGACGACTCGAAGGGCACCAACGTGGGAGCGACCCTCAAGTCACTGGAGGGTTTTGCCGACGGCTCGGTCCACCTGATTCTGGGTGGCCGTGACAAGGGGAGTGATTTTGCGGCTCTGGCACCGGTTGTCGAGCGCAAAGCTGTCCGCGCCTATCTGATTGGCGAGGCCGCAGAGAGAGTGGGCGTGGCCCTGGCCGACCGGGTCGACTGCGAGCGGGCGGACGACCTGGCAACGGCCGTTACCTCGGCAGCGGCCCGGGTCGGGGCAGGGGAGGTCGTGCTGCTCTCACCGGCATGCGCAAGCTTCGACCAGTACCTCGACTTCCACGCGCGCGGGGATCACTTTCAGGAGCTGGTGAGGGCGCTGGATGGCTAGGAAACTCGCCTTCGACAAGGTGCTCTTCACCACCGTGATCGTGTTGGTCGGCCTCGGATTGACCATGGTCTATTCGGCCAGTGCCGCTTTTGCCCGCGACCAGGGGCACCGCTACAACCAGTTCCTGGTCAAGCAGGCGGTCGCCGCCGCGGTGGGACTGATCGCCATGTGGGTGATCATGCACATCGACTACCGTCACCTGCGCCGGCCGGCGGTGATCTACAGCTTGGTGGGAGTGGTGCTGTTCCTGCTGACCCTGACCCTGTTTGGACCGGCTCTCAACAATACTCGCCGCTGGCTCTTCCTGGGGGGGCTCTCCATTCAGCCGTCCGAATTGGCCAAATTGGCGGTGATTCCCTTTGCCGCCTATCAGATCGAGCGCAAGCTGCAGCGCGACAGCCAACGCGACCTGCTGCTTCCAATTGTCCTGGTCCTGGGGCTGGCGGCGGCGCTGATCATCCTGCAGCCGGATCTGGGCACGGCGGTGCTGATCTGCACCGCGACGCTCCTCATGCTCTTCCTGGCTGGTGTGCGCTGGCGATACTTCGCCGCCGGTGCTCTGGTGCTGGTGCCGGCGCTCTGGGCCCTGGTGTACTCGGTGCCCTACCGGCGGCGGCGGATGCTGGCCTTCCTGGATCCCGCCGCCCAGCCGCTGGACGCGGGCTATCAGGCCCACCAGTCCCTCATTGCGGTGGGCTCCGGCGGGATACTTGGTCTGGGGCTCGGAGAGAGCGGGCAAAAGCTCTTCTTTCTGCCCCACGCCCACTCCGATTTCATCTTCTCGATCATCGCCGAAGAGCTCGGTCTGTTGGGAGCGGCGGGGGTATTGGTGCTCTTTGGCGTTCTGCTGTGGAGAGGTATACGCGCGGGCTGGCACGCTCCCGATGTCATGGGTCGCTATCTGGCCTGGGGGCTGACAGCGGTGATCGTGCTTCAGGCCCTGGTCCATATCAGCGTCGCGCTTTCGCTCTTGCCGACCAAGGGGATACCGCTGCCCTTTGTCTCCTATGGAGGGTCGTCGCTGGTGGTCAGCATGTCGGCGTGTGGGGTGATTCTGAATGTGTCGCAGCACGGATGAGCTGGGGATGGAGAGATGCGCTCTAGACACGTCCTTATCGCCGGCGGTGGGAGTGGCGGCCATGTTTTTCCCGGACTGGCTGTTGCCGAGAGTCTGGTGGGGAAGGGTTGGCAGGTGAGCTGGCTCGGTCGCCAGGAGGGTATGGAGAAAGAGATCGTGGAAGGACGCGGCCTGGATTATCACGGATTGCCGGCACTTGCCGTTGTCGGGCGTGGTCCGCTGGCTCGACTCGCAGCTCTGTGGACCCTGACCCGCTCAGCTCTCGCCGCCCGGTCCATGATCCGCCGGTTGGAGGTCGGGGTGGTGCTGGGAACCGGCGGCTTTGCTTCGGTCCCGGGTGTCGCCGGTGCGCGCCTGGCCGGGCGGCCGTCGGCTCTGCTGGAGCCCAATGCCCAGCCAGGAGCCGCCAACCGCTGGCTTTCCCGTTGGTCGGAGGTGGCGGCAACCGGTTATCGCGACACCGCCGGACTCCGATGTCGGGTGCACCCCACCGGTGTGCCGGTCCGAGAGGAGTTCTTTGCCGGCCCCCGGCGCCCCCCCGGCGAGTCACTCGCGCTTCTGGTGTTGGGAGGCAGCCAAGGGGCCCGACAGCTGAATCGAGCCCTGCCGCGGGCGCTGGAGCTGGTGGCATCGCGCTTCCCCGAGCTCGAGGTGCTGCATCAGGTCGGTGACCGGCATCTGGACGAGGCCCGCGAGGCCTACGCCGAGTGCGATCTGGGGAAGATGAAGATCGAGCTGCGACCGTTCCTGCGCGATGTTGCGACGGTGATGGGCGGTTCCCATCTGGTGATCTCCCGTGCCGGTGCGGTGACCTTGGCGGAGATCTGCGCTGTCGGGCGGGCGGCGGTCCTGGTGCCGTTGCGCCTGGCGGGGGGGCACCAGGAACAGAACGCGGAGCGTCTCGCGGCAACCGGTGGCGCAGTCGTCATCCCCGCAGATGAAATGAACGCCGCAAGGCTGGCCGAGGTGCTGGGTGAGCTGCTGGCCGATCGCCGGCGACTTGAGTCCATGGGCGAGTCGCTCCGCGAGCTCTCGAGGCCGGAAGCGGCCGAGGCGATTGCCGACCTGGTTATAGAGCTGGGGGAGGCCGCCTAGTGTTCCGACAATTCGCCGATCTCACGAGCGTTCACTTCGTCGGCATCGGTGGCGCCGGCATGAGCGGCATTGCCGAGGTACTGCTCGACTACGAGCTCGAGGTCAGCGGCTGTGACGCTGCCCCGAGCGAGGCGACACGGCGTCTCGAGGGGCTCGGGGTTCGAGTCTTCGAGGGACATTCTCCGGAACACCTGGAGGGAGTCGATCTGCTGGTGATCTCCTCGGCTATCTCTATGCAGAATCCGGAAGTGCAGGCGGCGCTCGAGCGCAA
Organism: Thermoanaerobaculia bacterium; assembly: GCA_049678185.1. Lineage (GTDB taxonomy): Bacteria > Acidobacteriota > Thermoanaerobaculia > Multivoradales > JAHEKO01 > M0029. Next base: position 11,769 of record JBAUDS010000066.1, read on the forward strand.
CGTGACCGTGGTCCGCCGGGCCGAGATGCTGGGTGAGATCATGCGCCTCAAGTACGGGATTGCGATCGCCGGCACCCACGGCAAGACGACCACAACGTCTCTCGTCGGCACGGTGCTGACCGAAGCCGGGCTGGATCCGACGGTGATCGTCGGTGGCCGGCTCCGGGTTAGCGGTACCGGCGCACGGCTGGGAAAGAGCGAGTACATGGTGGCCGAGGCCGACGAGTACGATCGCAGCTTTCTCAGACTGCAGCCGATCATCGCCGTCGTCACCTCGATCGACCGCGATCATCTCGACACCTATCACGACCTTGATGAGATTCGGCAGGCCTTTCTCACCTTTGCCGGCAAGGTTCCCTTCTTTGGTCAGGCGATCGTCTGTCTGGACGATCCCATCATCCAGGGAATGCTCCAAGATTTGGCCGGCCACCGACAGGTGACCTACGGCTTGTCACCACAAGCCGATATCCGGGCCGTCGAGGTCGAGCAGCTGGAATCGGGCACACGGTTCTCGGTGGAGTCTTCGCGTGAGGGCTCGTTGGGCCGGGTGGAGCTGCCCATGCCCGGGGCGCACAACGTGCGCAACGCCCTGGCGGCGGTGGCCGTCGGTCTGGCTCTGGGGCTTCCCTTTCCGACGATCGCCAAAGCACTGGCCGGGTTCTCGGGTGTTCATCGGCGATTCGAGCGTATGGGCAGTTGGCGTGGCGCGGCGGTAGTGGACGACTACGCTCACCACCCGACCGAAGTGGCGGCGACCCTGATGGCGGCGCGCCAGGTCTTTCCACAGGCCAAGCTATATGCGGTCTTTCAGCCGCACCTCTTCTCGCGAACCCTGGAGTTGGCCGAGGAGTTTGGCCGAGCGCTCCTCGGCGCCAATCGTGCGCTGGTGACCGATATCTACCCGTCGCGGGAAGAGCCCATGCCAGGGGTCACCTCCGAGCTCGTCGTCGATGCCGCCCAAAAGAGCGGTCATCGTCACGTTGTCCACTGTCCGGATTGGCGTCAGGCCCCGGACATTCTGGCGACCGACATCGAGGAGGGTGACGTGATCCTGACGCTGGGGGCCGGCGACATCTATCGACTGGCGGAAGAGCTGGTTGAGGAGGGAATCGCGGCGTGAGGATTCTGCGGGTTCAGACCGAGCCTTCCGTCCCCTACCGTCGGCGGCGGTTTGTAAAGTCGCACCGCCGGCGCAGTCTGTGGGTGGCTTTGTTGAAACCGTTGCTGGTCGCCATCCTATTGGTGGGCATTCCCGCTGCCGCCGGCATGTGGATCCTTAGATCACCAAACTTCTTGCTCCGTAACCTGGAGGTCAGCGCGGGCGAGAGAGTGCCGTCGGTCTGGGTGGCCGGCGAGCTGGAGCGGTTCCGCGGACAGCACCTGCTCTGGCTCTCTCTCAACGACATCGAAGGGCGCCTTCTCAGCCACCCGTGGGTCGGCGGAGCCGAGATTCGCAAGCAGCTGCCGGACGGACTCGTGGTGAACGTCATCGAGCGCGTACCGGTGGCTCTGCTCCGCCATGATGGAGAGCTCTTCTATGTCGACGGCTCTGGCAGGGAGATCGAGAAAGTCGACTCTCGGGAGGCTGCTGCGGATCTCGTCGTCATCGACGTGTCCGATCCGAAGCTGGTCAGCGTGCCACAGGCCATGACGGTGATTTCCGATCTGGCCCGAGTGGCACCAGGGTGGAGAGAGGGTTTGGCGGAGATGACGGTGCTGGGGCCCAGAGACTTTCGTCTGCAGACTGTCGCCATTCCATTTCCGCTCCTGGTGAGCACGGGACGGGTGGAGGCGGGGATATTGAACCTAAGAAGATTCTTGCCGGAGATCTTGCGTCGCTACGGGGAGGTGGCGGCGGTCGATCTGAGGTTCTCCGGACAAGTTGTCATCCAACCTATTCGTCGAGAAGGGTAAGACCTATGTCGAAGCCAGATCCCCATTTGGTAGCCATCGATGTCGGATCGTCGAAAGTGGCCGTTCTGATCGGTCAGCGTGACGACAACGGTGGAGTCGAGGTAGTCGGCAAGGGGCTTGCCCCGAACCGAGGTACGCGCAAGGGCAACATCGTCAATGTGGAGGCGACGGTGGAAGCCCTCAAGCACGCCACCGAGGAAGCGGAGGTAATGGCCGGGATCGAGATCTCTCGGGCCTTTGTCGGTGTAGCCAGCACCGACGTCAGGAGCATCAACTCCCGTGGCATGGTCTCGGTAGCACGCAAGGACCGGGAGATTACTCTCCAGGACATCAATCGGGTTCTCGACGCGGCCCAGTCGGCGGCGCTGCCTTCCGACCGGGAGATCGTCCACGCCATTCCCCAGGAGTTCATCGTCGACGAGCAGGGGGGCATCGCCGACCCGATGGGGATGCTTGGCAGCCGTCTCGAGGTAGCGGTGCACCTGGTCACCGCCAACGTCACCCGTCGCAAGACTCTGCTGACTTGTATCAACCGCGCAGGTATAGAAGTGGCGGAGATGGTGTTCGAGCCGCTGGCAACGGCCGAGGCCGTTCTGAGCCACGATGAGCGGGAGCTGGGTGTCCTGCTCTTCGATATCGGCGACGGTACTTCCGAGTATGCCGTTTTTGCCGAAGGCGAGGTGCAGCACAGCTCGGTCGTGCCGGTGGGGGCAGGCCACTTCACCAACGATCTGGCCATGGTGCTGCGCACGCCTTTTTCCGAGGCGGAGAGGATCAAGGTGAGATTCGGTTGCTGTTTGAGCGATCTCGTCAACGAGGATGAGGGGATCTCGGTGCCGACGGTTGCCGGCGGACCGGCGCGAGTGGTTCCGCAGCGAGAGATCTGCGAAATTCTCCAGCCACGTGCGGAGGAGCTACTCACCCTGGTGCGGGAGGACCTGGCCAAGGCCGGAGCGGATGAGAACCTGCGAGGTGGTCTGGTGCTGACCGGCGGAGGGGCTCAACTCGACGGCATTCTGGAGATGGCCGAGCAGATATTCAATTGCACAGTTCGCTACGGCCTGCCTCAAGGCCTGAGCGGTCTTGTGGACGTCATCAACTGTCCGACCTGGGCTTCCGCATCGGGGCTATTGCTCTACGGGCGCTCGTCGGAGGACAACATTCGAAGATCGGGTTCGCGCCCTGGTTTCAGTGTGCGCAACGTGGTGGGAAGCCTCCGCGGAATGTTCACCGACCTGCTCTGAGCTTTGGACAACACCACTAAAGGAGACTAAGGCATGATCCTTTTCGACGACCAGGAATTCGAGATAAGCCTGCCCATCACGCTGGAAGAGGTAGACGGAGTAACCGCGAAGATCAAGGTAGTGGGGATCGGTGGTGGCGGCTGCAACGCCGTCAACCGGATGATCGATACCAAGATGCGCGGTATCGAGTTCATCTCCTCCAACACCGATCTGCAGGCCCTGCGCAAGAGCAGGGCGCCGGTCAAGCTGCAGCTCGGTGTGGCCCTGACCCGGGGTCTGGGGGCCGGTGGAGAGCCGGAGATCGGCCGCAAGTCGGCGCTCGAGGACACCGAGCGGATATTGGAGCTTCTGGACGGCGCGGACATGGTCTTTCTCACCGCCGGCCTGGGCGGGGGTACCGGTACCGGTGCCGCGCCGATCGTGGCCTCCCTGGCGGCCGAGATCGGGGCGCTGACCGTGGCCGTGGTGACCAAGCCCTTTGCCTTCGAAGGTCGGCGGCGCATGGAGCTGGCGGAGAGGGGTGTCGAGGAGCTGCGCACGGCGGTAGACACACTCATCACCATCCCCAACGAACGTCTTCTCAACTTCGTGGACAGGGGGACTCCGCTCTCGGAGGCCTTCCGGATTGCCGACGACGTCCTGCGGCAGGCGGTTCAGGGCATCAGCGACCTGATCACGGTCCCGGGCGAGGTCAACGTCGACTTTGCCGATGTCAAGACCATCATGACCGGCATGGGAATGGCACTGATGGGAACCGGTATGGCAAAGGGCGAGAACCGGGCGCTGGAAGCGGCGCAGCGGGCGATCTCCTCCCCGCTGCTGGAAGAGACTTCGATCGAGGGTGCCAAGGGGGTGTTGATCAACATCTCGGGCGGCCGGGATCTGACGCTGCACGAGGTCGACGAGGCCGCGCACGTTATCGCCGATGCGGTCGATCCGAACGCCAACATCATCTCCGGACTGGTCATCGACGAGAGGATGGAAGACGAGATGAAGGTCACCGTCATCGCCACCGGTTTCGACACGCCGCTTGGTGAGATGCTGCCGAGAGCTCCTTTTGTGGCCACCCAACGGAGCGAAGAGAGCCCGAGCGTGGCCGAAGCCGACCACGAGGGGCCGGCGGATATGCCGCTCGATGAGCCACAGGACATCCCCTTTTACCGCAAGGTGATCGCACAGACTCAAGGGAACGATCCCAACGGTTTCGGGCCCAACTGGTCGAACGTCGACGATTTCGACATTCCCACGGTGCTGCGGAAGCAGATGGACTGACTCCGCAGCCTGATAGCATCGCCTCCGAACGGATATTCCACCGGGAGGTGATTCGATGACAGAGGGTTTCGAAGACGCAAGGTCGCGCCGTAATTGGCTCGAGCGTCTGGGAGAGCTGATTCCCGGCTTTCGAGGTTTTCAGGACCGGGAGCTGAGGCGAGAGGTCGACAAGATGCAACGGGAGCACCTGGCCAAGGAGCTCGGCCGACTCAAGGTGGTGACCCGGGGCAAGGCGCGGGCCTACACCGACGAGGGGCAGCTCGGGGTGCTTCACCTCTTCGAGCGTCTGGATCGTCAGCTCGATGGCCTCTCGCAGGCCATCCGCTTTAGCGACTATGGGGCCAGTGGTTTCTTCGATGTGGTGAAGATCCACGAGCCGGAGCTGGAGAAGCTCTATCAGTTCGACCTCTCGGTGCTCGACGACCTATCTCTGCTGTCAGGAGATTTGGCAGCCATCCCACTGCCGGGCAAGGGAGATGCCGGTGAAGCCGTCGAGCAGGCGCTGACACGGTTGGGAGCTCTCGAGGACAAATGGGCGGGCCGCAAGAGCGTCGTCAGCGACGTCGTCAAGGCGAGCGGCTAACCGCCAGCTGCGCGGCAAGGAGACAGGACCATGCAAGTTATCCAATACGTAGATCCCACCGGTCAGACCATGGTGGCCCGTGTGCCACGCGATGGCACCGAGGCCATCAAGCTCGGCAGCCAGCTGATAGTCGAGGAGAGTCAAGAGGCGGTCTTTTTTCGTGACGGCAAGGGCCTCGACACGTTTGGCCCTGGGCGGCACAGCCTGGCGACCCAGAACCTCCCGCTGCTGACCAGATTGCTGGGGGTTCCGTTCGAAGGCAAGTCACCCTTTCAGGCGGCGGTCGTCTTTGTCTCCACCAAGACGTTTCTCGATCTCAAATGGGGTACCAAGGAGCCGGTGGCTTTTCGCGACAGCGAGCTGGCGATGGTGCGGCTGCGTGCCTTTGGCAAGTTCGCGGTCCGCATTGCCAATTCCCAGCAATTTGTCAACGAAGTCGTGGGCACCATGGGGATCTACACCACCGATGGGGTGGAGAGCTACTTCAAGGACGTCATCGTCGCCCGCTTGACCGATCTTCTGGGTGAGAACCTCCAATCCATCTTCGATCTGCCCAAGGTCTATGACGAGCTGGGGATGGCGCTCAAGTCCCGGGTGGCCGATGACTTTGCGAAGTACGGCATCGAGTTGGTCGACCTCTTCCTGGGAGCCATCACGCCGCCCAAGGAGGTCCAGGTGGTGATCGACGAGCGCAGCGGCATGGCCGCGGTCGGCGACATGAACGCCTACATGAAGTTCAAGGCCGCCAAGGCGATGGAGGATGCAGCCGAGCAGGGCGGCGAAGGCGGGGGCAACGTCGGCGCCGGGCTGGGTGTCGGCATGGGTGCCGGAATGGGCATGATGCTGCCCCAGATGATGAAAGAGGCGATGCAGGACTCCGGTCAAGGAGGCGGGGCGGGGGAGCAGGCGCCGTCCAAGCCCGAGCCGGGGGACCAGACCACGACGGGTGAGGCGGCGGCAGGCGCCGCCACCGCCTTTTGCCACCAGTGCGGCCAGGGACTGCCGGAGGGAGCCCGCTTTTGTCCTTCCTGTGGCACCAAGGTCGCCGAGTAGTCCTCTCCGACCAAGAGAAATTGGGGACAGGTACAAATTCTTCCCCACCGCCATTATGTCCGGTGCTTTGGTAGCAAGAATTTGATACCTGTCCCCAATTTCCCCACCACGATTCAGTGTCCCCAGTGCGGCGGTGAGAGCCCGCTGCCCACGGGGCAACAGCTCCTTCGCTGTCCTTTCTGTAGCGGCACCCTCTTTGTCGATCGCTCGGCGGTTGTCAGTCACTACAGTCTGCCGACGCTATTCGATGGCGACGAAGCGGCGGCGGCCCTGCGCCGGTGGATGGCCGGCAACGAGACGGTCAAGGGTCTGGATCGACGCAGCCAGGCACAGAATATCGAGCCGCTTACATTTCCCATGTGGCTGTTTCGGGCCCGCACCGAAGGTGGGGAGGTGGTCTTTGTCGAGCCGGCGGCGCCCACACCCATCCCCCAGGTGGCCGATCTCGAGGTGCCGGCGGGAAAGCTCGAGCCCTTCCGTCCGCCCGACGAGTCGGTGAGGTCCATCGAGCCGACCGTCCCACTGGAGACGGCCAGGGGTTGGGTGGAGCAAAGGGGGGTGCAAAAAGTCACCGAGACGGCGCTGGTCGAGGTTCCCTTTTGGCACTGCCGATACGAGTTTGACGGCAGATCGTATCGAGCCCTGGTCGAGGGCTCGACCGGAACCGTTCTGGCCGCCGTCTACCCGGAGAAGGCCGAAAGCCCCTATGTGCTGATTGCAGTCTTGGGTCTGCTGCTCTTTGGCCTCGAAGGTCTGGCCATCGCCAATCCCGTGGTCAAGCTCCTGGTCTATACCGTCACCGCGATCCCCCTGACCCTGGTGGCTTTCTGGGTAGCACGCAAGGTATGACCGAAGCGGCGCCGGCTCGATTGCAGGAGATTCCCAACCGTCTACCGGCCCGGGTCAGGGGGCTCACCTGTCCGAGCTGCGGTGGGGCGCTCGATGTGGCTGCGGGCCTGCGGGTGGTGCTCTGCCCCTATTGCGAGACCCGGCTGTTGGTCCTGAGCGAGATCGGCATCCGCAGGTTGGCGGTGGAGCCACAGATTGAAACGGTCAGGGCACGCGAAATCGTCCAGCGGTGGCTCGGCTCCGGGTGGAACAAGGACTCGCGGTTGCGGCGCGAGGCGCGGGTCGGCGAGGCCTTCCTCTCCTTCCTTCCCTTCTTCCGTGTCGAAGCGGACTGTCTGGGCTTTGCCCTGGGGACCGAGGAGCGGCGGCGGACGGTCGGCAGCGGCAAGAATCGCCGCACCGAAACCTACGAGGTCGACGTGGAGCGCGCCGTCCAGCGGAGCTTCGACCGCACCTATCCGGCCCTCAACGTGGCGGAGTGGGGTCTGCAGTGGATCGATCTTCACGGTGACACCCTGATCCCATTCGACTCTTCGACCCTGGCGCGGCAGGGGATGGTCTTTCCGCCGACCCTGTCCGAGAGCGTGGTCAAAGAGAGCGCGCTCGAGCAGTTCAGAAAAGAAGCCGAGCCGTCGACCGGTTTGAAGCGAGTCCGCTTTCGCTTTCTCGACTCCCTGCGCGAGCGCCTGACGGTCATCTACTACCCGCTGTGGGTCGTTCGCTACCGCTTCGATGATCGCTCCTACCAGGTGCTGGTCGACGCCCAGGACGGCAGCCTCGGCTTTGGCAAGGCACCGGGAAACGACCTCTACCGCGCGTTGATGCTGGTGGCGACCCAGGCCATCACGCTCTTTATCGGCACGACGATCATCCGGCTTATGGGTGGCAGCTTTGGGTCACTGGTGTTCATCGGTGTGCCGATGCTCGCCGTGCTGCTCTGGGGATGGAAGAAGTTCCGCTATGGGGGTGTCGTTGTCGAGGGAACCGGGATCAAGAAGCGTCCAGGTCTGGGTCGGATCGTCAGGTCGATGGCCCGTCGCCGGGAGCGGGACAAGTTGCTGGCAGAGATGGTCGGGGGTGAGCCGTGGTGACCGAAAAGGGATCGGGGCGGGTGGAGTTCGAGCTTGTCGCCCTCGACTGCCCGAGCTGTGGGGCGCCGATCGCGGCCGAAGGCGAGGATGTCGTCTACTACTGCACCGCCTGTCGCAACGGCTACCGTTTCGACCCCGAGGAGCGTCGTCTGGTGGCGGTGGAGGTCGCCTTTGTCTCGCTGCCCCAGGTGAGCGTCGATCTCTACAAGCCCTTCTGGCTGGTGTCGGCACGGGTATCGATCGAGGAGCGCCTGGCTGCGGGTGGGGCCTTCTCCGGCCTGATGAGCTTCTTTCTCGGTGACAAGTCGGACTCACTGGCGCCGGCGGGTGAGGGCACCTTTGCCATCCCGGCCTTTCCCGCCCCCCTCGACGCGGTGACCGAGCTGACGCGCCGATACACCGAGGCGCTGCCAAAGCTCGGAGAGCGTCTCGGGGAGCGTCTGCTCGGGGGCTGCTACGACGAGGCTGACGCCCACAAGCTGGCGCACTTCGTACTCATCGCCTCCGAGGTAGACAAACCCGATACCCTGCAGAATCTCCGCTACGAAATCGAGTTTGGCGACTCACGCCTGCTGGGGGTGCCCTTTATCCGCAAGGGCGAGACCCTCGCCGACGCGCTCTTCGGAATCAGAATCTGAGACCCCCCCAAGCCCCGGGTGGGCGGGCGGGAAGTGACACAATAGCCACCAACAACCGGGAGGGAGCCAGGCCGCGGCCACTATGAGCGAGCTCGAGAGCGTCACTATCGACGGAGTCACGATTTTCCTGGGTTCACCGATCGAGGAGATACCGCCCTGGGTCGGCCAGCGGGAGGTTTTGATCCAGCTGCTGGCGTCCTGGTCGCGGATCGAGGAGACAGATCTGCCGCTCAATCCGAGGTTGTTGGGCAAGCCGGGTGTGGGCAAGACCACCCTGGCCTGTGCCGCGGCCCGGGAGTTGGGTCTCGGGATCTACATCGCCCAGGCCACGATGGACACCCGTCCCGAGGATCTGATCGTCTCACCGGTCCTGGCGCCCGACGGTGGGATCCGCTACATGGCCTCACCGCTGGTCACAGCGATGGTCAAGGGTGGAGCCCTCATCCTCGACGAAGGCAACCGCATGAGCGAGAAGTCGTGGGCGTCGCTCGCTCCGATGCTGGATCACCGCCGCTATGTCGAGAGCCTGGTGGCCGGTGTGCGCATCCCGGCTCATCCCGATTTTCGTTTTGTCACCACCATGAACGAGGATGCCTCGACCTACGAGATCCCGGAATACATCCACTCGCGGTTGATGCCCCAGATCTATATCGACTTTCCGGAGGAGGACGAGGAGCGGGAGATCCTGCAGGCCCAGGTCCCGTTTGCCGAGGGCGAGGTGCTGGACTATGTTCTCGCCTTTCTGCGCCAGGCCCACGAGCATGATCTTCGCTATACGGTGCGCGACGGCATCAATTTGGTGCGCTATGCCATGAAGGTGCTGCGCCGGGGCGAGGTGAGCGATGCCGAGGAGGCCGTCCGCAGTGCCCTCCAGTTGTCGGTCGGCGAGGACGAGCTGGAGGAATTCGATCTCTGGTGAGTCGTGACTCTTCACCTCTAGATCTCGACGCGCTGGCTCCCGAGGCCGCGACGGGCATCCGCATGCTCCCAGTGGTACACGAGCGGCTCGAGATGACGGCGGTCGTGCGAGCGGTTCTCGACCAGCTCGAGCCGACCGGGGTGGCGCTCGAGCTGCCGACGACTTTGGCGGAGACGGTGAGCCGAGCCGTGCGGCGGCTTCCCAGGATCTCGATTATCGTCTCCGAGGAGCCGGGGGAGGACGCCCTGGTTTGGGTTGTGGCGCCCGGCGATCCCTTTGCCGAGGCTCTGCGTTGGGCGGCGGAGCGGGAGAGACCGGTCTTTTTTATCGATCCGGATCTACCCTACCGAGAAGCGCACCGGGATCCGGTCCCCGATCCCTATTCGATCTGGCACCTCGGAGCGGAGGCTTATATGGGCCTGCTGGAGGCTACGAGTGGCGCCGCGCCGGTTGAGGAGTCGGATCGCCAGAGGGAAGCGGGGATGGCGTTCCATGTCGTCAGCGCCCGCGACAAGCTGCCCGGTGGTGAGCTCTTGGTTCTTGTCGGAGCCGCGCACAGCCGACGGCTGGCGGCGGCCGTCAACCGACCGGTCGCCCACCCCTTTGCCCGGGTGAGCCGGACCGCGGTCGATCTGCGACACCTCCACCCCGAAAGCCTCACTGGTCTGCTCCCCGATGCGCCGCTGGCACACGCCGTCTGGGAGCGATGGCGGCGTGGAGAGCCGGCCGCCGACACCGAGCTCGACGAGACACTCTCACGACGGGTGTCGGTGGTCCGCTTTGGTCTGCGTGTGATCGCCGGCCAGGGCGGAGAAGACGAGGCCAAGCGACGTCAGCGGCTCGTCGACTACGCCTGCCGACAGGGGACCCGCGAGGCGTGGGGCGATCGACCCTTCCCCGACCGCCGGGCGCTGGGTCGGGTGGTCTGGAAGGTAGGGACCGGCTCCCACCTGGAACAGACGGGAGAGGCCACCGGGCCCTGGCAACGGCGGCTCTTCTTCGACTATGCCGACCGTTGCGCACGGGTCCAGGGGCAACTGGTGCCCGGTCTTTACGAGTGGGTGACGGCGGCCCGTGGGGTCGGGGACGACAACCTGGCCTGGGAGATTTTCGACGCTGCCCGCACCTACCCCTGGCAAGAGGAGCAGGCCGAGATCGAGACCGCTCGCATCGACGGCTCGGAGCTCGATCTTGGCGCCCGCAAGATCCGTTTTCGACGGCGCTTCTTCCGCGTCAAGCAGCGTCCGGTGGCGCTGCCGATCCGAGAGCGGCCGCAGCCCGAGGATCCGGCCGAGTGGCTGCGGGGGTTCGATGCCGAGGGCCTGTGCTCCCACCCCCCTGAAGATCTGGTGATCGAGGACTATGGCCGCTTTCTGCAGCAGAAGGCGATATCCATCCTCTCGGTCGAGCGGCGCCGGGTCGAGCCCTTCGCCACCAGTCTCCTGGACGGCATCGACATTCGCGAGACCCTGCGCAATCTCCATCAGGGGAAGGTCTATGTCCAGGAGTACGGCCGGGTCGGCGGCGAGGCGGGCTCGGTGGTGGTGATATTCGATCGCGATCACACCAACGAGCGCTTCCCGTTCACCATGACCTGGCTGGGTGAGCACGATCAGGAATCGGACATGGCCTTCTACTCCACCAGCCCGGCCGAGCAGGTGGTCGGCCCGGGGATCATGCGGGCGACCTATGGCGGCTTTATGCTGACGCTGCCCCGCGGGCGGCTCTTCGATGTCTGGCATGATCGCGATTACCGGTTTGCCCGTGACAAGGGCGAGGTCTTGACCATGGCGGCGGTCGATTACAGTCTGGAGAAGATCGTGGTCCACGTTGCCGCCGAGACCCCAACCGAGCGCCTGCGCCGGTATGCGGCCGCCCAGAAGAAACAGCTCCTCCACATTCCTCTGGCCTCGCTGTCGCCGGTGACGCTGCGGCGAATCCGGGTCCTCCACATCCTGGCGGGCCGCGACAAGAGGGCCATCGCCAAGAGCTACGTCTGGTAGCGGCTGCTAGGGAGCAGAGAGGCGCCCGAGGTAGACCCGGGTGTCGTACTCGATGGTGACCTGTCCGTTGGTCTGGTGGGTGTCGAAGATCGAGCGCAGCGACTCGATCATGGGCTCGTGGCTCGGGTGTCCGGCGGCGGGGGCATAGGACGAAGAGAGGAGACGTCCTTCGAAGCCCTCGCAATCGAAAGACTGACGATTGTCGAAACTGGCGGTAACGATGCCGCCGGGAGCGAAGAACGACTCGATCTCCGAGCCGCCGATCCGGGTGTGATCCACCTCCCGGTAGTCGATCGCCCAGGTCTGGAGCAGCTCCTCGTAGGCCCTCAGCAGGGGTGTCGAGGTCTTGCGGCGGTCGTTCCAGATCAGGGTTACCCAGCCGCCGGGTTTGAGGATGCGCTCGAGCTCGGCGCGTGCTCGGTCGGGATCGAACCAATGAAAGGCCTGACCGGCGGCGACCAGCTCGACGCTCCGGGCGGCCAGCGTCGTCTCTTCGGCGCTCCCCGCCACGCTGGTGAATAGAGGGTTCTCGGCAAAGAGCTCCTCGGCGGCCTGGCGCATCTCCCGGTTGGGCTCGACACCAAAGACCCGGTTGCCATGGTCGAGGAACAGACGACTCGTGAGACCGGTCCCCGAGCCGAGGTCGGCGATCGCCCATTCCCTGGTCAGATTCGTCTGCTCGACCAGAAATCCGACGATCTCGGGTGGATAGGGGGGGCGCCAGCGCAGATAGTCGGCGACGCGGTCGGAGAAGCGTTGGGTGGAGTCGCCGGCCTGCATCTCTCGCCCCCGATGCGCCCGAGGCTACATCCTCTTGGGCAGGGGGAGACCGAGGAGTCCGGCCAGTGTCTCCAGCCCGCGCATAAAGATCTGGGTGGTGGCGAGGCGGGCTTGGCGGAGATTCTCGTCGGTCTCCTGCAGAATCGGATGGCGGTGGTAGATGGCGTGGAACTTCTGTGCCAGCTCGAGAGCGTGCCGTGCGAGTAGTGACAGCTCGAGGCTCCTCCCGGCCATCTCGACCCGCTCGGGTATCTGGGCCACCGACAGATTCAGATCCCAGAGATCGTCGGCCCAGAGCTCGGCTGGCAGGGCGGCCGCTTCGCCCGAGGAGACCTCGGTCGCCAGCCCGGCACCCTCCAGCTTGCGCTGGATATTGCGCGCCCGCACCATCGAGTACTGCAGATAGGGGCCGGAGTCGCCCTCGAAATTGAGCGCCTCGTCCAGATCGAAGGCGATCACCCGGGTGGTCGTGGCCTTGACCATGAAGAAGCGCAGCGCCGCGACGGCGATCTGACAGGCCAAATCATCGAGCTCGGCCTCGTCGAGATCTCGATTGCGGCTGGAGATCTCGTCGCGACTCTTGGCCTCCAACTGATCGATGAGATCGTCGGCCTTGACCCCGATCCCCTTGCGGCCGGACATCTCGAGACTGCGTGTCTCGCCGTCGGGGGTGTTGTCCAGATAGCCCAGCTGTTGGGCTGTCGCCGGCGACAGGGAGACCATCTCGTAGGCAAAGTGAATGGACTGCTTGGCCTCGGCGGTGTAGCCCAGAGCCTCGAGGCCGGCACGGACGATCTTCTGTAGATAACTCTGACGGGCGTCGATGACATTGATCGCCTGTTGGCCGTGGCCGAAGTACGGGTGGTCCTCGACTCCCTCGGTGGTCGTTTCCCACAGACCTTCCGCCTCCCAGAATCGATACTCGAAGTCCTTGTCCAGAAGGCCGAATTTCCACAACTGATAGGCGATGTCCTTGCCCACGTAGGTGATCGTCCCGTCCGATCGCACGATGACTTTGTCGGGATCCTCCAGACCCGCGAACTCCTCGCTACCGGCCAGCGGCATGACCCAGCAGCCGGCATTCTTGCCATCCGACTCCAGCCGTATGGCGCCCTTGTCCTCGAGCTGCTCGAAGGCCTCGGCAAAGAAGTCGAGACCCAGAATGGCGCTTTCGTGGGTGAGCAGATCGTAGCCGACGTCGATGCGAGTCATCGTCGCCAGGTGGCGAGCGACGACTCGCCGGGAGACCAGCCTCCCCATCTCGGCCCGCAACCCTGTGCCCTGCTCGAGCTCGTGGAGAGTCTCGCGGCGGAGCTTCAGCCGGGTGGGGTCGCCCTCGTACCATTGGCCGACTTCGCTGTAGATGTCCCAGCAGATGAAGTCGAAGGGGTCGGGGAGACCCGCCACCTCCTCGAAGCTCATACCCCGCAGGTCGAGAAAACCGACCACCACGTCGGCCAGCTGCACCCCGGTGTCATCGATGTAATTCTGCACCTCGACGGTGTAGCCGAGTGCCCGGTTCACCCGCACCAGCACGTCACCCAGGGTGGCATTGCGCAGGTGGCCGATGTGAGCAGCCTTGTTCGGGTTGATATTGGTGTGCTCGATGATCACCTTCTCGGCCTGGCGCTCGGCAGGGGGTGAGGGCGGCTCGTCGAGCAGACGCCCGGCCATCACGCTGCGATCGAGGAAGACGTTGAGATACCCCGCTCCCTCGACCCGGATCTCACGCACCCAGGAGGGCGCCTCGAGACCGGCGGCGAGCTCCTCGGCAATTGCCCGCGGGCTCTTTCTGACCTCCCGCGCCAGATGGAGGGGGGCCGGGAAGGCCAGATCCCCCAGCTCTCGACGGGGTGGCACTTCGATTGCGGGGTCATGCTCCAGGTCGTAGACCTCGAGGATCCGCCGAGACAAAAGAGCGGCTAGTTCCTGCTTGAATCCGGTCAGCATGGCCAGCGGAGTCTATACCACGACCCTGCCATTTTGGCAGGTGCACTTCTTGATATCATTAGGGGGCTGTCACACGGGAAGAAGAGGGATCAGGTATGGCACAGACCGCGAAGGACAAGAACCACGTTTGCATACAGATGAATGGCACCCAGCTCGAGCTCGTCGAGGGGGATATCACCGAGCTCGGGACCGAGGCCATCGTCAATCCGGCCAACGCCCAGCTCAAGCTGGGATCCGGGGTTGCCGGTGTCATTCGGAAAAAGGGCGGCCCCTCGATCCAGAAGGAGTGCGACCGGATCGGCGGCACCCCGGTGGGCACGGCGGTCATCACCGGGGCGGGCCTGTTGCCGCACCGGCATGTGATCCACGCCGTCGGACCCAAGATGGGCGAAGGCGACGAGGATCGGAAGCTGGCCGCGGCTGTACGCTCTTCGTTGGCCCTGGCCGATCGTCACAGTTTGCAGTCGATCGCGTTGCCGGCGATCTCGACGGGAAACTTCGGCTACCCGGTGCCCCGCTGCGCCAGGGTGACGCTGACCGAGATCCATCGCTACCTACAGGGCGGGACCAAATTGGAGCGGGTCATGGTCTGCCTCTTCGACGACGACACCTTCAACACCTTTCGCGCCGAGCTGCGACGGGGATTCAGGTAGTCGCTGACTCCGAGAATCAAGCGCCGAATTTGGCCAGCCGGCCGGCATTGGCCAGCAGCATGCCGATGAGATCGATGGAGCGGAAGGTCCCCAGGTGGCCACGAGTCGCCGCCGTCTCGGTGAACTCGTCGGTCTCGTCCACAAAACAGAACTCGGAGTGAATGAGCAGCGGCACCGGGTGCCAGCTGTGGGCCGCCATTGGTGCCGGGGTGGAGTGGTCCCCGGTGACGGCCAGAGCCGCGGGACCGAGCTCGAGTAGCCGGGGCAGCTCGGCGTCGACCCTCTCCAGCACCTTCACCTTGGCGTCCAGGTCGCCATCTTCTCCGGCCTTGTCGGTCTGTTTGATGTGGATGAAGAAGAAATCGAACCGATCCCAATGTTCCTCCACCGTACCGAGTGTCTCCTCGACGCTCTTGCCGCACGGCACCACTTCCATGCCACAAGCCGAGGCGACGCCGCGGTAGAGAGGGTAGCCGGCAAAGGCCCCGGGCCGCAGGTTGTAGAGCTCGCCGAACTGCGGCAGATCGGGGAGCCGCGAGACTCCTCGCAACAGGACCCGGTTGGCACGGGGCTCCTCGGCGATAGCCGCCGCGATACGGTCGATGACGTCGCCAAGCAGCCGAGCGGTCGTCTCGGCCGCGGGCGAAAGCGCCCTCGGGGCCAGCGGCGGGACACCTGTCTTTTGCGGGTCGGTGTCGGCGACTTGCGGGGACAGCTCGCTGCCGCGCAGGATGAGGACGAAACGGTGCTCCTCGCCCGGCTCAATCACCACCTCGAGGTCGGCGACCTCGGCCAAGACCGGCTGCAGCTGTCGGCACAAGCGCTGGCACTCGGAGGTGGGAATGCGACCTGCCCGGCGGTCGGTCAAGTTGCCATCGGCGTCGGCGGTGGCAAAGTTGCCACGGATAGCCAGATCGCCCGGCCCCACATCCAGATCGAGTCCCAGGGCTTCGAGGACACCGCGGCCGATGTCGGCCTCGGGGTGGGTGGGATCGTAGCCAAAGAGCGCCAGATGGCCCGGGCCGCTCCCGGGTGTCACCCCTTGTGCGACGGGGACGATACGGCCGAGGGCCGAGCGCCGGGCCAAGGCGTCGAAATTTGGTAGACGGGCCGCCTCCAGTGCCGTCTTGGGCTGAGTACCCGTTCGTAGATCCCCTACACCGTCGAGGACAAACAACACGGCCTTGCGGTCAGAAGGTTGGGAGAGTCGAGAGATCAGGTCGATATGGCTCATGCGACGAAATATGCACTGGCCCGGATCTGGAGCCGGGCCCGGGGGTGAAAACCGCCACCGGCGATGCCAAAGGCGGTGGCCTCGGCCAGAACCGGCAACACGATCCAGCCGTCAAAGGTCTGTCCGGTGTCGTATGGGGGGACGACCGGCTCGATCTCTGAAAGCTTGAACCAATGAGCTTGGTTTGGATCGAGAGACACCCGGGATTCGACGTAGGCCCGGTCGAGGTCGATAGCCCGTTGCGCGGACGGGTGCCAGATGGAGACCAGCAGCCGGGCCTCGTCGTAGGCGCTCGTCGGCTGCAGCCCCTGGCCGTCGATCTGGAGCGGGAACCAGAAGTTCCCGGTGCCGTCGGTGGCATAGATCTCGGGTGTCGGGTCGAAGATTACGTGCCGGGGCGGTGTCGGTGCCGTCATCGGGCTCAGTTTCCCCTCGCCAACTCCAGCGCGCGGGCAATGCGCTGGTGACTCTCCTGCTCGTCACCACCCAGCAGGGGAGCGCCGATGCCATAGGCCTGGGCGCCGACCTCTCGATAGGCGGGGATCTCCTCGATGTCGAAACCCCCCGCGGCGAGCATCGGGATGTCGTCGAGCGGTTGGCGGACCGTGGCCAGGTAGCTGGCCCCTCCCACCGGCGGCAGAGGATAGACCTTGACCAGGTCGGCACCAAGATCCCGGGCGGCGACGATCTCGGTACAGGTCAGCGCTCCGAGCACCAGGAAGAGATCCTCTTGCCGAGCCACGGCGGCCACCTCGGAGCTGATATTGGGTGAGACCAGAAACGAAGCCCCTGCCGCCACCGCGGACTTGGCCCGCTCGCCGTCGGTGACCGTGCCCATACCGATCCAGGGTGGGCCACTGGCCCCCCGCTCCGCGACCAGCTCGCGGACGAGATCGGTCGCCTGGGGAACGGTGAAGGTGATCTCGACGAGCTCGATCCCGGCGGCGATAAAGAGACGGGCCTGTCTGGCGGCTTCTGGCAAGGAGCCGGTGCGGACAACCCCGATGATCGGTGACTTTGCCAGGCTGCTGGCAACGGCGGAGCGCATGATAATTCCCTCCCTTACTCGGCCGGGGAGTGTATCACCGGCTTGTTACCCGCGCCGCTCCAGGGCGCGCTGGGCGCGTCGACAGATACCCCGCAAAATCTGCACCTCCCGGCTGGTGGGCCCGGAGCGCGCGGCCAGGTGGCGAAGATCCCTCATCACGCCATCGAAGGTGTCGTCGCGGGCGAAACCTATACCCTCCAACAGCGGGCTGAGCTGGTCGAAGAGTCCCTCGATCTCGTCGGTGGAAGCGGCCAGCTCCGCGGCGGGAGGGGTGTCGGTTGGCGAGTGGCGAGCGAGGTAGAGCTCGTAGGCCAGCACGAGGACGGCCTGACCCAGATTTAGCGTCGGCTGGCGGCTGGCACAGGGAACGGTCACCAGCAGGCCACAGAGTGATAGCTCGTCGTTGTTGAGGCCGGAGGCCTCGGGACCAAAGACCAGCGCCGTGGGGGTGGCGGGGGGATTCTCTCGCAGCCGTACCGGAAACTCGCGCGGGCTGGCCAGCGGCACATCCAGCTGCCGGCTGCGGGTCGAGGTGGTGCCGACGACAAAACGGTAGGGACCCAGGGCCGCGGCCAGCGAAGGTGCGACCTCGGCGTTGTCCAGGACATCCTGGGCGCCCACGGCAAAAGCCCGCGCGGTACGGCCGATTCCGGCCACCGGTTGGACGAGGATCAGCCGCTCGAGACCCATATTGGCCATGGCTCGAGCCGCAGCGCCGATGTTGCCCTCCTCCTGCGGGCGGACGAGAACGATGGTGGGCGCCAAATGCTGGTTCATGACGGCAAATCTACCGCGACTTCTACCAGGGGCGAAATCTACGGTGCCAGGCCTGCAAGATGCATGTTGATTATGCTTACAGCCGAGCTCTGCACGATGCCAACTTGCATCTTGCAGGCCTGGCACCGCTATTCCCCATCTTGACAGCGCCGCTCACCGCGGCTACTTTGACCGGTGTGGACTTTGGACGGAGAGGAGAGCCATGAGTGATGCCCGACCCCCGCGGACTTTTCTGATCTTCACCGGTACCGGTCCGATCCTCGTTCTGTCGACCTTTCCCGAGTTGACCGACGAGCGCCTGGTGAGCAAGCTGCGCTACAAAGGAATTATCAAGTTCATCGCCTACGAGGTCGACACCGAGGCGGTCAAGAAGCGATACGCCGCGGCCTACGAGAACATTGCCGAGGACCTGCAAGACGTCGAGGATCTGCGGGTGCTGGACTTCAATGGTCATCAGATCATGGCCAACTTCTCGCTCGACGAGCTCGGGGAGCCCGTCAAGTACAGTGGCTAGCCGGTGCGAAAGCTCAAAAGGTTGAAGCCGATCTGCCCAAAGAGCTGGTAGGTCAGAGGTAGCGGCAGACCGACGACGTTGGTGTAGTTACCCTCCACGCGTTCTACAAAAAGCGCTCCGAGATCTTGGATGGCGTAGGAGCCGGCCTTGTCCAGGGGCTCGCCGGTCGCTACGTACCAGGCGATCTCCTCGACGCTGAGGGCAGCGATCCTCACCTTTGACGAGTCCACCCCGGACGCCAGTCGCTCATCCGTTCCGTCATAGACGGCGACGCCGGTAAAAACCTGGTGCTCGCGACCGGCCAGCCGACCCAGCATCTCCCTGGCCTCGCCTGGATCCTCGGGCTTGCCGAGAAGCTTGCCGTCGAGCACCACGATGGTGTCGGCGGCGAGGGTCAACTCATCGGGACCGGTGCGAGAGCGAGCCTTGGCGGCGGCCAGACGGGTCACATAACCGCTGGGATCTTCACCGTCCAGAGGAGTCTCGTCGAGATCCACCGGCCTGACCGTAAAAGCCAGCCCCAGACCTGTCAGCAGCTCGCGCCGCCGGGGCGAGCCGGAGGCGAGTATCAACTTGGGGCTCATCAGGCTACGGATAATACCCGGGGATGGTCTTGGCCTCGAGCCCGGGTTGGCTGACTCGGACCTCGACGGTGCGAAACTCGTCGCTGGTCTCCTGGGGAGACTGGTAGGCCAGCAGATACTGTGCTCGCAGCTCCTCCTCGATGGTGGAGTAGATGGCGGCGAGCTCCGAGGCCCTGGTGATGGAAAAGAACTCCCCCCCCGTCTCCTGTGCCAGCCGCTGGAGCTGTCGTCGGACAATCAGGTCCTTGGTGCCGAGATTGAGGGCGATGGCGTAGATGGCGACTCCTGTCCGGCGGGCGAAGGCGAGGGCGTCGTCAAAGCTGTGCCGGCTACTCGAATCCTCGCCGTCGGAAAGCAGAATGAGGGCCTTCTTACCCTTGACGCCGGCGAAATAGTAGAGCGCGTAGACCAGGCTGTCGTAGAGGGCCGTGTCCCCTTCGGCGACGATGTTGGCCAGACCGCCGGCCAGCACCTCTCGATCGTTGGTAAAGGGGACGACGAGGGTGGGCTGGTCGTTGAAGACGATTACCGCGGCCCGGTCGCGGGGCCGGATGACACCCTCGAAAAAGCGCAGGGCGCCCGCTACCGCTTGCTCGAGCTCCTCCTCCATCGAGGTCGAGCTGTCGAGGAGGACTCCGGCATGGATAGACCGGTCGCGCACCCGCTCGAAGCGCGCCACCTGCTGCTCGATCCCGTCCTCCAGCACCACGAAGCTCTCCTCGACGAGACCGTCGACGGGCTGGCCGCGCCGGTCCACCACGCTGGTGTAGAGCTCGACGAAGTTTATTCTGAGCTCATCCATCCCCCCCGGGAGATTGATGAAGACCAGGTCTTCGGTGGCGTTGCCATCCTCGAGGTACGCAACCGCCCGCACGTAGGTAATCCGCTCGCTCTCCGGCAGCAAGACGGGCTGGACGTATGGCGGTTGATAGAGGCTTGCGAGCCGGGTCTCGTTGAGGTAGAAGTCGAGCCTCTCGAGCCTCTCCCCACGTGGAATGTCGACTTCGGCATGCGCCCTCAGGCTGTGGTCATAGCGCTTTCCAGGCCGGGGGGCCAGCAGCCGCACGGAGAATCGGTGGGGTCCGGCATTGACCGGGATGCGGTCGCGGGAAAGCTCGTTGCCGTCGGCGTCGAGAGCCACGGCCTCGACAGTGTGGAGCAGCGGCGCCGGACCAAGGTCGAGCTCGACGCTGAAGGGAGGCCGCTTCTTGCTCATTACCGGTCTGCCGTCGAGGACGAACTGCACTTTGTCGATCTCCTCGCCGCGGGCGACGGCCTCCACCCGCAGCCGGTCGGTGTGCAGACGCTCGGCGGGTGGCACGATCCTCACCGAATAGTCGCCCCGGGCGAGCTCCTCGTTGGCCTCCCGCAGGTCTTTGGTCACCTCGACCTCCTCGAGCTGCGGTTGGCGCTGGCTCGAGACCGTCGGCACCCGTACCGTCCGTTCATCACGAAAGTAGCGCTGCGAGTTCAGGTCGCGAACCCGTAGGATCAGGGTGTATTCGTTGGGCCGCAGATAACGTTGGATGGTCAGGGGTAGCCGATCGGTGCCGGGGTCTCCGGCGGGCAGATCGAAACGGTAGCGGAAACGGTCGAAGAGGCGCCCTTGGAGCAGAACCTCCCCATCGACCAGAAAACTGAAGGTGGCCTTGTCACCCGCGCCTCCGGTCCCGGCCTCGCTTCTGGGAACCGTGATCATCCCCTGGACCACGGTTCGACTCTGGCGCCGCCCCGGAAAGGTAAAGCTCAAGGAGGCCGCAAGAGCCGCACTACCTTCCGGCACCTCGGTCAAGCGCGCCACGAATGCCTCCACCCATTCGGAGCTCGGCTGCGGCAGCAGCCCGCCTTTCTCCGACAGGGCCTGCCAATCGACGGCTCGGGTCAGTGCCTCCACCACCTCGGCGCCACGGAAGCAGGCGTCGGCCAGTTGGTCGAGGGTGGGCCCGCCGGCGGTGATGTCGGCCCGTTGCCAGCTCGCCAGCGAAGCCAGGCCCTCCTGCGGTGACCAGTGATCGAGATTGTCGGCTGACCGTCCCGGTCTGACGACGAAGACGATGCTGAAGCCCTGTGGCACACCGGCCTGGGTGGGGTACGACCAGATCTCCAGCGGGCGGAGAATCTCCTGGCAAACACCGGTGAGGATCTCGCGGGGCGGTCCGGCAAGCAGCAGGGTCCGGGCGCGAGCGCCATCGAGGCCGCCAAAGCGCTCCAGGGCCTGCTCGCGGCGACCCTGCCAGACCTCGAGAAACTCGTTCAGACCGGTCTCCGGGTAGGGATCCCGGACCTCCCAGAAGCGTTCGATAAAGGCGTCCCGCTGGTAAGCCTGTTTGAGACTCGAGAAGACCTCCCGCTCGTCATCCGATGCCAGGACATCGACCTCCTCGAGCCAGGAGCGATGGGTCTCGGAGAGATCACCGAGCGGTGGCACAATCGGTTCAGTGGCCGCCGCCAACAAGCGGCAGGAGAGGATGCCAACTATGAGGACTCTGGGCAGAGAGACGGCGGATACAGACACGGGTTACTAGGGATAATAACCGCGCATCGTCTTGGCCTCCAACCCGGGCCGCGAGATCTCCACTTCGACGGTGCGAAAGTCCAGGTCCTCGGCCGTGTTGCCGGACTGGTAGGCCAGGTAGTAGCGCGATCTGAGCTCCCGCTGGATGGTCTCGTAGATGGCGGGCAGCTCCAAGGCGCTCTGGATGAAGAAGCCCCGACCCCCGGTCTCCTCGGCGATTCGATTGAGCTTCTTGCGTGCGTCTCCTCGCTTTGGAATGTCGAGCCCGATCGCATAGATGGCGACACCTGCCCGCTGCGCGTACTCGAGGGTGTTCTCGAAGCTGAAACGGCTGTGCTCGTCCTTGCCATCGGAAAGGATGATCAGCGCCCGCTGGCCCTTGATGCCGTTGAAGTAGTAGAGCGCGAAGATGAGGCTGTCGTAGAGCGCGGTTCCTCGCTCCGCCTTGAGTCCCGCCAGCCCCCCGGCCAGCTTCTCGAGCTCGTTGGTGAACTTGACCTGCAGATTGGGATGATCGTTGAAGGTAATGAGAACCGCCCGGTCGCGTGGCTCCACCGCCTCCTCGAAGAACTGCAGTGCGGCTCGCTGCGCGGTCTCCAGGTTCGCTTCCATGGACCCCGAGATGTCGAGCATGATGCCGGCGTGGATGGGCAGATTGGTGACCAGATCGAAGCGCCTGGGCTCTTGCTGGACTCCATCTTCGAAGACGACAAAGTCGCTCATCTCGAGACCATCGACCGGGTGCTTCTCCTTGTCGAGCACCGAGATGAAGAGCTCGACGAACTGGATCTCCAGATTCTCCATGTAGTCCGGGGCATTGATGAACACCGAGTCCTCGACCGAGTTCTCATCCGGTTGATAGGCCACGACTCGCACATACGCCAGCTCTTCCTGTGCGGGGAGCAGAATGGGCTGGGTGAAGGGTGGCTGATAGAGGGTGGCCACCAGTGTCTCGTTGTAGTAGAACTCGACCCGCTGCAGGATCTTGTCCTCCGGGACGAGCACCTCGGCCTCGGCTCTTAGGCTGTTGGTGTACGTCTGACCCCTACGGGGCTCGACCAGACGGACATCGAAGCGCTGGGCACCGGTGTTGAGACTCAACTCGTCGCGGGCCAGCTCGTTGCCCTCCGCGTCTCTGGCGATCGCGGCCAGGGTGCGCATGCGCGGCAGCGAGCCGAGATCGACTTCGACGCTGAAGGGTGGAGTCCGTTTTGTGAACAGCGGCTTGCCGTCGACCGCAAACTCGACGACGGCGATGTCGCTGCCTGTGGTCAGGGTGTCCACACGGAGCATGCCGGTCTGCAACTGCCCTTGCGGCTGGACGATCTGGATGGTCGTATCTCCGGTAGAGATAGCGGCGTTGGCCTCCGCCAGGATGCGTGCGGTCTCGGGGTCTTTGGGGATCACCGGTTTCAGGTGCTCGACGACGGGAACAGAGATGTCTTTTGACGCCAGGTAGAACTCCTTGGCGTTGAGATCTTCGAGCTTGAGATTCAGGAGGTAATCGCCGGGTCGAAGATAGCGCTCGAAGACGAGGGGAAACTGGTCCCCCGTTACATCCGACTCCGGGATGTTGAACTGATACCGGAAGCTGTCGAAGAGCTTGTCGTCGCGGACGACTTCGCCGGTGAG
>JBAUDS010000067.1:0-17377 GCA_049678185.1 Thermoanaerobaculia bacterium
TGCGGGAAGAGCTCCAGGAGCTCGAATCCGCTCCTTGGCTGCGATCCAACAGCTTTGTATTGGCGAAAGGCTAGCTGAAGTCGTTAGCGCTTGCGGCGAATGATGCGCTCGAGACGATCGGGCTCGACCCTGATCTTGGCCACGGCCTTGCCGTCCCGCAGCAGCACCGGGATGACCTCGCCATAGCGGCGTCTGAGATCCGGGTCTCCATCCACGTCCACCCGCTCGTAGGTGAGACCGTGGGTGGGCAGCACCTGCGCGAGGATCTCCTCCATCTCGTCACAAAGATGACACCCCGGCCGGGTGAGCAACTGGTACCGGCTCACTCCCACTCGATGGTTGCCGGTGGCTTGCTGGTGACGTCGTAGACGACACGGTTGACCCCGGGCACTTCGTTGACGATCCGATTGGCCACCCGGCCCAACAGATCGTAGGGCAGCGGGCTCCAGTCGGCGGTCATGAAGTCCTGGGTCTCCACCGCCCTGAGAGCTATGACGTTCTCGTATGTCCGCCCATCTCCCATTACCCCGACGCTCTTGACCGGCAGGAGCACCGCAAAGGCCTGGCTGACCTTGTCGTAATAGCCCTGCTCGCGGAGCTCGTGGAGGTAGATGGCGTCGGCCTCCTGGAGGAGCGCCACCTGGTCTTTGGTGACCGCTCCCAGAATGCGCACCGCGAGCCCCGGTCCCGGAAAGGGATGACGGCCGATGAATTCTTCCGGCAACCCCAACTCGCGGCCCAACTGCCGGACTTCGTCCTTGAAAAGCAAACGTAGGGGCTCGATAAGCTCGAAACCCAGCTGTTCAGGGAGACCACCGACGTTGTGGTGGGTCTTGATGACGGCCGAGGGCCCCTTGACCGACACCGATTCGATGACGTCGGGATAGAGAGTCCCCTGGGCCAGATACCTGACGTCCTCGAGCTTTGCGGCCTCGTCCTCGAATACCTCGATAAACACCCGGCCGATAATGCGCCGCTTCTCCTCCGGGTCCTCGACCCCCTCGAGCGCCAGTAGAAAACGCTCGCTGGCGTCGACGCCGATGACTTCCAGATCGAGATTGTCACGTAGGCTACGGAGCACCTGTTGTCGCTCACCCTTGCGGAGCACGCCGTTGTCGACAAAGACGGCGACCAATCTGCCGGCGACGGCCCGGCTCAGCAGCGCCGCCACCACCGACGAGTCGACACCCCCCGACAGGGCACACAGCACTTTCCCATCGGGTGCATCGCGGCGTATGGTCTCGATCGCCTCGTCGACGTACGAGGCCATTTTCCAATCGCCGGCGGCGCCACAGATCCCGTGGAGGAAATTTCTCAAGATCTCGCCCCCCGAGACCGTGTGCGAGACCTCGGGATGAAATTGGATGCAGTAGATCCTACTCTCCGGGTTCTCGATCGCCACGGCCGGGGCATTGGTTGTGGAGGCACAGACACGAAACCCGGCGGGGAGCTCCTGCACCCGATCACCGTGGCTCATCCACACCGTCTCTTTCGCCGCCAGTCCGTCGAAGAGGATGCTGGACTCGACCAGATCGATCTCCGCACGCCCGTACTCGCGGCGCTCGGAGCCTTCGACTCGACCCCCGAGCTGGTGGGCGGTGAGGTGCATGCCGTAGCAGATCCCCAGGATGGGTATCCCAAGCTCGAAGATGGCGGCATCCACCTGTGCCGCATCCTGCTCGTACACGCTCTGCGGCCCACCCGAGAGGATCACACCGATGGGGTTTCTCTGCCTCATCTCCGCGGCGGAGAAATCATAGGGTTGGATCTCACAGTAGACCCTGTTCTCCCGTACCCGGCGGGCGATCAGCTGGGTGTACTGACTCCCGAAGTCCAGGATGATCACGGTCTGATGGCTGCCGGGGGCCACGCTCGAGCCTTGGATTTCGTCTGTCATTCAAGCCGGTCCCATGTCAAAGAGCGAGCTCGGATTTGAGCTCGCGCGTCATCAGCTCGCGAATCGTATCTTGCGGCGACTTGCCCTCGTAGATGAGCGCCATCATCTGCTCGGAAATCGGCATCTCGATTCCCTTCTGCTTTGCCAGACGGGTGATCGACAGCGAGTTGCGCACACCCTCGGCCACCATCGAGGTCCCCTGCTGAATCTCCTCCAGCGACTTCCCCGCCGCCAGCTCCATACCGGTGCGCCGATTCCTCGATAGCCCTCCGGTACAGGTCAGCACCAGGTCACCAAGCCCGGCGAGACCGGCAAAGGTCCTGGACTCACCCCCATAGGCGACTCCCAGGCGCCTCATCTCGTGGAGACCTCTGGTGATGAGAGCTGCCAGGGTGTTGTGACCCAGCTCCAAACCGCTGATGATGCCGGCGCCGATGGCAATCACGTTCTTGGCTGTCCCCGCGAGCTCGACACCGACTACATCGGTCGAGGAGTAGAGCCGGAATTTGCTTGTCGACAGCTGCTCGACCAACCAGGAGGCCAGCTCTTCGTGGCTCGATGCAATCACTGCCGCGCTCGGACAGCCGGCGGCCAGCTCGGCGGCAAAGGTTGGTCCCGACAGCACTGCAAAGCGGATGCTGCGCCCTGCCAAGGCCGCTTCCTCCTCGGTGACCCGGCTCATCCGTGCCAGGGTCTCGGTCTCGATTCCCTTGGTCGCCGAGACGATAACGGGCGAGCTCTCGTCACCGCCCTGCTGCAAGAAAAGCCGAGTGACCTCGCGATACCCATGCGAAGGGACCACCACAAAGACGATCTCGCTGCCGGCCAGAGCGGCGACATCGGCCGTCGGTGTGACGTTCTCGGGGAATTCGACGCCGGGAAGGTAGGTGCTGTTGCACCGCTCCCCGACCAGTTGCTCGGCCAGATCCCGGCGACGCGCCCACAGCTTGACCGAGGCACCCGTGGAAGCAGCATGGATCGCCAAGGCGGTTCCCCAGGAGCCGGCACCCAAGACACCGACACGCATCATGCATCCTCCTTTCCGAGCCGCTCTCCTAATTTGAGCTCCTCTCGGGCCCGAATGCGCTGCAGATTCGATCTGTGCTGGAAAATGATAAGAGCCGCGGTAACGGCAGCGAATCCCACCAGTGCCGGCTCGAGCGCCTCTCGTCCAGCGGCGCCATCGAACAGCAGCACCAGCAGGGGGAAGGCCGCGGTCGCTGTCACCGAGCCCAGAGAGACATATCGTGTCGACGCCACCACGACTCCAAAGACCAACAGGGCGCCAAGGGCCGGGAGGGGGGCCAGAGTGGCAAAGGCGCCAAAGCCGGTAGCCACCCCCTTACCGCCCCGAAAGCCCAGGAATACGGGGAAGATGTGCCCCAGAACAGCGGCCAGCCCCATGGCGCCCAGCCAGGCGGTGGGAACTGCCAGTTGTTTGCCGATCAGAATCGGCGCTACACCTTTGGCCAGATCCAGCAGCAGGACCGAGACCGCCGGCTGCCATCCCATCACCCGCAGCACATTGGTCGCCCCGACGTTGCCGCTGCCGCTGGCGCGGATGTCCCGACCTCTCAAGCCCCGCCCAATCAGATAGCCAAAGGGGATCGAGCCCACCAGATACGAGCCCAGAATCAGAAGAGCGAATCTCATCATCTCAACAGTCGCCGCCTGAGCATCTCCAGTGCCCATTGGCTCGCCAACCGGCGCACTCGCCGCCGATCGCCGGGTAGATGAAGCTCGCGGTGATCTACCTCCTCCGACCCGGCCTCGGCCACGGCTACGTGTACCGTGCCTACCGGCTTTGCCTCAGTGCCGCCCGACGGTCCAGCCACCCCGCTGATCGCCACACCGAA
The DNA here is from genome assembly GCA_049678185.1 of Thermoanaerobaculia bacterium. Classification (GTDB taxonomy): domain Bacteria; phylum Acidobacteriota; class Thermoanaerobaculia; order Multivoradales; family JAHEKO01; genus M0029. The sequence goes on from JBAUDS010000067.1 coordinate 3,754, forward strand.
GTCGCTCTGCAAGCGCGCCACAACCCCCACCGCCATCTGCTCGACCACCTCGCGGCTCACCGCGCCATGACGCTCCAGGGTATCCTGGTCGACCCCGAGCAGCTCGCTCTTTAGTCGATTGGAGTAGGTGATGGTCGCCCCCTCGAAGAACTCGCTACTGCCCGGAACCCGCGTCAACCGCTCCGCCACCAGGCCACCGGTACAGGACTCGGCGGTGACGACTTTCTTGCCGGCCGCGATCAGCAGCTCTCCAACCACACTTTCCAGTGTCCCATCCAAATCCCGGGAATAGGCCGCGCTGCCAACGAGGCCCTCTATGCGGTCGACCATTTCCCCCAGCCTCGCGGTCCGCTCCTCGGTCCGACCCGTGGCCACCACTCTTACCTGGATATCCCCGGCTGCCGCGAGAACCGAGATGGCTTCCCTCCCAAACTCCTCGTAGGCCGGCTGGATTCTCTCCTCGACGACCGACTCGGCGACGCAGGAAACCTTGACGACCCTGGTCTCGGTCTGCTCGCCGTCGCTGTTTTGTTGGAGCCAGGGGACCAGGGAAGTTTCGATCATCTCCTCGAGCTCGGAGGGCACTCCAGGAAACAGAAAGACAACACACTCCTCGGCTTCTATCTGCATGCCGGGTGCGGAACCGCGACGATTCATCAGCCAGGAGGCCCCATCGATCAGCTCGGCCTGGCGGCGATTCACTGCCGGCATCCGCATGCCGAATCGTTCGAACCTCTGCTCGATGTTTGCCACCATCTGATCGTCCAGAACCAGCCGACGTGCGAGGGCACCAGCCACCCCTTCGCGAGTCACGTCGTCCGAGGTGGGACCCAGGCCACCGGTGATCAGTAGTAGGTCTACCGCCCGGCTCAGCCGTCGGACCTCATCGGCAATCACTTCAATCTCGTCTCCCACCACCAGCTTGCGCTCCAGCCCCACCCCAAAGGCGCTGAGAGTCCTGGTGAGCATCAACGAGTTGGTGTCCAGCCGATCGGTATTCAGCAGTTCCGAGCCGACCGCCAGAATAGCCGCATCCATGGCGTGGATCTTAGAGGAAACCAAGGTGTTTGACAGCCCTCAGACACAATCGTAGGATTCGGCCTGCTATGAAGGGCCGGGCATCCATCTTCGTCGGAACTCTTCTCCTCGCCAGCCTCGCCCGCGCCACCCCGCCTGAGCTCGAGCTGATCCAACCGGTACAGAGCAAAAAGGGTGTTCTGCTCGTCAACGCCCCCCACCGGGCGACTGTCGAGCGGCCCTCGGGAGAGCCCCAGGAGATCTCTCTCCGCACCGGCGAGCGCCTCACCGAGCTGGTGGAGACCCGCCGGGGATGGGTCGCCGCCGGCGTGCGGGCAACCAAGCGCGGTCGCCGCGAGCTGGTGGTGGTGATGGAGGATGCCGCGGGTGTGGAGAGACTCACCTTGCCCGGTCGCCAGAAGGGGCGGCTCCGCATACTCCCCACGCTGTTGCTCGAAGACGAGGAATTCTCAGGTATCGCCTGGCTGGAGGGAGACGATTTTCGCTCGCTCTCGGTGCGCTTCGCCGAATGGAGCGGCGCCGGCTGGGGACCCGTCAAAAAGGTCTCGCGGCCAGGCAGGGGCAGCCAAACGGGACTTGTGGGAACAGAGCTCCGCGACGGCTCTCATCTGCTGGTGTGGAGCGCCTACGACGGGGACGATGACGAAATCGTCTGGAGCCGGCGCCGGGGGAGTAGGTGGAGCCGTCCCAAGCGGCTGACGGCGAACAACAGGATGCCCGACACCATGCCCGCTGTCGTGTCAATGGACGGCGGTGCTGTGGCCGTCTGGAGTCACTACGATGGCGAAGACTATCGGCTCATGTCGGCCCGGTTCGACGGTCGCAAGTGGAAGAGACCGGAGATTATCGGGCCGGCGGGCTCGCTCGATCCTCGGTTTGTGGAGTTGGATACGGGCCTCTTTCTCACCTACCAGAACGCCTGGCCGGCCGGCTGGTCGGTGGTCCAGGTCGGGCGCCAAGGAGAACCGACGCGAAGAGCGGTTGTCCGGCAAAGGCCCGACCAGCGACCCATGGTGGCACAGCCGGGAAACCGGGAGGTGACTCTGCTCTGGCCACAGCAGAATGGCGTTCACACCGTCGAGTGGGAGCGTCTGCCGTGATGGACCGTCACCGCATTGTTCTCGGGATTGTGCTGCTCGTGACGCTGGCGCTCGGATCCGAGCCTGCCCGCGCTCGGCGTGTGGTCGTCGCTTTTGGCGACAGCATCACCGAGGGTAGCGATCGGTTCGACGAGCAGGGCCTGGGAGGCTATCCCGGACGCCTGGGTCCCATGCTCGGACAGCAGGCGGGCTTTGAAGATGTAGTGGTGGACAACGAAGGGGTCGGAGGTGAGACCACAGCACAAGGTCTGAGTCGGCTCAACGGGGTGCTCAACTCGGTAGCGGACGACGAGGTTCTCTCGGTCATCATCATGGAGGGCACCAACGACGTCAACCACATCGACGCCGGCAGAACGTCGATCGAATCCACCGTCAAGAATCTCGAGAGCATGGCGGCCAAGGTGAGGGACCGAGGTTGGGCGCCGCTCTATTCCACTGTCATTCCGCGCAAACCGACGGCCAAGAAAGACCGTGATAACGAGGTTACCTTCGAACTCATAGTCGCTATCCGCGAGAAGACCTCGACCGGACCGCGACCGACCGGTGAGCCCTGGGAGGAATTCTTCTATACCCCCAACAGCTACCAGACGCTTTATTACCAGGGAAACGACAACGTCGGACACCCCAATAGCGCCGGCTTCCAGCTTTTGGCGCAGTTGTTCCGGGACAAGCTCATCGGTGTCGACAGCCTCGGTCCGGTTTTCAGCGGTGCCGAGAAATCCGGCGACAAGAACTCGATCAACCCCGGCGACTCGCTCTTGGCCCTGCTGCACGAGTCGGGCTCGGGTATCGACCTGGGCCAGACATACTTCACCATCGACGGTCAGCAGGTTTCCACCAACGTGTCTGGAGATCCGCGACGGGCCCAGCTGACGGCTAGCGTTGGCGGCTCGCTCAGCGCCACCCCGCAAGTTCGGATTCAGACCTCGGACCTGGCAGGCAATTCGCGATCCATCCCCGTGGCGTCGTTCTCCTCCGGTGATGGTGGTGGCGGCGGCGGCGGTGGCGGTGGTGGCGGCAAAGGGGATGTCAACGGCGACGGTCGTGTCGATGGCGAGGACCTGGTGCTCGTGGGCCTGTGCTTCGGCACATCGTCGGGCGACCCGCGCTATAGCGGCGCCTGCGATCTCAACAACGACGGTAGGGTCAACAACGCCGATTTGTCGATTCTCGAGAACAACTTCGGCAACTCTGGCACCTAGGCAAGGTCACCCGCTACTCGCTCCACGATCAGCGGCGGCGCGGCCCCCTCCTCCGCGACCACAAAGCAGCTACGCAGCTCCGCCGCCAGCCGGTCATCGGCGCGGCTGGCATAGAGCCGGCCGATTTCCTGCCCCGCTCTCACCCGATCCCCGAGTCGGGCGCTGTAGTGGAGCGCCACGGCCGGATCGATTCTCCGCGATCGGCCGCTGCCGCTGACCGCCGCTTCTCCGAGCAGCCGGCCTATGGTTCTGGTTTCAACTTGCGACAGCACCCCGTCGGCGCCGGCTTCGAGGACATACTCGTGGTCTCCCAGCGCCAGGTCCGGCGCCGCCAGCCAATCTCGATCGCCACCCTGCAGAACCGCCCACCGCTCGAACCTCTCCCGCGCCCGTCCCGAAGAGATGGCATCATCGAGCTGCGACGTGTCGAGCTCCACCCGCGACAGGGCGGCCAGCTCGAGTGCCAGGGCGTAGACCACCTCCATGACGTCGTCGGGGCCGTCGCCGGCGAGGCATTCCAGGGTCTCTGTGAGCTCCGAGGCGTGACCGACCCAGCGACCAAGCGGCTGGCTCATATCGGTGATCAACGCACTGGCTTTGCGGCCGAGTGACACACAGGTCTGCACCAGCAGCTCTGCCAAGGCCCTGGACTCGCTCGCGTCCGCGAGAAAGGCGCCATTGCCGGTCTTGACGTCGAAGACGAGAGCTGCCGCGCCGGTCGCCAGCTTCTTCGACAAGACACTTGCGGTGATCAATGGCAACGATGCCACTGTCGCCGTCTGATCGCGCAGTTGGTAGAGACGACTGTCGGCGGGCGCGATGGCCGAGGTTGCGACACCCACGGCCAGGCCGACTTCTTCGAGGAGATCCAGACAACGAGCTCGATCGAGCTGCAAGTCGAGCCCCGGGACAACCTCCAGCTTGTCGGCCGTCCCCCCGGTATGGCCGAGTGCACGCCCGGTGAGCATGACGATCGGCACGCCGCAGGCCGCCAACAACGGCGCCAGGACCAGCGAGACCTTGTCTCCGACTCCGCCGGTCGAATGTTTGTCGGTAAGGGTCGGGATATCCGCCGCCAGGTCCCATTGCTCACCCGACTCGAGCATGGCCAGAGTCAGACTGTGGGTCTCCTCGGCACCCAACCCCTGGATGGCGGCAGCCATGAGGAAAGCAGCAAGCTGACCGTCACTCCAGCTGCCATCGGTAGCCCCTGCGACCACCGCGCGCACCTCGGCGTCGCGTAGCGAGCCTCCGGCCCGCTTGCGCTCCAGAATCCGATAAGGGCTGATCACGATTCGGCGCGAGCGCGTGCCCCGTCGACGTAGGGGGAGGTTGGGAACTCGTCGATGATACGCCGATAGGCCCGACGAGCCTCTTCCTCCCGCCCGGAATCCTCGAGGGTGATGGCCAGTTGATTGAGGAGAACGTCGGCGGGCAGGCTGTTCCGTTGCGGGGAATCGAGCATCGAGTTGAGCCGAATGATGAGCTCGTCACCCCGTCCCTCGAGCCGATCGAGCGACATCAGGTTGAGCTGCACCTCGGCGGCCAGCATATTGTCTTTCTGCCGCTCGAGAAACTCCTCCCAGAGCTCGCGAGCCAGCGCAAGCTCCCCTCCCTGGGTGGCCAACTCTGCTCGATACACCTTGGCAATGTCAGCCGCATCGGTGCCCGCGTGGTCCGACCGGACCTGGTCGAACATTTCCAGAGCGGCGGCTGCACGAGCCTCCTCGGTGGCAAATGTCGGTTGGTCCGAATCCGGCGGGGTTGCCCCGCCTGGCACCACTGGGGCCTGGTATATGCGGAGCGCTTCGGCAAGCTCCTCGGCGGCCGTGATCTCGCGTCGCTGCTGATACTCGCGATAGCCGGCTGCAATGGCCACCAGGATCAACAGCGCCACGATCCCTGCCACGATCTTTCGGCCGTGATCGCGCAAAAAGTCTACAGCTGTTCCAAGGGACTCTCGGAGCTCGTCCCTCTTCATGTCTTTTCGAGTTAGTCGATGACTCATCTCGGTGGCTCGCGTTTTATTCGCAGGTTTGAGAAATCTGTTGATCTTGGTGCGGCTGGGAGGACTCGAACCCCCGACTCAGGGCTTAGGAAGCCCCAGCTCTATCCAGCTGAGCTACAGCCGCCTATGAAGCAGCGAATTATACGCTGTCCGGCCGACAGCGGCTAGCCCGCTCGACCCACTTGGCGCGCTCGTTCCGGTCAGTACCGGATCAGCGATTCGACTTCGTATCCTTCGAGCTCCTTTCGGCCATTCAGGAATGTCAGCTCCACCACGAAACCGAAGCCCACGACCTTCCCTCCCAGCGATTCCACCAGCCTGGCAGAAGCCGCAGCGGTGCCGCCGGTCGCCATGAGGTCGTCGACTATGAGTACCTTTTCGCCGGGTTCGACGGCATCTTGGTGCATTTCGAGGGTGTCGGTCCCGTACTCGAGATCATAGGTTTCATCGATGGTCTTGGCCGGCAGCTTTCCGGGCTTGCGCACCGGCACAAAGCCGGCATCCAGGTTGTAGGCCACGATCGACGCGAACATAAAGCCACGAGACTCGATACCGATGACCTTGTCTACGTGCTTGCCGGCAAACAGCCAGACGAAGCGATCGATCGTCATCCGCAGGGCCAACGGGTTCTGCAGCAGAGTGCTGATGTCGTAATAGAGGATCCCCTCCTTGGGAAAATCGGGAACCTCGCGAATATATGCCTTGAGATCATCCATCTATCTCTCTCCTTGCGACCATCAAAAAACCACGTCGAAGCTCTCCCACTCGGGGACGGAAGCGATCTGCTCCTCTCTCACGGAGCTCACCCGGGCGCCTCCCGGGCCCCGCTCGAGCTCTTGCTTTAGCCGGTCCAGTGTTGCGGGCGATCCCGCGGCCTGGACCTCTACATCACCACTGGGGAGATTGCGCACCCAGCCGGTGACGCCGAGCTCGGCAGCGGCACGGCGCGCAAACCACCGGAAACCCACTCCCTGAACTCGGCCACTGACGAGGAGCCTCCGGCCTTCCCGCTGGCCCGGGCTCACGCCTCGATTTCCTCCGGCTCATCGCCGGTTGGCTTGCGGGCCCTCTTGGAGCTGCGACTGATGACCCAGAAGCCGAGGACGAGAAGAATAACAAATGCTATCGACAGCCAGTTGAGGTTCTTCTCGATGAACACCTTGGCTGCGTCACCAAACACGTAGACGACCGCCGCCACCGCAAAGAACCTGGCCGAACGAGAGACAGCCGATGCCAGCACGAAGATCTTGAACTGAATGGCAAAGACACCACCGGAGATGGTGACCAGCTTGTAGGGCAGAGGCGTCAGGCCCGCTATCCCGGTGGCCCAAGCATTGTAGCGATCGTAATAGCTCTCGACCCACTCGATGCTTTCGGCCGGAAACATCTTGTACAGCAGGGGCCGACCACCGAAGTAGCCCAGGGCATAGCCCGCCATACCCCCGAGGACCGAGCCCAGCGAGCAGATGGCGGCAAACCAGAAGGAAGACTCCGGGTCGCCAAGGCATAGAGCGATCAACAAAATATCGGGTGGAATTGGAAAGACGCTGCTCTCGGCAAAGGCGAGTATGAAGAGCGCCCAGCCACCGTAGGGCGTGGCGGCGAAATCTTCGACCCAGTGCAGCAGGCCGTTGAGGGTCTCGTGAAGGCGAAGCCAGAGATCTCGAAGCAGTTCCATCTATCAGCTTTCCTGCCACCCGTGGCGGCCAATAAGGGGAACAAAAACCACCGCCTCCCCTTCTTGACGTCGTGTGCCTCGTTTTGTCTTGCGATAGACCACGAGCCGCTGGAGCTCTCGGCCTCCTTCCGGTATGACCAGCTGTCCCCCGACCGCCAGCTGATCGAGCAGCGGCTTGGGAGCACTCGGTGCCCCAGCAGTGACGATTATCCGGTCGAACGGAGCCATCTCGCTCCAACCGACCGAGCCGTCGAAAGTCTGGATTTTTACATTCTCCAGGCCTAACTCGCGCATACGCTGGATCGCCCGTTGGGCCAACTGGGAGACCCTTTCGAGGCTGAATACCCGCCGCGCCAACTTGGCCAGAATCGCGGTTTGGTATCCCGAGCCGGTGCCCACCTCCAGCACCGAATGCTCGGCCTGCACGTCCAGCAGCGCAGTCATCTGGGCCACGACATAGGGCTGCGAGATGGTCTGTGAGGAGCCAATGGGGAGAGCATGATCTCCGTAGGCCTGCGAACGAATCTCGCCGGGCACAAAGACGTGCCGGGGTATGTCGCGCATGGCCTGGAGAACCCGGGCGTCCTCGACGCCTCGCGAAGCGACGAGTCGCACCATCCGCTCACGCTGATAGCTGAAGTCGGAGCTCAAAGACTCAGGCTCTCCGCCAGCTGCTCCAGCCGACGACTCCACTGCGGGCTCTGTTCGAGCCCCCGATAGTCCGTCAGATCCAGATGGAGGGGGGTTACCGAGACGAGACCGGAGGAGACCGCCTCGTGATCCGTGCCCTCCTCTTCCTGCCACTCGGGAGTCCCGGCTATCCAGAAGTACTGTCGGCCACGCGGATCCTCTTTTTCGATGACGACCTGTTTGTACATCCTCTTTCCCAAGCGGGTGAATCGCACGCCTTTGATCGTCCCGACAGGGATATTGACGTTGAGCAGCAGATCTTCGGGTAGAGGATCCGTCAACAAGACCTCCACGAAACGCCGGGCGAATGTGGCCGCGGAGTCGAACGAGAAGTTCTCCCCAACCTCCTGGCTGAACGCTATCGACGGGATTCCGAGGAGAGTCCCCTCGAAGGTCGCGCTGACCGTACCGGAGTAGGTCACATCGTCGCCCAGGTTGGAGCCGAAATTGATTCCTGAGACCACCAGATCGGGAGGATCGGTCTTCTGCAACCAGAGCACCGCCAGGTTGACGCAATCGGTCGGCGTGCCATCGACCGAATAAACGTTCTCCTCCAACTGTCGCATGCGAAGCGGACGGTGGAGGGTCAGCGAATGGCCAGCGGCGCTCTGCTCCCTGTCGGGCGCCACCACGGTGACGGCCGCGATCGCCGAAAGCTCTCGAGCCAGGAGCTTGACGCCTTCCGAGAAGACCCCGTCGTCGTTGGTGACTAGAATCCTCTTCATGCCAAGCTCAAAGTAGCCGACCCGATCAGCCCTTCTCGACTTCGCCGAGATACTTGCCGACGATGGGCTCCAGATCACGGCGTGTCTTTTCAGGGATCAACTCGGGCTCGGTGATCAGCGCGTGCTTCAGGCACTCGCCGCAGCCACAGCTCCGCTCAGTCGGCAGCCGTCTGACGATGCGCTTGACTACATCCTGAGCCGTTGAGGCGTTCTGCTGGACTACTTCCATAACCGCCTGGCCGCTGACATCTTCCTCCTCTTCGTGCCAGCAGTCGTAGTCGGTCACCATGGCCACGGTGGCGTAGCAGATCTCGGCCTCGCGCGCCAGTTTCGCCTCTTGCAGATTGGTCATGCCGATGATGTCGACACCCCACTGCCGATAGATCTCCGATTCGGCCCGGGTCGAGAACTGCGGACCCTCCATGCACAGATAAGTCCCGCCTTTGTGGACCCGAGCCCCGGCCTGCTTGGCGCCTTCGAAGAATATCTCGTGCAGCACCGGGCAGATCGGATGTGCCAGCGAGACATGGGCCACCAATCCATTGCCAAAAAAGGTGTCCTCCCGGTGGCGAGTGCGGTCGAAGAATTGATCCGGAATGACGATGTCGGTCGGCCGATAGTCTATTTTCATCGAACCGACGGCACTGACCGAAACCAGCCACTCGACACCCAGAACCTTGAAGCCATAGATATTGGCTCGAAAATTGAGCTCGGAGGGCAGTATCCTGTGACCGCGGCCGTGTCGAGCCAGAAAGGCCACTTTGTTGCCGTCCAGATCCCCCAAGACAAAAGGATCCGATGGCTCGCCAAACGGCGTCTCGATCTGCCTTTCATCCTCTACCTGGAGACCCTCCATCTGGTAGAGGCCGCTCCCACCGATGACACCGATTCGAACCTCGCTCATCTGACTCTCCTTTACGGAATCGCATCGACGACAGAGAAGGCCGTCTCCAGTGCCTGGCGGCCCAACTGGCCACTGACAAAGGGGCTATTTTCTCCCTGACATCGAGATATGAATGCTTCCAGCTCTCTTTTGAGCGGCTCCTCCTGTTGGACAAGGAGATTGTCGGGGACAATGCGCCGCTCCTCTTCGCCCCCCTCGAGCCGATAGCCCTTGATTTCCTGCTGATGATAGTCGACCGAGTAGTATCCCCTCCCCTGCAGGAAGACTCTCAGCTTTCGAACTCTCTCGGAAGAAACCCTGGATGCGGTGAGGTTGGCGACACACCCCGACTCCAAGGCAATGCGCGCATTGGCGATGTCGATGCGTGGCGACAGGACGCTGATACCGGTCGCCCGCACCTCGGCCACCGGGCTGGTGTCGAGCGAATGGAGTATCTGGAGGTCGTGAATCATCAGATCCAACACCACATCGACGTCGAGGCTACGTGGTGTGAAGACGGCCAGCCGATGAACCTCGACGAATCCCGGCGGACTTCCCAACTCGAGCAGGCTCTGGACCGCAGGGTTGAAGAACTCGACATGGCCAACGGCAATGACCCGGTCACCGGCGGCATCGAGCAGGCGATCTGCCTCCTCCAGCGACGAGGCCATCGGTTTCTCGATGAGAACATGGGTGCCGTTCTCGAGGAGCCAGCAACCGATCTCCGCATGATCGACGGTCGGCACCGCGACCACCGCCGCTTCGACCTCCTGCGCCAGACTCTCCAGATCGGGCCAGGAGCGGGTGCCAAACTCCTTGGCCACCACCTCGCCACGCTCCGGCCGCCGGTCGTAGAGGCCAACCAGGTCGACTCCCGGGAGCTGCGACAGGATACGAACATGATGACGGCCAAGGGCCCCCGTCCCGACCACTCCTACACGGAGGCTACTCAGTGGCGGCCCCTCTGCTGGTACGGCGCCCAGGCAATGATTTGGTGATCCCCCGCTGTGTCGTAGTAACAAAGGCGATCAGGTAGTCGATCTCCGGTGTCCCCGAGAACTCCTCCCGCAGCCGATCCAAAGCCTGTGTTGTGTTGAGCCCCGAGCGCAGCAGGATCCGCACGGCCCTGTCCAGCGTCTTGAGAGTCTGGTTGTCAAAGCCCTTTCTTCGCAGACCGATGGTATTCACACCGTAGCAGGCCGGCTTGTAGCCGACGGTCTTGACAAAAGGCAGGGCATCCTGGCTAACGACCGAATAGCCCCCGATGTAGGCGTGACGACCCACCCGGCAGAACTGATGAATCCCGCTGTATGCGCCCACCACAGCGTCGTCTTCGACCAGAACGTGACCGGCCAGGGTCGCGCCGTTGCTGAAGATCGTACGATCTCCAATGTGGCAATCGTGCGCCACATGGGTGTACGCCATAAAAAGATTGTCGCTGCCGATCGAGGTATATCCCCCACCCGCTTCCGTCCCCCGGTGGACCGTCGCAAACTCCCGAAACAGATTGCGATTACCAATCTCCAGGCGGGTCCTCTCCCCCTGGTACTTGAGATCCTGGGGATCGAAGCCGATGCAGGCGTGGGAGAATACCCTGTTTTCGACGCCCATCCGGGTGGGACCAGCAATCTGGGCCCCGGCACCGATCTCGGTCCGAGCGCCGATACTCACCTCCGCACCGACCACGGCGTAGGGTCCTACAACAACTCCGGCGGCCAGTTCGGCACCGGGATCTACTATCGCTGTGTCATGAATCTCAGCAGACATGATTGTCTCAGTAGTAGCGGCTCGGAGTGGGACAAGACTCCCCAGGAGGGCGACGCTCTGCCTATCGATCCATCATTGCCGACGAGAGCACGGCCTCAGCCACGAGTTGCCCGTCGACCAGTGCCCGCGCGGACAATTTGCAGAAGACCTCTCGCAGGCGAAGAATATCGATCTCGATTCTCAGCTGATCTCCAGGCACCACGGGCCGCCGAAATTTCGCCTTATTGATGGTGGTGAAATAGATGACCTTGTTCTTGCGGTCCGGAACATCGTGCATCAGGAGCAGACCACCGGCTTGCGCCATCGCTTCGATCACCAGGACACCCGGCATCACCGGATGGCCCGGAAAGTGCCCGGCAAAGAACTCCTCGTTGACGGTGACGTTCTTGACGACGACGATTCGCTTCTTGGGCTCGATCTCCAGCACGCGGTCGACAAGCAGGAGAGGATAACGGTGTGGGATCACCGACATGATCCACCTGATATCCATCAACGGCTCTTCCTTACTCACTGCTGTCCTCCTGCTCGGCACCCATGACCTTCGTCTCGAGAGCCCGCAGGCGTCGAAACATCTCGGCCAATCTCCTGGTCAAGGCCTGCTGCCGTCTCCAGCCGGCCGCATCTCCCGCCGGTATGCCGGCGACGGTCTTGCCGCTCGGCACCGATTTGAAAACGGCCGACTTGGCCGCTACCTGGGCTCCGTCACCGAGCTCCAGGTGTCCGGCGGCTCCTGACTGGCCGGCCATCACCACGCCGTTACCCAATCGCGTGCTGCCGGAGAGACCGGATTGGGAGACGAGAATGCAACCACGTCCAAGACGAACATTGTGAGCCACTTGCACGAGGTTGTCGATCTTGCTTCCCGCTCCCAAACGCGTTTCGTCGAGTAGACCCCGGTCGATAGTCGTGTTGGCTCCGATTTCGACATCTTCCTCGACGACGACCTTGCCTATGTGCGGCAGCTTTTCGTGCCGGCCCTCGTGGAGGGCGTAGCCGAATCCGTCGCTGCCGAGCACCACTCCGGAATGCAGGATGCTCCGGGCTCCCACTTCGCAGAGGTCGTAGAGTACCACCCGTGGGTAGAGAATCGCATCCCTCCCGACCACACAGTGGTTGCCAATAACAACATGGGAATGGAGAGTGGCGCCCTCGCCAATCTGGCTGTCTCGGCCGATCACCGAATAAGCCCCAACCGATGCGCTCGCTGCAACATCTGCCCCGTCCCCGATGATGGCCGTCGGATGGATTCCTGGATCCGGCTCGCTCTTCTGCTCGAAAATGTCGAGCAGGGTCGCCAGGGAGAAGTAAGGATCCTCGACTATGACCAGGTCCTTGGCGATATTCTGGCAGGCCGGATCCACCAACAGAGCGCCGGCTCCACTCTCCGCCGCCTGGCGCCGATAGCGCGAGTTGGTCAGAAAAGAAAGATCACGCGGTCCAGCCGTGTCGAGCGGTCGGAGGGAGTCGATCTCCCGGTCGGGATCCCCCTTGACCTTACCGCCCACGAGCTCGGCTAACTGGGACAGTCGGTAGGACGCCAAAGGGCTAGTTCTCCTCCGGTGTCTCCGGTGCCGGTGCCGGTGCCGCCGTAGCCTGGTTGAACCGCTCCAGAATGGTGTCGGTGATGTCTATGGTTTCCGACGCAAACAGGAGACCACTTTGGAACTTGTTCAAGATCACCGAGTAGCCGAGCTCGACGGCCGCCTGGTTGATGATCGGCATGACATCACGCTCGATGGCCCCAAAGGTCTCTTCCTGGCCCTCTTGCAGCTCTCTCTCGGCATCGTCCTGGAAGCGCTGGTAGTCGATTAGCTTGTCTTCCACCTGCTTTTCGAGCTCTGCGAGTCGGTCCTGGGACAGTGACAGCCGGCCTTCGGCCACCCGGTCGCGGAGAGCGGTGATCTCACTCTGATGCGTCTGGGCTTCCGCCTGTTTCTGTTCCCGAAGATTGCGCAGGGTTTCGACCGCCTGCTGGCCTACCTTCGAATCGAACAGGAGTCTTTGGACGTCTATCACCGCCATTCTGGTCGCAGCGACTGACGACTCTCCGGACTGAGCCAGAGCTGCACCAGCCTGACTCATTAGCACCAGGGACAATGCAGCTACTAGCGACAGTCTGGCTCGCCATGAGTACGGAGTCTTGATGTTGTGACACATTGAAAACGCTCTCCTCTTAGGTTAGAAACTTGGACCTATACTGAATTGAAAGGTCTGGAATCGGTCGTCCGGGAACGGACGGATGTTGCTCGAGTATATGAAGCGCAAAGGAGCTCCCAGCATGGGAACATTGACCTGAAATTCGACACCAGCCGTGGCGCTGAAGTTCTTCGCACTAAAATCCTGCTCGCCGAGAAAAACTTTGCCGGTGTCCTGGAACAGGACCACCCTAAAGGGCCCGCCGACGATCAGAATATATTCCAGATTCATCTGGAAGGACCGCTCGCCACCGAGGGGAAATCCGGAGGGATCGGTCACCGTATTGCCATCCTTGTCCCTCACCCAGATCGAACGAAACTCGAACCCCCGAATACTA